>CAXTNV010000082.1:0-16373 GCA_964245755.1 uncultured Acetobacteraceae bacterium | reverse complement strand
CGGTCCGACGCCGATTGCGCCGTTCTCGCCCGGCACGCTGGCGGACGGCGTGGTCTACGTGTCGGGCACGCTGCCGTTCGACGCGAACAACGAGGTGGTGCATCCGGGCGACGCGGCCGCGCAGACGCGGCACGTTCTGGAGAGCATCGGGCGGGTCATCGCCACCGCCGGCGGCAGCATGGCGGACGTGACCTTCAACATGATCTTCCTGCGCGACTGGGCCGACTACCCGGCGCTCAACGCCGTCTACGCCGAGTATTTTCCCGGCGACAAGCCGGCGCGCTATTGCATCCAGTGCGGCCTGGTGAAGCCAGACGCGCTGGTCGAGATCGCCAGCATCGCCCATCTCGGCAAGCCTGCCTGGACCTGATCACCTCAGCGATCCGGATCGATCAGCAGCGTCGCGCGTCGCGCCGCCAGCAGGGCGGCCAGCCGCCGGCCGATCTCCGGGTCGCGCCAGAGCAGCAGCGCGCAGGCGAGCAGGCCGCCATGCAGCAGCAGCGCCCCGGCACCCAGATGCGTCATGCTCCAGATCAGCCCGGGTCCCGCGGCCATCGCGGCGGCGGCGAGGGCGTAGGCCGCGAACCAGGGCAGCGTCACCGCGCTGCCGAGCCGCCACAGCACCGCGGCGACGGCGCCGGACGCGATCAGCGCCTTCAGCACCGCCATCGCGCGCAGCAGCCGGGCAAGGTCGGGATCCGCGTACGACGCCGCCTGCGAGCCCTGCGCCGCGCCGGTCACCAGGCCGGCGATCGCGGCGACGCCGACCACCAGCAGCAGTGCCGCGCGCGATACGGCCGACGCCGCCTGCCGCGCCTGCGGCGAGGCCGGTCGGGCACGCGGTGCCGCATCCACAATCGACGTCATCCTGCTCCTCCTCGGTGCCGTGCCGGAGCCGGATGCGGGGCGGCCCGATGGGGACTCATGCCGTGGCGACCTGGTCGGCCTTGCTCGCGCCGCGCTCCCCGGACGGCTTCTCCGGTCCCTCGGTGGTGTCGCGCGCGGTCTGGTGCTCCATCTCGGCGTTGAGCACGGCGCCGATCAGCACCACCGACGTGGACAGCCAGATCCAGGTCATGAAGCCGATCGCCGCCCCCAGCGAGCCGTAGGTCTTGTTGTAGTTGCCGAAGTTCTCGACATAGTAGGAGAAGGCGAGCGAGACCAGGAGCCAGCACAGCGTCGCCGCGGCACCACCCCAGCTGACCCACCGCCAGCGCGCTTTCAGCCGGCTCGGACCGTAGCGATACACGCCGGCCAGGAACAGGCTCAGCACAACGAGCAGGACCGGCCAACGCGCCAGCTTGAGCAGCCAGTCGGTGGTTTGGTCTAGTCCGATGAAGTGCAGCACCGCCGGCAGCACCACGATGCTGGTCATCGCCAGGATCACGAACACCAGGCCGCCCAAGGTGAAGGCGAGCGTCAGCGCGGTGCGCAGCACGAAGCTGCGCTTCTCCTTCTCCTCGTAGACGACGTCGAGGGCATCGAACAGCGCCTTCATCGCCGCGTTCGCGCTCCAGATCGAGGTCAGCAGACCCACCACCGCCCCGAGCCCCAGCCCCTTGGACGGGCCCGATGTGAGGGACTGGACCTGGTCGTGCAGGATCTGCACGCCACCGCCCGGCAGGAAGCCGGACACCACGGACAGGTTGTTGGCGATGGTCCGGGGGTCGGCGATCAGGCCGTAGAGCGACACCAGGGCGGCGAGTGCCGGGAAGATCGCGAGCAGCGCATAGAAGGTGACGCCCGCGGCCTCGGCGAGCACCCGGTCCTCGGAGATCGCGCCGAACACCCGCTTGGCGATCTGCCACCAGCCGCGCGCCGGGATCTGGCTCGGGGTCTCGGCGTCGCGTCCTGGATGGTCGGGCTTGGCCGCGTCATCGGCCCCGGATGCGTGCTTCGCGGACGTCGGATCCTGCGCGGGCGCGTCGGCAGCCGCCTCGATCCGCGATGGCCGCCCCGAGTAAAGGATCGCGGCGGTGCGCCGGCGGCGCGTCAGGCGGTAGGGCGCCGGGACGGCGAGGCGGCGCGCGAGCGTGACGCAGATGGCGCCAAGCGCCGCAACCGCCAGCGTGCCGAGGATGATCCAGCGTCGCGCGCGCTTCATGTTCGGCTCGTCCCTGGCTCCGGTCACGCCGTGCAACGTGCCATCATCGTCCAGGATGCAGGCTCGGGGTGCGCCCTCAGGCGAGCTCGCGGGGCCTGCGGCCCTCTCGCGCGCCATAGAACAGGTAGTGCACGAACGGATTCTCGCCATGTGCCGCGACGTCGGGGTAGGCAGCGGCATACCAGCTGCCGTCGAAATAGCGATTGGGATTGCGGCCTTCGCTGAAGCCCGTGCTGAGGAAATGCTGCACCGGATCGATGCCGGCGGCAGCGACGTCCGGGTACTGCTCGAAGTACCAATCCGGGTCGAAGACCAGGGAAGCCTGCTCGATCGGCTCGCCGGTGACGCTCAGGACGGTGTCCGAGGATAGCTTGAGCGCGGGCATCGGACTGCTAGCCATCCTGCGTTTGTTCCGTTCGTCGGTTGCAACTCTCATGCCTGCTCCCCAAGCTGTGTCGTCGACCGGGCGCCGGCGCCGTCGAACCGGCGGGTCCAGCCTTATCACCTTCCGTAACGGATCTCATGCGAAAAACTGCCCTCTTGGCGCATGCCGGTCCGTTCGCCTCGGCGATTTCGCAGCCGTGACAGCGTGTTAGATCCGCCCGACGCGGCGCGCCTGTTCCAGCGCGTCATCCGGCTGCTGCAGACGGGCGATACCCGTGCGGCGCAGCTGCTGCCCGAGCTCGAGCGGTTTCCCGACTACGCCGCCGGCTGGCTGGCGCTCGGCGAGTTCCTGCACGCGGCCGGCCATCATGACGCGGCCTGCACGGCGCTGGGACGCGCGGCACGGGCGCATCCGCCATCATGGGCGGCGGCGCATCGGCTGGGGCAGTGCCTGATCGAGCGTGGACAGCGGCCGGCCGCGCTCGCGGCGTTCAGCCAGGCGTTGGCGATCGATGGTTCCCGCGCCGAGACCTGGTACAGCCTGGCGCTGGCGCGCCAGGACGACGCGGACCATGGCGGCGCCGCACAGGCCTACCGCGCCGCGCTGCGGCTGCGGCCCGGTTTCCAGGAGGCGGCGCTGAACCTCGGCATCGCGCTGCAGGAGCAGGGCCGGCTCGACGAGGCGCTCGATGCGTACGGCATCGCATTGCGCCTGCGTCCGGAGAGCTTCGGGCGCATTGCGCAGGCCCTGGTCTCAGGTCGCGTTGGGGTGCTGTGGCTCGACCTCGAGGCCCTGCGCCGCCATCTCGTCGGCCGCGGCAGCTGAACGGCTGGCCCGGTACTGCCTGCGGTAGTGGCCGGATTGCGTGAGCAGCACCCGGGCGGTCTTGGCGTAGCGGTGCCGGTCCTCGGCGTCGAACGGCTCGCACACCAGCCGCGGCGCCTCACGTCGCACCGCGACGCACTGCGCGACCGGCATGCCGCGCGGCAGCACGCCGCTGAAGTCCGGATCCAGCCAGACCGCCGGGAACAGGATGCCGACGTCGTGGAAGCGGTCGGCGTCGACCACGCCGCCGAGCAGGCGGAACGGCAGGTCGGCGCGGTTGACCGGGTGGCTGACGAACAGGGACCAGCCGGGCTCGAGCGCGATGGTCCAGAAGCTGTTGAACTTGACCACGACCTGGCCGGGCCGGAAGAACGGCGTGCCCTCGAGCTGCGCCGGCGCGTGGAAGCTGATCGGCGCACGCGGATGCATTGGCACCGAGAGCTCCGGGAGGTCCCAGTCCCAGGAGAGGCGACCTCCCGCCACCGTGACGTCGCAGGGCAGCGGGATGATGAAGCCCTGCGACATGGCGTCGACGAAGGGCGGGCAGTGCTTGACGGTGCGGACCTCGCCTTCGTGCAGGTCGGAGAAGGCTTCGCGCGGCATCTCGCGCAGCCAGTCGGGCAGGAAGCCCCGGGCGGGCGCCGGTCGCGGCAGCCGGTCGATCAGCGCCGGGTCGCAGCGGAAGGTGATCTGCATCGGCCTGTCACCCGTCTGCCCGCGCGTCGTCGGTTTCGTCTTCGGGGGACAGCATCGCCAGCCTGACCGCGTGGCGCCAGCCGCGATATTTGCGCACGCGCTCGCCGGCCGCCAGCGCCGGCCGGAACTGCCGGGCGGCGGACCAGCCGGCGGCGAACTCGGCGGGCTCGGGCAGCAAGCCGGCATCCAGGCCGGCGAGGTAGCCGGCACCGAGCGCCGTGGTCTCGCGGTAGGAGGGGCGCTGCACCTCGAGGTCCAGCATGTCGGCGAGGAACTGCATGGCCCAGTCGCTGGCGGACAGGCCGCCATCGACGCGTATCACCAGCTCCTCGGCGGGATGCCCGTAATCCGCCAGCATCGCGGCCAACAGGTCGCGCGTCTGGTAGCCGATGCTCTCCAGGGTGGCGCGCGCTAGTTCCTTCTTGGTGGTGCCGCGGGTGATGCCGGTGATCAGCGCCCTGGCGCGGCTGTTCCAGTGCGGCGCGCCGAGGCCGGTGAAGGCGGGCACCAGGTAGACCGGCTGATCCGGATCGGAACTCTCCGCGAGCCGTCCGGTCTCCGACGAGCTCTCGACCAGGCCGAGGCCGTCGCGCAGCCACTGCACGCTGGCGCCGGCGGAGAAGATCGAGCCCTCGAAGGCATAGGTGCGCTGGCCGCGTCGCTGCCAGGCGATGGTCGTCAGCAGGCGGTGACGCGACGGCTTGGGCCGGTCGCCGATGTGCAGCAGCACGAAGCCGCCGGTGCCGTAGGTGGCCTTGACCGTGCCCGGCTCGAAGCAGGCCTGCCCGATCAGCGCCGCCTGCTGATCGCCCGCGACGCCGCGCATCGCGATCGCCCCGCCCAGCAGGTCCGGCACGGTGGCGCCGAAGCTGCCGGCGCAGTCGCGTATTTCCGGCAGCAGCGCCGCCGGCACCCCGAACAGCCGCAGCAGCTCCTCGTCCCAGCTGCCGCTGCGTATGTCGCACAGCAGGGTGCGCGAGGCGTTGGTGGCGTCGATCGCGTGCACCGTGCCGCCGCTCAGCCGCCACAGCAGGAAGCTGTCGACGGTGCCGAACGCGAGTGCGCCGGCCTCCGCCTGGGCGCGGGCGCCGGGCACCCGGTCCAGGATCCAGCCGATCTTGGTCGCCGAGAAGTAGGGGTCGAGGCGCAGTCCGGTGCGCTCGGCGATCATTGCCGCGTGGCCATCCGCTTCCAGCGCCTCGCAGCGGTCGGCGGTGCGGCGGTCCTGCCAGACGATCGCATTGAAGATCGGACGTCCGCTGGCGCGCTCCCAGATCAGCGTCGTCTCGCGCTGGTTGGCGATACCCAGCGCTGCGATGTCGCCCGCGCGCAGGCCGGACTGCTCCAGCGCCGCGCGTGCGGTGCCGAGGGCACTCGCCCACAGGGTCTCCGGGTTGTGCTCGACCCAGCCCGGATGCGGGTAGATCTGCGGGAACTCCTCCTGCGCGCTCGACACCGGCTTCAGGGCAGAGTCGAAGACGATCGACCGCGTCGAGGTGGTCCCCTGATCGATGACCAGTATGTGCGAGCTCACCGGCCGCCTTCCCTAGGTTGCAAAGGCTGGGCCCCCGGCGGGGGCGAGGGGCGGAGCCCCTCGCCTTGCCTCGAGCCTAGGCCTTCTGCGGCCCGTGCCAGCTCTTGACGAGCTCGTCGTAGTCGATGGTCTGCCCGGGCGGCTTCTCGTTGGCCAGCTTGCGCTGCGGCGCCAGGTGTCCGTCGGTCTCCGCCTTCTTGTACCAGTATTCCGCGTCGCGCGCCTTGTTCATGACCGGGCCGCGATCGCCCTGCACCCCGGAGCGCTCGATGCGCGCCATGATCGCATCCTGGTCGTGCGCCAGCCCGTCCATGGCCTGCTGCGGCGTCACGGCCCCGGCGATGGCGTTGGAGACGTTCTGCCACCAGACCTGCGCCATCTTGCCGTAGTCAGGGACGTTCACTCCGGTGGGCGTCCACTGCTTGCGCGCCGGACTGCGATAGAACTCGACCAGGCCACCCAGCTTGGGTGCCAGATCGGTCATCGCCTGACTCTGGATGTCGCTCTCGCGGATGAGGTGCTGGCTGAGCAGCGACTTCTTCAGGCTCACCGTCTTACAGCCGGTGAACTGGGCGTAGAGCCATCCGGCCTTGACCCGCTCCAGCGGCGCGAACTTCAGCATCGTCCAGCAGCCCTGGTCCTGGTAGCCGAGCTTCATGCCCTGCTTCCAGTAGGCGCCGTGCGGGCTCGGCGCCATGCGCCATTTCGGCGTGCCGTCGGCGTTCATGACCTGCGAGCCGGGCTTGGTCATGGACTCCGAGAAGGTCGTGTACCAGAAGATCTGCTGCGCGATATGACCCTGGCCGGGAACCGGGCCGGCCTCCAGGAAGTCCATGCCGGCGGCTTCCGGCGGCGCGTACTTCTTGAGCCAGTCGACGAACTTGGTCAGCGCGTAGACCGCGGCCGGACCGTTGGCATCGCCGCCGCGAGTGATCGAGGAGCCGCGCGGCCGGCCGCCCTCGTTGCGTATGCCCCACTCGTCGACCGGCAGCCCGTTCGGCAGGCCGCGGTCGCCGGCGCCGGCCATCGACAGCCAGGCATCGGTGAAGCGCCAGCCCAGCGATGGGTCCTTCTTGCCGTAATCCATGTGGCCATAGACGCGCACGCCGTCGATGTTCTTGACGTCGTTGGTGAAGAACTCCGCGATGTCCTCATAGGCGGACCAGTTCACCGGCACGCCGAGCTCGTAGCCGAACTTCTGCTTGAACTGCGCCTTGAGCTCGGGCCGCTTGAACCAGTCGTACCGGAACCAGTACAGGTTCGCGAACTGCTGATCGGGCAGCTGATACAGCTTGCCGTCGGTGAAGGTCGCGAAGGACAGCCCGATATAGTCGTTGAGGTCCTGCTTGGGGTTGGTGACCGCGCGGCCATCGCCGGCCATGAAGTCGGTCAGCGAGCCGCCGACGATGTCGCGGTAGCGCGGGTGGGTGCCGATGAAGTCGGAGTCGTTCATCCAGAAATCGTAGATCGGATGGCCGGACTGCATCTCGACCTCGATCTTGTCGACGAGCAGCCCCTCGTCCATCAGGTCGTGGTTGACCTTGATCCCGGTGATCTCGGCGAATGCGCGGGTCAGCGTCTTGGACTCGTATTCGTGGACGTTGAGGATCTCCGAGACGGTGTTGATCGACATGCCGGCGAACGGCTTGGCGGCGTCGATGAACCACTCCATCTCCGCCATCTGCTCATCCTTGCTGAGCGTGGAGGGCTGGAACTCGCTGTCGATCCATTTCTTGGCGGCATCCTTCTGCCTGCCGGCATCGAAGGCCTGCGCGCGCGCCGGCGTGCCCTTGAGCCCGTAGCTCGCCGCCACCGCGGCTCCCCCGGCGATGACTTCACGTCTCTTCATGTCCCGTCCCTCTCCTCTTGCCGCGCGCCGCATGTCCTGCGGTCTGGCGGTCTTCGGTTAATGTCAGGCGTAGCGAAACATCGCAACGCTGTACAGCAGCGCGCCGGCGATCGGATAATAGACGTTGCCGCCGCCGGTTATTCGGATCCACAGGATGAAGATGAATGCGCTGCCGACCAGCGAGACGAACAGCCGGTCGCCACGCGTGGTAGGGAACCGCAGGATCCCGCGACGTGGCGTTTCCGGGCGGAAGATCGCGAGCAGCGTCATGATCACCAGCAGCAGCAGGATCGCGGCGAAGAAAACCGCCGTCTGCCAGGTCCACGCCATCCATCCCATGGTTCCGCCCTGCCGCTACACGCGCCCGAGGGCGAAGCCCTTGGCGATGTGGTTGCGCACGAACCAGATCACGATGCCGCCCGGAATCATGGTCAGCACCCCTGCCGCCGCGAGCAGGCCCCAATCCATTCCCGCCGCCGAATACACCCGCGTCATCACCGCCACGATCGGCTTCGCATCCACGGTGGTCAGCGTGGTCGCCAGCAGTTGCTCGACCCAGGAGAACATGAAGCAGAAGAAGGCGGTGACGCCGATGCCGTTGGCGATCAGCGGCAGGAAGATCCGGATGAAGAAGCGCGGGAAGGAGTAGCCGTCCAGGGCGGCTGTCTCGTCGATCTCGCGCGGCACGCCGGAGATGAAGCCTTCCAGGATCCAGACCGCCAGCGGCACGTTGAACAGGCAGTGCGCGAGTGCGACCGCCCACACCGTGTCGAACAGGCCGATCGAGTAGTACAGGTTGAAGAACGGCATCGCATACACCGCTGGCGGCGCCATCAGGTTCGACAGCAGCCAGAAGAACAGGTGCTTGTCGCCGATGAAGCGGTAGCGGCTGAAGGCGTAAGCGGCGGGCAGAGCGATCGTCACTGAGATGACGGTGTTCAGCGCCACGTAGGTCAGCGAGTGCAGGAAACCGTTGTACCAGGCCGGGTCGGTGAAGATGTGCCGGTAGTTTGCCACGGTGAAGTCGTGCGGCCAGAAGCTCAGGCCGGACATGATCTCGCCGTTGGTCTTGAAGCTCATGTTCAGCAGCCAGTAGATCGGCAGGAACAGAACCAGCAGGTAGAGGGCGATGCCGACGTTGCGGCCCTGGATGCGCATCAGCCGCCTCCCCGCCGCTCGATCTGCGTCATGACGGTGAAGAACACCCAGCAGATCGACAGGGTGATCAGGTTGTAGACCAGCGACATCGCCGCCGCGTTGCCGAGATCGACCTGTCCGAGCGCGATCTTCACCAGGTCGAGCGAGAGGAAGCTGGTCGCCGAGCCGGGACCGCCGCCGGTGACCACCGAGGGCTCGGTGTAGATCATGAAGCTGCCCATGAAGCGCAGCAGCACGGCGATCACCAGCACCTTCTGCAGCTTCGGCAGCTCGATGTTGCGGAACACCGACCAGCGGCTTGCGCCGTCGATGCGCGCCGCCTGGTAGAACGCGGCGGGGATGGATTTCAGCCCGGCGTAGGAGAGCAGCGCCACCATGCCGGTCCAGTGCCACACATCCATGATCACGATGGTGGCCCAGGCCGAGGTCGGGTCCTGGGTGTCGTTGTAGGCGATGCCGACCCGGTTCAGCGCGGCGCCGAGCAGGCCGATGTCCTGGCGCGCGAAGATCTGCCAGATGGTGCCGACGACGTTGTAGGGGATCAGCAGCGGCAGCGCGATCAGCACCAGCGTCGCGCCTACCTTCCAGCCTCGGCGCGGGATGCAGATCGCGCAGGCGATGCCGAGCGGCAGCTCGATCAGCAGCACCACCACCGAATACACCAGGTTGCGCAGCAGCGCGCCGGCGAAGCGACCGCCGATGTCGGTGCTCGGATCCAGCAGGTTCTGGAACCATGCGAGCCCGTTCCAGAAGAACTGGTTCTGTCCCATGGTGTCCTGGACGGAATAGTTCACCACCGTCATCATCGGCACGATCGAGGAGAACAGCACGAACGCCAGCACCGGGATCACGAACAGCCAAGCGCGGTTGTTCAGCGGCTTGTCAAGCATAGGCCCTCTCCCCGAGTGCCGCGACGCGGTGCTCGTCCATGTAGACGTGCAGGTGATGCGGCTCGATGACCAGCCCGGCCATCTCGCCGGACAGCGTCACCCCCGGCGGCAGGGTGGCGATCGCCTGGTGCGGTCCGATGCCGATGCGGGCCAGGCGCCTGCGGCCGAGATCCTCGATGCGCAGCACCCGCACCGGGATGCCGCCGCTCTGGCTGAGGAAGGCGTAGTCCGGCCGGAAGCCGAGCTCCACGGCGTGACCATCCGGCACCGCGTACGCCTCGCCGAGGTCGAACGTGGCGCCGCCGGCGTGGGCGCGGGTGCCGTCGATGGCGGCGGGGAGGAAGTTCATGCCCGGCGAGCCGATGAAGTAGCCGACGAAGCGGTGCGCGGGCCGGTCGAACAGCTCGGATGGGCTGCCGATCTGCAGCACCTGCCCGTCATTCATCACCACCACCTCGTCCGCGAAGGTCAGCGCCTCCACCTGATCGTGGGTGACGTAGATCATCAGCAGGTCGAGCGCACGGTGCACCGCCTTCAGCTTCGAGCGCAGCTCCCACTTCAGCGCGGGGTCGATCACGGTGAGCGGCTCGTCGAACAGCACCGCCGAGACGTCGGAGCGCACCAGGCCGCGTCCGAGCGAGATCTTCTGCTTGGCGTCTGCGGTCAGCCCGCGCGCGCGCCTGCCGAGCACCGGGCGCAGCTCGAGCAGGTCGGCGATCTCGGCCACGCGACGGTTGATCGCGGCGCGATTCATGCCGCGATTCTTCAGCGGAAAGGCGAGGTTCTCGGCGACGCTCATGGTGTCGTAGATGACCGGGAACTGGAACACCTGGGCGATGTTGCGCTTCTCGGTCGCGGTGCGGGTCACGTCGACGCCGTCGAACAGGATCCGGCCGTCGGACGGCACCACCAGCCCGGAGATGATGTTCAGCAGCGTGGTCTTGCCGCAGCCGGACGGGCCGAGCAGGGCGTAGGCGCGGCCGTTCCGCCAGACATGGTCGATCGGCTTGAGCGCGTAGCGGCGCGCGCCCCCGGCGGCGTCGTAGGCGTGGGCGACGTGGTCGAGGGTGATGCTGGCCATCGTGTCGGTCAGCCCGCGTAGGCTGCTTGCGGCATGGCGATGTCGGCCGGCGCCGCGGGAGCCGCAACCAGGCTGCCGTCGGCGGCGAACACGAACATGCGCGCCGGATCCACCCGGATCTCCGCCTTGGCGCCGGGTTCCCAGCCGTGCACGCCGCGCACCAGCCCGACCCAGGCAGCGAAGCCGAGATCGACGTGCACGAAGCTTTCCGAACCGCTGATCTCGGTCACCGAGACGATGCCGGGAAAGGCATGCGGATCGCCCGATGGAAGATCGATATGCGCGTCCTCGACGCGAAAGCCGAGGCGGTAGGCGCCGTCCGGCAGCTCCGGCAGCAGGCTGGCGCTGGCGACGCGCCGGCCGTCGTCGAGCACCGCCTCGCGGCCGCGTCGGGTCACCGCGAGCTCGTTCAGCGGCGGGTCGGAGAACACCCGGGCGGCGTCGATGTTGCCCGGCCGGCGGTACACCAGCGGCGTCGCTCCGATCTGGGTGAGGCGGCCCTGCCAGAGCGTGGCCGTGGTGCCGCCCAGCAGCAGTGCCTCGGTCGGCTCGGTGGTGGCGTAGACCAGGATCGCGCCGCTCGCGGCGAAAAGTCGCGGCAGCTCTTCGCGCAGCTCCTCGCGCAGCTTGTAGTCGAGGTTGGCGAGCGGCTCGTCGAGCAGCACGAGGTCGGCGCGCTTGACCAGGGCGCGCGCGATCGCGACCCGCTGCTGCTGGCCGCCGGAGAGCTGCGCCGGCAGCCGGTCGAGGTAGCTCTCCAGCCGCAGCACCCGCGAGGCTTCCGCGATGCGGGCCTCTATCTCGGCCTTGGGCAGGCCGGCGACGCGCAGCGGCGAGGCGATGTTCTCGCGCACCGACAGCGAGGGGTAGTTGACGAACTGCTGGTAGACCATCGCCACCGAGCGATGGCGCACCGCCACGCGCGCGACGTCACGGCCGTTGACGTGGATGTGCCCGTGGCTCGGCTTGTCCAGCCCGGCCATCAGCCGCATCAGCGTGGTCTTGCCGGCGAGCGTCGGCCCGAGCAGCACGTTCATGGTGCCGCGCTCGAACTCGAGCGAGACGTCGTCGATGATCACGTCCCGGCCGATCGTCAGTCCAACCCGGTCGAGCACCAGGCTCACGACAGCTGTTCCTCCAGCGCCGCCGGCGGCTCGGCCGGCGCCATCGGCAGCAGGGCCGCGTCGATCGCCGCGATCTCGTCCGTGCTCAGCCGCAGGCCCAGCTTGCTGCGACGCCACACCGCATCGGCCGCGGTGCGCACCCACTCCGTGCGCACCAGGTAGCGCAGCTCGGCCTCAGTCAGGTCGGCACCGTATATCCGGCCAAGATCGGCCATGCTGTCCGCGTCCTGCAAAATGTCCGCGACACAAGTGCCGTATGCCCGAAGCAGGCGGCGCGCGTGGGCCTCGCCCAGGAACGGGTAGCGGCGGCGGGTGGCGAGCAGCAACGCCTCGAAGCCGTCGGCAGGGAAGTTGCCCCCGGGGAGGCTGACCCGGCCGGTCCAGCCCGCGGGCTCGCCGTGCGGTGCTCCGAGATGCGGCGCCAGCTTGCCCAGGGCAGCCTCGGCGAGGCGGCGATAGGTGGTGATCTTGCCGCCGAACACCGAGAGCAGTGCCGGTCCGCTGTCCGCGTCGAGTTTCAGCACGTAATCGCGCGTGGTCGCCTGGGCGGTGCCGTCGCCCGACTCGTCGAACAGCGGGCGCACCCCGGAATAGGTCCAGACCACCATCTCCGGCGTGACCGGGCGCCGCAGGTACTGCGACGCCGAGGCGCAGAGGTAGCTGATCTCCTCGGCGCTCGCGTGCACCGCGCCGATGTCGCCGGCGTAGTCGCGGTCGGTGGTGCCGATCAGGGTGAAGTGCTGCTCGTAGGGGATCACGAAGAAGATGCGCTTGTCGGCATTCTGAAAGATGTAGCAGCCCGGATGGTCGTAAAGCTGCGGCACCACGATGTGGCTGCCCTGCACGAGCCGCACCGGCGCGCGTTTGTTGTCGCGCATCACGCTCTGCGACACCTCGCCGATCCATGGCCCCGCCGCGTTGATCAGGGTACGCGCGGTGATCTCGTACTCGACGCCGCTCGCCTCGTCGCGCAGCACCGCGTGCCACAGCCCGTCGCGGCGCGCGGCGGAGACGCAGCGGGTGCGCGGCGCCACGGTCGCGCCCAGTTCGGCCGCCGCCCGTGCATTGAGCACGACGAGGCGCGAGTCCTCTACCCAGCAATCGGAGTACTCGAAGCCGCGCCGGAACTGCGGCCGCAGCGGCGTTCCGGTCGGATCGCGATCGAGGCGCACGCTGCGGGTGGGCGGCAGCTTCTTGCGGCCGCCGATATGATCGTACAGGAACAGCCCGAGCCGCAGCAGCCAGCGCGGGCGCAACTCGCGGTGATAGGGCAGCACGAAGCGGAGCGGCCAGATGATGTGCGGCGCGATGCCCCACAGCGTCTCGCGCTCCAGCAGCGCCTCGCGCACCAGGCGGAATTCGTACTGCTCGAGGTAGCGCAGGCCGCCATGCACCAGCTTGGTCGAGGCGCTCGAGGTGCCGGAGCCGAGATCGTTCTGCTCGCACAGGAACACCCGCCAGCCGCGCCCGGCGGCATCGCGGGCGATACCGCAGCCGTTGATGCCGCCACCGATGATGGCGATGTCGTAGGCCGCTCCGGAAACACCCGAGTCCAAGGATATTCAACTCCCCTGCGGACGTGCGTTCTGCGGCGCATCTGTTCGCGCAGCATGATGGGCAGAACAAAAACGAACATGCAAGCGCAAAAATCGAGCGCTCGAACGATCAATCGAGCGGGAGCGCCTCGCTTCCGTTGGGGTCGTCATCGGGATCTCCGGCCTCGATCACCTCGATCTTCAGGCGGCGGCAGATCGCCGCGATCTCCGGCGAGGGCAGGCGGTCGGTGACCAGCACGTCGATCTCGTCGAGGCGGCCGATGCGCACCGGCGCCGCGCGGCTGAACTTGCTGCTGTCGGTGACCAGAAGCACCCGGTGCGCGTTCTCGATGATCGCCCGCGACACCTGCACCTCGCGTATGTCGTAATCCAGCAGGGTGCCGTCCTCGTCGATCGCCGAGGTGCCGATGACGGCGATGTCGACCTTGAACTGGCGGATCACGTCAGCCGCCATCTGGCCGACGATGCCGCCGTCGCTGGCGCGTATGGTGCCGCCGGCGATGATCACGCTGATCGAGCCGTTGCGGTAGAGCGCGTTCGCGACGTTGATGTTGTTGGTCACCACCAGCAGCCCGCTATGGCCGGCGATCGCCTGCGCGACCTCCTCGGTGGTGGTGCCGAGGTTGATGAACAGCGACGAATGGTCGGGGATCAGCCGGGCGGCGGCCTCGCCGATCCGGGCCTTGGCGGCGTGCGCCACCAGCTTGCGCGCGTCGTATGCCAGGTTCTCCACCCCCGACGCGATCACCGCACCGCCGTGGGTGCGGGTGATGATGCGGGCTTCCGACAGCTCCGTGAGGTCGCGGCGTATGGTCTGCGCGGTGACGCCGAAGCGGGCGGCGAGCTCGTCCACCGCCACCCGGCCGCTCTGGCGGATCAGCGAGGCGATCTCGCGTTGCCGACGCGAGACCGGGCCGGGATCCCTGGTCGGCTCCCTCGATTGCTGCATCGCCGGCTACGCGCCGGCCGCGGACGGCAGGCCCAGGTTGAAGGCGATGGAGATGCGCAGGCGGTCGCCGCGATAGGGGCGGACCTGGTGAAACAGCCAGGACGGGAACAGGATCAGCAGACCCGGCTTGGGCCGTATCGTTTCGCCGGCGCCGGCGGAGGCACCGTCCTCGCCGGCGAAACGGAGTGCCGGGGCATACATGCCCGGACCGGGACCGCGCGGGTCTAGCATCTCGAACTCGCCGCCCAGCTCAGGGTCGTCGGCGCAGCCGCCATCGTCGACGTAATAGGTTCCGGACCAGAAACTACCCGGATGATAGTGGCTGATGTTGCCGTCGCCGGGGCCGTTGACGTTGGCCCAGGCCTGCATCGTCCATTTCGGGCTGATCCTGCGTCCCTGCCGGTCAGCAGTGAGCTGGTTCGCCATCTGCCGCGCCAAGGTCAGCACATGATCGACATCCGTCCCGCCCCACTCGGCGATCGCGCGGTCGGAGTGCCAGCCACCGGCGTTGGAGGCCTGCACCCCTGCCGTCTCGGCCCGCCGGCGCAGGATGATCTCGGAGAGTTTGAGGTTGCGCGCCGCCATGTCTGGCAACGCCACGGCGGCCACCGGCGTCGCGAACAGTCCACGCACGGCGATATCGAGACGCGGCATCGGATCTGCCTTTTCTTCGCCGTGTGATCGCGCGCGGGGTCAATGTCAAGCAGCCATCCGGCTGCGCAAGCCCAAGCAGCCGTCCGGCTGCGCAAGCCCAAGCAGCCATCCGGCTGCGCAAGCATTGGGATGGCCCGATCCGCAAGATGCACAGAGATTGCAGCGGGCCGGTGATTGTTAAGACGGCGGCGCGCAGCTATATCCGCAAGAAAGAGTGACAGGTTTTATCTTGATGACGGACAACGCCGTGGGACCACTGGAACTGGCAGCGCAGATCGTCAGCGCGCACGTGTCGAACAACACGGTGGAAGCCGCGGCCCTGCCGGCGCTGATCCAGGAGGTCTACAAGGCGCTGAACGGCCTGAAGGGCGGGGTCAGCGAGGCGGCGGCGGCGGAGAAGCCGGTGCCCGCGGTGCCGATCAAGAAGAGCGTCTATCCGGACTACATCGTCTGCCTGGAGGACGGCAAGAAGCTCAAGATGCTGAAGCGGCACCTGCAGAGCTCCTACAACATGACGCCCGACCAGTATCGCGAGCGCTGGGGCCTGCCGCGCGACTACCCGATGGTCGCCCCCTCCTACGCCGAGCGGCGCAGCGACCTCGCCAAGGAGATCGGGCTCGGGCGCAAGGCGGAGCCGGCCAGCGACTCGCGCCGGCGCGGCCGGGCGAAGACCGCGACCGTCTGAGCGCACCCGGCGGTCCGCATGAGGGCCGTCTCCCTGAGCGAAGGACGTTGTCGATGTCGCAAGGCGAGCACGAGCAGGCCCGCGCGCGACCTGCACTTGCCGGCCCCAGCCTGGCCGCGCTCGGGATCGTCTACGGCGATCTCGGAACCAGCCCGCTCTACACCTTCCAGACAGTCGTCGGCGACGCCGGCGGCAAGATCAGCGCCGACGTCGCGCTGGGCAGCCTGTCGCTGATCGTCTGGGCGCTGATCGTCACGATCTCGGTCAAGTACTGCCTGGTCGTGATGCGTGCCGACAACCACGGCGAGGGCGGCATCCTGGCCCTGATGTCGCTGCTCGACAAATCCTTCGAGGGCGGGCTGCTCAGCCGCGGCAAGCTGCTGATCGCCGCCGGCCTGTTCGGCGCTGCACTGATCTACGGCGACGGCATCATCACCCCGTCGATCTCGGTGCTCGGCGCGCTGGAGGGGCTGGACGTCGCCACCGCGGTGTTCAAGCCCTACGTGGTGCCGCTCGCGGTGGCGATCCTGATCGTGCTGTTCGCGGTGCAGCCGTTCGGCACCGCCAGGCTGAGCCGCCTGTTCGGTCCGGTCATGCTGGTCTGGTTCGCGGTGATCGCCTGCATCGGCCTGATCGCGATCCTGCGCAGCCCGAAGGTGGTCGCGGCGTTCAACCCGCTGCTCGGGCTTGGCTTCCTGGTGCATCACGGCTGGGGCAGCTTCGTCGTGCTCGGCGGCGTGTTCCTGGCGCTGACCGGCGGCGAGGCGCTGTACGCCGACATGGGGCATCTGGGCCGGCGGCCGGTGCGCATCGCCTGGACCTCGGTGGTGCTGCCGGCGCTGCTGCTCAACTATGCCGGCCAGGCGGCGCAGCTGCTGCGCGA
>CAXTNV010000081.1:1715-16515 GCA_964245755.1 uncultured Acetobacteraceae bacterium | reverse complement strand
ACGTCGGCACCGCCTGCCCGCGCACCGAATGGAGCGACCCCGACCGCGAGTGGCTCGAGCATCGCGGCACCCACGTGCAGTTCCGCGCCTCGCTGGAGAACGACGTGGCGGCGTTCCGCGAGGTCAGACCGGACCTCGCCATCGGCACCACCCCGGTGGTGCAGAAGGCCAAGGAGCAGGGCATTCCTGCCATCTACTTCACCAACATCGTCTCCGGCCGGCCGCTGTTCGGCATCCCCGGGATCGCGGCGATGGCATCGGTGGTGGCGGCGCAGGGGCGCGGCCGCGAGCGCTTCGCGCGCATGGTGTCGTTCTTCGGCAGCAAGCCGGAACCGGCCGCCGCCGCGACGCCGCTGCCGGCGGCCCCCGCCCTGCTCGCGCAGGCGATGGGGAGCTAGCCGCATGCTGGTGATCGATCACGATCGCGCCGGCGGCTACTGGGGTGCCGTCTACACCTTCGCCGCCGCGCGCGGCCTGCGGGTGATCATCGACGGCCCGGTCGGCTGCGAGAACCTGCCGGTGACCGCGGTGCTGCATTACACCGACGGGCTGCCGCCGCACGAGCTGCCGATCAGCGTGACCGGGCTGTCCGAGGACGCGCTGTCGATGAGCGGCACCGAGGCCTCGATGCAGCAGGCCAACAGCGTCGGCGACCGCTCCATGCCCGGCGTCGTGGTCACCGGCAGCATAGCCGAGATGATCGGCGGCGGCGTCACCCCGGAAGGCTCGAACCTGCTGCGCTTCATCCCGCGCACCATCGACGAGGACCAGTGGCAGTGCGCCGACCGCGCGATCTACTGGCTGTGGACGCAGTTCGGCCAGAAGAAGGGTGCCAGGAAGAAGCCCGCAGCCGCGAGCGCGAAGCCGCTGGTGAACATCATCGGCGCCATTCACGGCACCTTCAACATGCCGTCGGATCTCGCCGAGATCCGCCGCCTGGTGGAAGGCATCGGCTGCGAGGTCAACCTGGTGTTCCCGCTCGGGGCGCACATCGACGAGACGCCGCGGCTGGCCGATGCCTGCGTCAATGTCTGCCTGTATCGCGAGTTCGGGCGCAAGCTGTGCGAGGAGCTCGGCAAGCCCTACCTGCAGGCGCCGATCGGCGTGTTTGCGACCACCAGCTTCCTCGAGGCGCTAGGCGAGCTCGCCGGCGTCGATCCGCAGCCCTTCATCGAGCGCGAGAAGCGGACCACGATCAAGGCGGTCTGGGACCTGTGGCGCAGCGTGACGCAGGATTTCTTTGCCACCGGCAGCTTCGCCGTGGTCGCCACAGAGACCTACGAGCGCGGCATCCGCCGCTTCTTCGAGGAGGAGCTCGGCATCCCCTGCGCCTTCGCCTTTGCGCGCCGGCCCGGTGCCAAGCCAGACAACCAAGGGGTGCGCGAGGCGCTGCGCCGCAGCCCGCCGCTGGTGCTGTTCGGTTCCGGCAACGAGCGCATCTACGCGGTCGAGCTCAATGCGCGCTGCGTGTTCGTGCCGGCCTCGTTCCCGGGTGCCATCATCCGCCGTTCCACCGGAACCCCGTTCATGGGCTATGCCGGCGCCACCTACCTGGTGCAGGAATACTGCAACGCGCTGTTCGACGCGCTGTTCAACATGCTGCCGCTGGGACGCGATCTCGACGCGATCGATCCGACCCACGCGCAGACCAACACCTCCATGGCCGTGCACTGGGACCGCGACGCAGCAGCGCTGCTCGACACCCGGGTCGAGGCCGAACCCTTCCTCGTTCGCATCTCCGCGGCAAGACAGCTGCGCGAGCAGGTCGAACGGGAAGCGCGCGCGCACGACGAAAGCCGGATCACCCGTGCCCGCGTCCTGGCCTCGTTGCCGGCCCTGCCGGCGGAGGTCTCCTGAGCATGCCCACGCTGCAAACCGATCTAGAGGAGGAATGACATGGCGATCGAACCCAACCGCTCCGTGCTCACGGGGCTTTCCGAAGGCGAGGCGAAGGAATTCAACCGCATCTTCGTGACCAGCTTCATCGTGTTCACCGGCATCGCGGTGGTCGCGCACCTGCTCGCCTGGCTGTGGAAGCCATGGGGCGGCAACTACCACACGGCGATGCTGGACGGCCTGCACACGGCCGGGCACCTGCTCACCGCTTTGACCTGAGGAGCACAGATCATGTGGCGCATCTGGGTACTGTTCGATCCGCGCCGGGCGCTGATCACCCTCTTCATCTTCCTGCTGACGCTGGCACTGGTGATCCACTTCATCCTGCTCAGCACGGACCGCTTCAACTGGCTTGACGGTCCCAACCACGACCGCCTCAGCGGCTCGCCGGTGCAGCAGATGACGCCGCTGCCGCAGAGGTCGCAATGACGCGGTGAGCCCGAGGCCGGTGCCAGAGAGACAACCAGGGACAGTAGCGACGCGGAAGACCTGAACCTGTCAGCTTGACAGGAGGAGCGCCCAGCCATGGCGATGTTGAACTTCGAGTACAAGTACCGCGTCCGTGGTGGGACGCTCGTCGGCGGGGACCTGTTCGACTTCTGGATCGGCCCCTTCTATGTCGGCTTCTTCGGCGTCACGACAGCCTTCTTCACGCTGGTCGGGACCCTGCTGATCATCTGGGGGGCCGCGATCGGGCCGACCTGGAACATCTGGCGGATCAACATCGCCCCGCCGGACCTCCGCTACGGCCTCGGCTTCGCGCCCCTGCGCGAAGGCGGGCTGTGGCAGTGGATCACCTTCTGCGCGCTCGGGGCTTTCGTCTCGTGGGATCTGCGCATGGTCGAGATCGCGCGCAAGCTCGGCATGGGGCTGCACACGCCGATCGCCTTCGCCTGTGCCATCGCCGCCTACTTCACCCTCGAGGTGCTGCGGCCGCTGCTGATGGGTGCCTGGGGACACGGCTTCCCCTACGGCATCCTCAGCCATCTCGATTGGGTATCGAACATCGGCTACCAGCACCTGCAGTTCCACTACAACCCCGCGCACATGATCGCCGTGACGTTCTTCTTCACGACGACGCTGGTGCTGTCGATGCACGGCGCGGTGGTGCTGTCGGCGCTGAACCCCGGGCCGAACGAGCTGGTCAAGCCGTCCGGCTTCGAGGACAGCTTCTTCCGCGACCTGATCGTGTATTCGATCGGGCCGCTCGGGATCCATCGACTCGGCTGGTTCTGCGCCATCAATGCAGGGCTGTGGAGCGCGGTCTGCATCGTCATCAGCGGCCCGTTCTGGACCCGGGGGTGGCCGGAATGGTGGAACTGGTGGCTCAACCTGCCTTTCTGGAGCTGAACGATGTTCGACTATCGCACTGCGTTCGGAACCGAATACCAGAACCTGTTCAACCGGGTCGGTGTCGATGGTCCGCCCGACGAAGGCGCACCGCTGAAGTACGGCGCCGAGAACCGGGTGATCCAGCCGTTCTTCTCCAGGCTGATGGGCATCATCGGCGCCTCCCAGGTCGGCCCGTTCTACCTGGGGGCACTCGGCTTCGCCTCGATCATCTGCGGCTTCGTCGCATTCGAGATCATCGGGCTGAACATGTTCGCCCAGGTCGGCTGGGATCCGGTGCAGTTCATCCGCCAGCTGCCCTGGCTCGGCCTGCAGCCGCCGGCGCCGGTCTACGGGCTGCGCATCCCGCCGCTCGACCAGGGCGGCTGGTGGCTGATGGCCGGGTTCTTCCTGACCACCTCGATCCTGCTCTGGTGGGTGCGCACCTACCGCCGGGCGCGCGCGCTCGGGCTCGGCACGCACCTGTCGTGGGCGTTCGCCTCGGCGATCTGGCTCTACCTGGTGGATGGGTTCTTCCGGCCGGTGCTGATGGGCAGCTGGTCTGAGGCGGTGCCGTTCGGCATCTTCCCGCACCTGGACTGGACGGCTTCGCTGTCGATCCGCTACGGCAACCTCTATTACAACCCGTTCCACATGCTCTCGATCGTGTTCCTGTACGGCTCGACGCTGCTGTTCGCCATGCATGGCGGCACCATCCTCGCGGTCAGCCGCTATTTCGGTGAGCGCGAGATCGAGCTCACCGTCGATCGCGGCACCGCCGCCGAGCGCGCCGGCCTGTTCTGGCGTTGGGTGATGGGCTTCAACGCCAGCTACGAATCGATCCATCGCTGGGCCTGGTGGTTCGCGGTGCTCTGCACGGCGACCGGCGGGATCGGCATCCTGCTGACAGGCACCGTGGTCGACAACTGGTTCCTGTGGGGGGTGAAGCACGGCCTCGCCGCACCCTATCCGGAGCTGTACCCGCACATCTCCGATCCCGGACGGCTGACCGGAGTGCTGCGGTGATGAACCTGCTTGCGTTACCGTTCCGGCTGGCGGCCCTGCTGCTCGCCGGGATCTTCGGCTTCCTGACCAGCTACCCGCGCCGGATCATCGGCGGCGTGCTGGCCGTGCTCCTGGTGGTCGGCATCTTCTCGACCCTCCAGGGCATCCCGGTGATCAGTGTCCAGCGCGGCTTCCGCGGCACCGGCATGATCGAGTTCTACAACCCGCGGGTGGCCGCCAGCGACGTCGCCAACCACCGCCAGCTCCAGCCGCTGCCGGCGGTGACCCCATCGGGCGTCTCCTCGGCCCGGTTCTACCGCAACATCCGGGTGCTCCAGGACGTCGACTCCAACGAGTTCCTGCGGCTCATGGGCGCCTTCCCGAGCTGGATCGCGCCCGCCACCGGATGCGCGTTCTGCCACTCCGCGGTCAATCCGGCCGAGGACCTGCTCTACACCAAGCAGGTCGCGCGTCGCATGATCGAGATGACCCGCTTTATCAACACCAACTGGAAGAGCCACGTCGGCGCCACCGGCGTCACCTGCAACACCTGCCATCGCGGCCGCGCGGTGCCCGAGGCGGTGTGGTTCATCACCCCGGTGCCCTCGCACGGCGTCGCGGAGTCCGGTACCGGCTATGTCGGCGTGTCGCAGGCGGCCGCCGAGACCTCGCTGCAGTCCGACCCGTTCACGCCGCTGCTGCTGCGGGCCGACACGGTGCGCGTGACCGGGACCACCGCGCTGCCCTCGGGCAACCGCCAGTCGATCAAGCAGACCGACCAGACCTACGCGCTGATGGCGCACTTCGCCAACTCGCTCGGAGTGGGCTGCACCTACTGTCACAACTCGCGCGACTTCTCGTCGTGGGACCAGGGCACGCCGGCGCGCGTGACCGCTTGGCACGGGATCGAGATGACCCGCGCCCTGAACAACGACTACATGGTGCCGCTGACGAGCACGTTTCCGCGTGCGAGCCTCGGTCCGCTGGGTGATGTGGCCAAGATCAATTGTGCCACCTGCCACCAGGGAGCATATAAACCGCTTTACGGCGCCAGTGATCTCGCCGCCTACCCGGAGCTCATCGGCCCGTCCGTGAACCGGCAAGCCAGCGTGGCGGCGCCCGATGGAGCCAGGCCATGAGCAGACCGACTTCGCGTACCCGCCTGTCCACGCTGTTTCGGGCGGGCCTGCTGCGGGCGGCCCTGCTGGGCGGCGCGCTGACGATACCGGTCGCCGCGGCGGCGGCGCCGGACGACATCGTCGCCCGCGGCAAGTACCTCGCCGACATGGGCGACTGCGCCGGCTGCCACAACGCGCCCGGCGGCAAGAACCTCGCCGGCGGCCAGTACATGAACATGCCGTTCGGCGTGATCTCGACGCCGAACATCACCTCCGACAAGGAAACCGGCATCGGCAACTGGACCGATGACCAGTACATCGCCCTGATGCGGCACGGCATCATGCCGAACGGCCAGCGCATCTACCCGGCGATGCCGTATCCCTGGTACAACACCGTCTCGCGCGACGACCTGCTGGCGATCAAGGCGTACCTGTTCTCGGTGCCGGCGGTGTATGCGCCGCGGCAGCCGAACCACATCTGGTTCCCCTTCACGCTGCGCCCGGCGATCGCGCTGTGGGACGCCTTCTTCGTGCCCGGCGAGTACTTCAAGCCCGATCCCAAGCAGTCCGACGAGGTCAACCGCGGCGCCTACATCGTCAACGGGCTGGAGCATTGCGGCACCTGTCACAACAACCGCAACTTCCTGGGCAACACCGCCGTCGCGCTTTCGGTGCAGGGCGGCCCGATCGAGATGTGGTACGCGCCCAACCTGCACCCGGACAACCTGAGCGGCATCGGTCGCTACTCCGTCGACGACATGGTCCAGTTCTTCAAGCAGGGCCACTCTGAGCAGATGGGCACGGTCGCCGGGCCGATGTGGGAGACGGTCGAATACAGCACCAGCAAGCTGACCGACGCCGACCTGCACGCGATCACCGCCTACCTGAAGTCGCTGGCGCCGACGCCGAGCTACCAGGCGCGCAGCTCCGAGTACCGCTCTGTGCGCATGGCGGCGGGCGAAGCCGTCTACCTGAACCATTGCGCGTCCTGCCATCAGGTCGACGGCCACGGCATCAAGGACAAGATCCCGGCGCTCGACGGCAACGGCATGGTCCGCGCCTACGGGCCGCAGACCGTGCTTCGCGTGGTGCTGGGCGGGCTCGAGGCGCACGGCAGCTACGCGGTGATGCCGGGCGTCGGCTCCAACATGAGCGACCGTGAGATCGCCGACGTCACCAACTACGTGCGCCAGAACTGGAGCAACCGGGCGCCGGCCAACGCCACGCCGTTCCTGGTGTCGCTGCTGCGCACCGACACCTCGACCCTGCTCAACGGCAAGCGGCCGAACGGCTGCCCGGACGTCGAGCAGCCGGACATGAAGCGCGTGGTCGCCGACAGGTCGACCGGCATCGGCGCCCTGCTGGAAGGCACACATGCGTCCAACCTGCTGCAGAGCGTGGACGCGATCCTGCCCAAGGTGCGGGCGGCGGCGCCGTCGGTTGAGCAGGACCAGATCGTCAACAGCCTCACCGCGGCGTACTGCCCGATCGTGGCCAGCGACAGCACCATACAGCCGAGCCAGCGCGCCTGGCAGTTGACCCACTTCGCCGAGCGCGTCTACGTGCAGCTGTCCGACGGCGGCAAGTACTGACCCCAGCGTTCCTCGAGGAAGCCGATGTATCTCTGGTTGTTCGTAGTGGTCGGACTGATCTGGCTCTGGCTCGCCGGCGGCTCGATCTATGCCTGGCGGCAGCGTCGCCTGCACGGCTTCTGGTCGCTGACCTCGTTCGTGGTGCTGACGGGGATCGCCGCGAGCGTGATCCTGTTCGCCGCACCGTATTGGCAGGTTGTCTACCGGGTGCTGCTGCAGCCGGGCTAGCATGAGCGGCGCGAACCGGCGATCTCGGCTGTCCGCAGATCGGCCTGCCGCGGATCAGGGCTCGGCACCATGACCACGAGCTGGACCCGCCGGGCGGCTTCGCACGTCCCGGCACTGCGCCGGTTCCGCGACGCGCACGCCGCCCTGCTCGCCGAGCGGCGGCAGCTCTCGGAGAAGCTCGAGCGGCTCGAGAACGAGCACGCCGTTCTCACCTCCAACGACCGGAGCCCGTTCTTCCACTACCAGGCGAGTTTCGACGCCCTGGGCGTGATCCAGCGTCACGCCGTGCCCGACCTGAAATCCAGTCCGGGCCACGTGTGCAACTTCCTCGGCGTGCTGGTCGATGCCGACGTTCTCCCGGTCTCGCTGGGACCACGCGGCGGGCAGGTCGAGGACATCCCGATCCCGGCCAACTGGCACGCCGACATCGCCGAGTGGGCCGCCGCGCTGCGCGCGGTGGATCTGGCGCGGGACAGCTTCACCGTGATCGAGCTCGGTTGCGGCTGGGGATGCTGGATGAACAACACCGGTGCCGCGGCGCGTCGGGCCGGTCTCGAGACGCAACTGGTCGGCATCGAGGGCGATGCCGGCCATCTCGAGTTTGCCCGCGAGACCTGTGCCGTGAACGGTTTCGACCTCGCCCAGGTGACGCTGCATCACGGCGTCGCCGCCGGGCGGGCCGGCACCGCGCTGTTTCCGCGACAGGAGCGCGGCGGCGGCGAATGGGGATTGGAGCCGATCCTCGCCGCGACGGACGAGCAGTGCCGGGCGGCGTCGGAGGCGGAAAGCCACGACGCACTGCCGATGCTCCCGCTTGCCGAGCTCGCCGCGCCGTTCCCGCGGATCGACCTCCTGCACGTCGATATCCAGGGCGGCGAGGCGACGCTGATAGCGGAGTGCCTCGCCACCCTCGACGAGAAGGTGGCCTATCTGGTGGTCGGGACCCACTCGCGGCAGATCGAGGGAGCGCTCTTCGGCACGCTGCTGCGGTCGGGCTGGCGCCTGGAGATCGAGCGTCCGGCGATCCTGTCGATCGCAGCGGTCGCCGGCCGGACCAACGCGGTGGTGGCCGTGGACGGCGTGCAGGGCTGGCGCAACCCTCGCCTGCTGCCGTGAGCGAGCGGTCCCGGCGCTCCGGTCCCGGCGGACGATCCCCTGCCGCCTGGGCCCCGGGACTAGGCGCCCGAGTTAGGCGCCCGAGCTGGGCGACCGAGTTTAGGCGCCCGGCGCCAGGCTGGTCGAGATCTCCGCCAGCCGACGCGCCGCGGTCACGATGCGCTCCAGCGCCTGGGCGCGCAGCACCGGTGCCGCGTGCTCCGCCTGGCCGGTGCGCTCGACGATCTCATGCAGCAGGGTGTGGAACTCGTGTTCCAGCGCCGGCACCACGTGGGCGCGTCCCAGGCTGAAATCGTCCATCCCCTCCGGCATGCCCCTGGTGATGTCGAGCTGGCTGCCGAAGAAGAACACCAGCTCGCCGTCCGCGTCACGCACCGGCGAGATGAACAGCAGGTTCCAGAACATCGCCCCGTCACGGCGGTGATTGACGATCCACTCGACGCAGCCCTGCCCAGCCTCGACGCAAGTGCGGATACGCTGCTTCGATCGCGGGTCGGTGTTGGGGCCCTGCAGGAAGCGGCAGTTGCGGCCGATGATCTCGTCGCGGCCGTAGCCCGACAGGGTCGAGAAGGCCGCATTGGCGGCGATCATCGGGCAGTCCGGCAGGCGCGGATCAGACAGCACCATCGCCATGTCGCTGTGCAGCATGGCCGTCGACAGCGCCTCGGCGATCGCGTCCGCATCCATCGTCAGCTCCCCCCGGCATTCGCGTGACCCGGCCATGCCCGGCACGGTAGAGCGATCGGCGGAGCACGGGAAGGCTGCGCCGGCGTCAGGCGGGTCAATGCGGCGGCCGGAGGTGATCGCACGCGTACGGCGGCAGCCAGCACGGCCAGCCGAACGCGACGTGCTCGGCCCAGGCGCGCGGCACCCGGTCCGGCGCGATGCTCAGGCCGGCCTGCTGCAGCCAGAGCGGGCGGCCCTGGAACGGGCGTGACAGCGAGAGCACGCGCACCCCCTGGTCGTCCGGCAGGATCCGCATGGTCAGGATGTTCTCGAACACGCCGTGCGCGTCGGCGAGGCGGGCATGACCGAAATACGCGTCCGACCAATCGGGCCGTGCGCCCGGGTACTGCAGCAGCCGCGCCGCGCCGCCGGCGGCCGGCACCGGCACCAGCCGCACGGCGCTGAGCAGCACGACCGCGAGCAGCGCCAGGATCGGCACGCGTCGCGGCGCACGGCGCAGCGCGCGCAGGAACACGACCCCGAGCAGCGCGAAGCCCGGCAGCAGCCACTTGAAGTAGTGCACGTTCTTGTAGGTCCACAGCCCGCTGGGCAGCAGGTCGACGTAGCTGAAGAACAGCGCCATGTAGGCCAGCATCATCGCCGTCAGCAGCGTCAGGCCGCGTCGCGCGACGCGCTGCTGCAGGCAGGGCAGCAGCAGCATGCCGGCGAACCCGGCGACCATCCAGGGCAGCCGCATGAGCAGGCCGCTGCCGGAAGAAAACCAGGGCCTGGGCGCGATCAGCAGCAGCTCGGTCTTCATCGGCAGCTCGCCGAACTGGAAACCCATCCCGCGCGAGTTCACCATGTAGGCGGTCGGGTGCAGCCCGTAGATGCGCAGGTAGAGCAGGCCATACGGGAGCAGCGGCAGCAGCCCCCCGAGCAGCAGCAGCAGCGGGTCGGTCCATCGCCAGGTGCGGTCGCGCAGGCTCCAGGCGCCGAGCAGCACGGCCGCCACCGCCGGCAGCAGCAGGTCGCTCGGGCGAAACAGCCCGATCAGGCTCGCCAGCAGTCCGGCCAGCAGCAGCCGGCGCCGGCGCGCCGGCTGAGGCTCATCCGCCGCCGCGTCCAGGTGACGGACGCACAGCGCCAGGAACAGCCAGATCGCGGCGCAGGCCGGGGTGGTGGTCCAGGGGATCACCCAGTTCTCGCGCACCGACTGGCTGCCGAGCGTGCCGAGCAGGAAGGCGCCGACCGCCCCGGGAACCCCGATGCGGCAGCCGCGCGCGAAGGCCACGAAGCCCGCGAAGCTCGCCAGCAGGCAGGCCAGGTCGACCAGCAGGAACGGTTCGCTCGGCAGCGCCGAGGCGAACGGGGCGCCCAGCAGCGGGTAGCCGAGCGGGTACCAGTGCTCGCTCGGCCGCAGGTCGAGCGCGGCGAAGGCGCGCAGCGACCGCAGATACTGGCCCTGATCGAACCAGCCCCACCAGCCCAGCGGATACAGCGCCTGCGCGCCCGGCCGAGACTGGTTGTGCAGGATGCCGACACCGTAGCTGAACACGAGCAGCGCGGCGCCCACGGCCAGCGCGACACGCTCCGGGGTGCCCCGGAGTGCTGCGGCCGGGCGGGCGAGCCTCGGCGTGCCGACCATGCGCGACAGGGCGGACATCAGCGCATTCCCCACCGCGACCTCATGGGCGCGCCGAGCCGGCGGTTGACGTCCAGCGACTGCCGGTAGTCGAGCGGCGGGAAGGCACGGCTGCGGCAGCCGGTTCGATGGCGCAGCCGCTCGGCGAGGGCGAGGTTGATCTCGGAACAGCCGGCGCGCCGCATCCCTTGCGCGGGCGACGGATCGGCTGGCCGATCCTGGGGTCGATTATCGCGCGACGCATCGCCGGGCTTTACACGATTCACAGATCGCGTCGAACCCTCATCGCGGCGGCGCCGGAGCGCCGCGGCGATGCCCAGCACCGGCGCGCGCACTAAACCGTCATCCGAGACCGCAGACCCGGGGGCTTCCAGGTCCCAGTCCGACGGACCAAGCTCGGCCTTCAACTACGCCGGAAGAACACGAACATGGATGGCTCTGCTCGCACGGCCGGGCACTACGTGGGTCTGGCCGGCCTGCGGGTAGCACGCACCCTGGCCGATTTCGTGGCCGACGAGGCGCTGCCCGGCACCGGCATCACCACCGACCGGTTCTGGGCCGGCTTCGCCGACCTGCTCGCAGCGTTGGCCCCGCGTCTCGGCGCGCTGCTCGCCGAGCGCGACCGAATGCAGGACGAGATCGACCGATACCACCAGGCGCATGCCGGCGAGAAGCCGGACCCGGCGGAGCAGGTCCGCTTCCTGCGCGGGATCGGCTACCTGGTACCTGAGCCGGCACCGTTCAGCATCGAGACCCGCGACGTCGACGACGAGATCGCGCGGCTGGCAGGCCCGCAGCTGGTGGTGCCGGTGACCAACGCGCGCTACGCGCTGAACGCCGCCAACGCCCGCTGGGGCAGCCTGTACGACGCGCTCTACGGCACCAATGCGGTCGAGGAGGCGGGCGCGCTGGCGCGCGGAGACGACTTCAACGTCGCGCGCGGCGCCGAGGTGGTGCGTGCCGCCTCGATCCTGCTCGACGCCGTGGCCTCGCTGAAGCGCCCTGACGGCAGCCGCGCGCCTCATGCCGAGGTCGTGCGCTACGCCAGCGCGGACGGCGCGCTGCTCGCGCATCTCGCGGGCGACGGCGTCGCCGGGCTCGCGCGGCCGGAGCAGTTCGCCGGCTTCGTCGGTCCCGTCGAGGCGCCGGAGATCGTGCTGCTGCGGCACAACGGGCTGCATCTGGAGCTGCGCATCGACCGTGCCCATCCGATCGGTCGCGACAGCCCCGCCGGCCTCGCCGACATCGTGCTGGAAGCGGCGTTGAGCACGATCATCGACTGCGAGGACAGCGTGGCCGCGGTCGATGCCGAGGACAAGGTGCTGGTCTACCGCAACTGGCTCGGGCTGATGCGGGGCACGCTCACCGCGCGGTTCGAGAAGGCCGGGCACACCGTGGAGCGCCGCCTCGCCGACGACCGCACCTACCGCACGCCGCGCGGCGGCACGCTGACGCTTCCCGGGCGCGCCGTGATGCTGGTGCGCAACGTCGGCCATCACATGATGACCGACGCGGTGCTCGACCGGCACGGCGACCAGGTGCCGGAGGGGTTCCTCGATGCCGCATTGTGCGCGCTGATCGCGCTGCACGACCTGCGCGCCGAGGATCGTCCCCGCAACAGCCGCGCGGGGTCGGTCTACATCGTCAAGCCGAAGATGCACGGACCCGGCGAGGTGGCGCTGACCGAGGCGCTGTTCTCGGCCGTGGAGTCCGTGCTCGGGCTCGCCCCCTGCACGCTCAAGCTCGGCATCATGGACGAGGAGCGGCGCACCAGCGCCAACCTCGCCGCCTGCATCGCCGAGGCCCGGCACCGCGTCGTGTTCATCAACACCGGGTTCCTCGACCGCACCGGCGACGAGATCCACACCGCGATGCGCGCGGGCCCGGTGGTGCGCAAGGCGGCGATCAAGGCGACGCCCTGGATCGAGGCCTACGAGCAGCGCAACGTCGCGATCGGGCTCGCCTGCGGACTGCGCGGGCGGGCGCAGATCGGCAAGGGGATGTGGGCGGCGCCGGACCAGATGGCCGAGATGCTGGCGCAGAAGGCCGGTCATCCGCGCGCCGGCGCCAGCACCGCGTGGGTGCCGTCGCCGACCGCCGCGACGCTGCACGCCCTGCATTATCACGAGGTGTCGGTGGCCGAGCGACAGGACGCGCTGACCGGGCAGCCGCCGGCGGCGCTGCAGACGCTGCTGATCCCGCCGCTGGCCGGGAACGACCTGCCGGACGCGGCCGCGATCGCCCGCGAGCTCGACAACAACACGCAATCCATCCTGGGCTACGTTGTGCGCTGGGTCGATGCCGGCATCGGCTGCTCAAAGGTGCCGGACCTGGACGAGGTCGGGCTGATGGAGGACCGCGCGACGCTGCGCATCTCCAGCCAGCACATCGCCAACTGGCTGCTGCACGGCCTGGTCTCGGAGACGGAGGTGTTGCAGACGCTCAGGCGCATGGCGATCGTGGTCGACAGGCAGAATGCCGCCGATCCGCTGTACCGCCCGATGGCGCCGGGCTATGACGGCCCTGCCTTCCGGGCGGCGTGCGACCTGATCCTCGAGGGCGGCGCGCAGCCCAACGGCTATACAGAGGCGACGTTGCACCGCTGGCGGCGCATGGCGAAGTCGCGGCCGCAGGCCTAGCCTGCCGTTGCCGCACGATTTTCGGGAGCCGGGCGGGCGAAGGCAACGACGCGATGGGTCCGCACTTGCGGCGCGGCCCGCGGCGATGGCCGCGCCGCAAGTGCGCGGGGGCAAGCGCGAACAGGCGTGGCTTCTATCGCAGGGCGATGCGCTGGGTGCCGGGAAAAGGGTCCGGCAGCGCACAGCACCTAGTCGAGCATCCGGCTCGAGCACGACCACCGCGGGTCAAGCGCGGGATCCAAGGTAGGAGCGGCTCCAGGATCATGACGCTGCGAAGCGCTTCTACAGAGAGAGCGGCGAGCTCCACAGTTTCCTCCGTGGCCGACGCCGCATCGCCGCGCTTGAATCGACGAGTTGATCGTCATGCTATTCCCGGTCACAGCATGCCGTTGTCGTTCTTCCATTGCGCTTGAGGCGGAACCGGCTCGGGGAAACCCCATCGTTCGGCGATCTTCCCTTCCTCCACCCGGTACAGGTCGAGGTAGACGCAAGGAGCGCCCTGAACCGTTCCCTTCGCCACTATGACGACGAAGTCTCCCTGCCCGAACAGGAACTTGATCCCGTCGATGCTTCTGTGCTTCACGAGTTCTTCCGGATCATGCTTGAAGTTGGCGACCGCATCGCGAACGCCCGGTTCATGGCGAATGCAATGGTCTCCGGAAAAATAGTGCGGAATGCGGCCGTGGTCTCCCGAGACGGGAACGGTTTCGTAGTAACTCCGGACGAGAGCCTTGTTCGCGGCCGTGCCTGCGAGATTTCTGATCTGAGCCGGTCCGTCTGTCTGAGTGCGGCCACTGTCGTTGGGTGGTGCCGGCTTGGCCGAGAATGACCAATGCTCGACAATCGAACCCTCCTCGAGCCCGCAGCGAGGCGGCCCGCGGTGTTCCCAAGCTCGGGATGAAGCGTCCTGAGTTGAAGACCGGCTCCGTGGAGGAGTTCGCCGCTTCCCGCGACGGCTCTTACTTCGCCGGACGCAAGCCGGATGGAACGCTGGCCTACGGACAAATCAGGCTCGTCGCCGCGCTGTGGATGGCATCGATGGCGCGCCAGCACCCCGAGTTGCGCTTCCTCACCATGAGCCCCGGCAAGACCGCGGGGGCGGAGGTGGCGCGAGATCTTCCCGCACCTCTCCGTCTTCTCGTGAAATATGTTCTCACGCCTGTCGTCATGCCGCTTTTGGGCATCGTCCAGCCCATCGAGAAGGGGCGGCGCGCCTGATCCAAGCGCTTGATGATCCCAGCCTCAAGACCGGGACCTTCTACGCCAGCGGAGCACACGCTCTCACCGGACCCGTGGTCGACCAAAGCACCATTTCCCCGTGCTGGCTCAGTCCAGCTACCAGGACAACGCCAGCGCCGCCGTGCATCGCTTCATACCCGACTGACGCTCGAACTGCAGGAGAGGACGATGACCACGACCTTTAAGACGCAAGTTGTCGGCGCTGCAGACGTCTTCTACCGCGAGGCGGGTCCCGCCGACGCGCCCGTGCTGCTCGTGCTGCCTGGCTACCCGACCAGCAGTCACATGTTCCGGTTTCTGATTCCGCAGCTGGCGACCGCATACCGG
>CAXTNV010000081.1:0-1615 GCA_964245755.1 uncultured Acetobacteraceae bacterium | reverse complement strand
GCGCTACGCGCTGTACATCTTCGACTACGGCGCGCCGACCGGTATGCGCCTCGCCGCAGCCCACCCTGAGCGTGTGACCGCCATCATCAGCCAGAACGGAAACGCTATGAAGAGGGCTCAGCGCCGTGTGGAGGCCCTACCGCACTACTGGACCAGCGGATCGCAGGAGGCGCGTGACGCCGGTCGCACGGCGCTCACGACGGAGTCGGTCAAGACCCAATACCTCAGCGGGGCTGACGCGCTTCAGGTCTCGCCCGACGGCTACATGCTCGACCTGGCGAACCTCAGTCGGCGCGGAGCGGACGAGATCCAACTCGACCTCATCTACGACTACCGTCACAACGTAGATCTCTATCCGGAATGGCAAGCCTACTTGCCCGCCTCCAAGCCGCCGCTGCTGGCTGTCTGGGGAAAACGATGGTTTCTTGCTGCCTGCAGGCGCGAAAGCCTTTCTACGCGACGTTCCGGATGCCGAAATCTCCCTCTACGACACGGGGCACTTTGCGCTTGAGACACACGCCAGGGAGATCGGGGCTGCGGCGCTCGATTTTCTAGACAGGAGATCCCTCCTCGGTCGGCGTTGAGCGGTGCCCGACCGCGATCGGCGTCTGCAAGCGCGCGCGGCCGATTTCGAAATTGGTTTGTGGCCGCCTAAACATCGAACGCGAGGCGCAAAGGCGTCAGTCTCTCGTATGCCAAACGTTTCGAACTATCATCTCCGGTTAGTGCAAGGATCAAAGCCAGCCTCTCTGTCGAATGCGGCGAGGTCAACGCCGGCAGGCCCATACCAGCCGCCGTCGCGTTGGCGAGCCCTGAGCTTCAGCGCCACCTACTTGTTGCCATAAGGGGTCCTGAGCGCGGTCTCGGCCGATCCGCCGGCAAGCGCGGCGGCAGATATCGGGGATGATCGAGAGATAACCTTGCCGGTTTTCGCAGCCGGTCGCGGCGCTTTGGTCGATCCTTTTGCGGACGCGCCGGCTGCAGACGCCATCTTCGATCTGGCACGCGGGCGAGCAGACCGGGCCGGTGATGCTGCCTCGCCGTCGGAGGCCTGCTTCGGAGATGCATGCTTGTCGAGGAAGGCACGACAGATCGCGCCGGAGCTGGCGTAGCCGGGTGGCGGCCTGATCCTCTTCTGCTGCGCCAGGCTGTCGGCGTAGGCTTTCATCGCCGGGGTCGGCGGACGGTCGGGTCCGGCAGGACCGCTCATGGACGCGGCGACGAGCGGCGGCGCTCCGCTCGCGGCACGTTCGGTCAGCCGGCCGATGATGCGTGAGGCCTGGGCGCAGACCGCGTCGATCGCGCTCATCATCTCCGTCTGCCCGACCAGGACCTCGTCCAGCCGCCGCTCGAGCTGCGCGGTGACGCCCGGATCGACCAGCGCCGGATCCGCCTTCTGCAGCACGTCGAACAGGGCCAGCCCGCGCTCGGTCGGCACGATGTTCTTGCCCTCGGCGACCAGGAACTCCTGTGCCTTCAGCCCCCGGATGATCTCGGCCCGCGTGGCCGGCGTGCCGATCCCCTTGGCCTGCTTCAGCCGCTCCCGCAGTGCCTCGTCCGCCACGAAGCGCCAGGCGTTCTGCATCGCGTCGATCAGCGTGCCCTCGTTGTAGCG
>CAXTNV010000080.1:0-16625 GCA_964245755.1 uncultured Acetobacteraceae bacterium | reverse complement strand
GGAGGGCGGGCTGACTCCGGCGCGCCGCCAGGCTATGCGCGCGGTCAACCCGGCCTTCATCGCCCGCAATCACCGGGTGCAGGCAGCGCTCGCGGGCGGACGGCCGCTCGACGAGCTGCTGACGGTTCTCGCCAGACCCTTCGACGACCATCCCGGCCTGGAGCTATACGGCGATCCGCCGCGACCGGAGGAAGTGGTGCACCAGACGTTCTGCGGCACCTGATCCGGCGGCGCGCCGACTCCGCCCAAGCTATCCGAGATGGCGAGGCTGCCGCTCACATGCGGTCCGGCACCTCGATGCCGATCAGCCACAGCCCGTGGGAGAGCACTGCCCGCGCCAGCGCGCACAGCGCCAGCCTGGACCCGCGCTGCTCCGGGTCCGCCGCCCCGAGCACCGGGCAGTCGGTGTAGAAGCGGCTGAAGCCCTGGGCGAGCGCGAACACGAAGTCGGCGATCTCGTTCGGAGCCAGGTTGCGGCTCGCGGAGGCGACCACCTCGGGCAGTCGGGCGCACTCCAGCACGAGTGCGCGCTCGGCGGCGGCGGCGACGCGGATCGCCCCGGGATGGACGTCCTGTGAGGCGGCACGCGCCAGGATCGAGCCGATGCGCACGCAGGCATACTGTACATACGGCCCGGTGCGGCCCTCGAACGACACCAGCCGGTCGGCGTCGAAGACGTAGCCGGAGGTGCGGAACGAGGACAGGTCGGCGAACTTGACCGCGGCGAGCCCGACCAGCCGGGCGAGCTGCTCGCGGTCGAGCCCGGCAGCGGTCTCGGCATCGCCCTGCGCGAGCCGCTCGCGCGCCTTGCCGATGGCGTCGTCGAGCAGGTCGGAAAGCTGTGCGACGCCGCCCTCGCGGGTCTTGTACGGCTTGCCGTCGGGTCCGTTGACGGTGCCGAAGCCGACATGCACCAGCTCGATGTCGCCGGCGAGGCCCGCCTTGCGGGCAGCTCGGAACACCTGCTCGAAGTGCAGCGCCTGGCGCTGGTCCACCACGTAGAGGATCCGCGCCGGATCCTGGTCGCGCCTGCGGGCGACGATGGTGGCGAGGTCGGTGGTGGCGTAGAGCGCAGCCCCGTCCGACTTCACCAGCAGCAGCGGCGGCATCGGCCTGGCCTCGCCGGCATCGGCCACCTCGACGACCAGGGCGCCCTCGCTTTAGGTTGCCACCCCGCGCCTGCGCAGGTCGTCGATCATCTCCGGGATCAGCGCCTGCACGTCGCTCTCGCCGAGCAGAAGGTCGAAATGCGCGCCGAGCAGCGTGATGTCGTGCTGCTGGGAGGCGAGCGAGATGTCGCGCAGCCAGCGCCAGATCGACCGTGCCGCTGGCTCGCCGGATTGCAGCGCGGCGGTGGCGGCCCGGGCCTGCTCCATGCGGTCGGGATCCGCCCGGCAGGCGGCGGCCGCTTCCGGATAGAGCTTCTGCAGGTCCCCCATGTCGAGCGATGGCAGTGTCGCGGGTGCCAGATCAGGCCAGCGCAGGCGGATCTCGGAGATCAGCATGCCCATCTGCAGGCCCCAGTCGCCGAGATGGATGTCGGAGATGGTGCGCACGCCCTGCGTCTGCAGGATGCGGCGCAGGCTCTCCCCGATCACCAGGGCGCGCAGATGTCCGACATGCAGCGGCTTGGCGACGTTGGGGCCGCCGAAGTCGAGCATCACGGTATCGTCGGGACCCCGCGCGATGCCGAGATCGCGCGCCTCCGCCTGCGCGGTCGCGCACTCCGCCAGGAAGCCGTCGGACAGGCGCAGGTTCAGGAAGCCCGGCCCGGCGACGCCGACCTCGCTGATCTCGCCGCGGCCGCGCAGCTGCTCGGCGACCTGAAGCGCGAGGTCGCGCGGATTGCGGCCGAGCGACCTGCCCAGCGGCATCGCGCCGTTGCACTGCAGGTCGGCGAGCTCCGGACGCGCCGCGCGTGCCGCGCGCGCGCCGGCCGCCGGCAACCCGCACGCCGTGAACGCGTCGGCCAGCAGGCGGTCGACCCGGTCGGTCAGGGAGGCCGTCATGCCGGCGCTGCGTCCGTCTCAGCGCGTCTTGAGCTCGGCCTCGAGCTGGGCGATGCGCTTGCGCACGCTCTCGCGCAGGCTGGCCGCGGTGTGCGGCTTCATGGCGGTCAGGGTCTCGCGCAGCTCGCGAAGCTGCTTCTGCTTCTCGACCGCGTTGCGCCGGATCGGCTGGTTGTCGGAGTGCTGTCCGTCGAAGGCGCGCATGGGCTGATCCTGTCGGGGTTGGTCACTGGGAGATGCCGGGGCCGCCGGGCTCCTCGCATCGGGTCAGGATTACGACGCCGTGACAGCGCTGCAAAGCCGCGCCGCATCCCGGGCTCAGGCGTTGGCGGTCAGGATGCCCCCGAGTGCGGACAGCAGCGCCTCGAGCTGCGCCTCGGTGCCGACCGTGATGCGCAGGAACTCCGAGATGCGCGGCCGGGTGAAGTGCCTTACCAGGATGGCGCGCTGGCGCAGCGCCGCGGCGAGAGCGGCGCCGTCCCGCTCGGGATGGCGGGCGAACACGAAGTTGGCGCTCGAGGGCAGCAGCTCGAAGCCGAGCCGGGCCAGGCCGTCGCACAGCCGCTCGCGGTTTTCGATGACCACGTGCCTGCCATGCTGGAACCAGGCTTCGTCCTCGACTGCGGCGATGGCGCCGGCCTGCGCCGGCCGTCCGAGCGGGTAGGAGTTGAAGCTGTTCTTGACCCGGACCAGCGCCTCGATCAGGGACCTGTCGCCGACCGCATACCCGACCCGCAGTCCGGCCAGGGCGCGGGACTTCGACATCGACCGCACCACCAGCAGGTTCGGGCGCGTCGCGGTCAGCGGCAGCGCGGTCTCGGCGCCGAAATCGACGTAGGCCTCGTCGACCACAACCACCTGGTCGGGATGGTCGTCCAGCAGCACGGAGATCTCGTCGCGGGTCAGGGCGATGCCGGTCGGGGCGTTCGGGTTGGCGAGGATGATCGCACCGCATGGCCGCCGGAACGCCTCGGGGCGCACGCGCATCGCCGCATCGAGCGGCACCGTCTCGTGATCGATGCCGAACAGGCCGCAATAGACCGGATAGAAGCTGTAGGTGATGTCCGGGAACAGCAGCGGCAGCGGGTGCTTGAGCAGGCCGGCGAAGGCATGCGCCAGCACCTCGTCGGAGCCGTTGCCGACGAACACCTGGTCCGCCGCCACGTGGTGGTAGTCGGCGAGGCTGCGGCGCAGCGCGCCGGAGTCCGGGTCCGGATAGAGACGCAGCGTGTCGGCGGCCTCGGCGCGGATCGCCTCCAGCACGCGCGGCGAAGGACCGAGCGGGCTCTCGTTGGTGTTGAGCTTGACCAGGCCGGCGAGCTGCGACTGCTCGCCGGGCACGTAGGGGGTCAGCCCGTGCGCCAGGGCGCTCCAGAAGCGGCTCATCGATCTCCATCCATTCCCGCGGGTCCCGCCCGCTCGCCTGCAGGGTGTGCGCACGCTGTCGCGAGGATGCAAGCCCGCCGCGCAACCGGCGACGCGTCGACGCGTCGCAGTGCACGGCAAGCACAGGGTCACGACGATGCTCGAGAAGATCCCCGCCAGCGTCGGCCGGGTCCTGAAGTCGATCCGACCCGGCATGCAGACGCTGGTGATCCACGACGAGGCGTTCGCCGCGGTGCCGGACGTGATCGCAGTGGTTTCCTCGGCGTTCCCCCCCGACGGCGTGATCCCGCGGCGCTACACCGAGGACGGAGACAGGCTGTCGCCACCGCTGGAGTGGATCGGGGTGCCCACAGAGGCGCAGTCGCTGGTGCTGCTTATCGAGGATGCGGACAGCCCGACCTTCAAGCCGCTGGTTCATGTCATACTCGGCGATCTGGCGCCGGTGGATGCGCGGCTCGCCGAGGGTGCGCTGCCCACCGCCGGCGCCGGCGAGGTGCGCTTCGGCATGGGGCGCAATTCGTTCCTGCACCGTAGCTGGCTGCCGCCGGATCCGCCCCGTGGCCACGGGCCACATCACTACGCGTTCCAGCTGTTCGCGCTGGACGAGGCGCCGGAGTTCGACAAGACCCCGGGGCGTTCGGCGATGGTCGCCGCCCTGCACGGGCACGTCATCGCCAAGGGCATGCTCGTCGGCACCTACGAGCGCGCGTGAGCCGCTACGTGGCGACGCTGCCGAGGCTGTCTCAGCGGCGAGCGCCGGAGCAGCGCAGGCCGTAGCGGCTGCGTCCGCAACCCGTCCGCGGCACCGGCCAGGCCGTCCTCCTGCGCGCGCAGCTCATCAACGATGACAGATCGTTAGGTTTTGCGTGCTCTACTGCCTGAGTGCAGCTTTGGGTTGAGAAAGGCATGAGGAGCTCCGCCGAGGCCGAGAGACCGCGTCCGTCGTTGCACGCGCGCGTCATGATTTCTGTGCTCGCTTTCTGTCTGCTGCTGGTCGGACTCGACATCTGGCGCACCTGGCAGCTGCGGGCGATCACGCTCGGTGCGGACCAGACCGAGACCACGAACCTTGCCCGGTCGCTCGCTCAGCACGCACACGACACCGTGCAGACCGCGGATGCGGTGCTCGTCGGGCTGCGGGAGCGGGTGGAGACCGAGGGCCTCGCGCCGGACAAGGTGGCGCGCCTCGACCGGCTGATGCGATACCGCACCGGCAGCCTGCCGCTGCTGCACGGGCTGTTCGTCATCGACGGCGCCGGCATCGGCGTCGCGAGCGCGCTGCCGTCCCCAGGCCCCGGTCTCAGTTACGGCGACCGCTTGTATTTCCAGTGGCACCGCCTTCATGCGGATCGCGGCGTGCACATCGGCGATCCGGTGCGCAGCAGGACGGACGGAAGCTGGATCATCACCGTGTCGCGCCGGATCGACGACCCCGACGGCCGCTTCGCGGGCATCGTGCTCGGAACGATCGCGGTCGACTACCTGCAGCGCTTCTACGCCACGTTCGACGTCGGCGGGCAGGGCGTGATCGCGCTGGATGGGGCCGACGGCATCGTCGTCGCGCGCACCACCCGCAACGGCTCGTCCACCGGCGCAAGTGTGGCGAGCAGCCCGGTGTTCCGGCAGATGCTGCCACGCGCCGAAGCCGGAAGCTTCCGCACCGTGTCGCTGATCGACGGCGTGGTCCGAGCGGGCAGCTACCGGCGGGTGGAGGGCTATCCGCTGGTCATCATCGTCGCGCACGGCCTCGAGGAGGTGCTGACCGATTGGCGCTCCGACGGCTGGCTGCACCTGGTCGTCAGCGCCGGTGCGGCACTCGCGTTGGGTGTGCTCGGCTGGCGCCTTGCCGGCGAAATCAGGATCCGGCAGCGCGCCACGCGGCGATACCACCTGCTGGCCGAGAACTCCAGCGACGCCGTCGTCTGCGTCGAACCGGACGGCCGGCAATCCTACGTCTCCCCCTCCTTCACCAGGCTGACGGGCTGGAGCGTCGCGGAAGCCATGCAGTACGAGCTGCAGGGTCTGATCCACCCTGACGACCGAGAGGAGCTTCTCGCCGTAGGCGCGCGGCTGCGCGCCGGTGCGATCCAGGCGACGGGCAGGCTTCGCCACCTGCGCAAGGACGGAAGCTATGTCTGGGTAGAGATCTGCATCCGCATGGTCGAGCGCACCGGCGGCGACGTGTTGCGGTTCGTCGCCAACATACGCGACATCAGCGAGCGCAAGGTCGCCGAGGATCAGATCATGGCGCTCAACCGGGAGCTCGCCGTTCTGGCCAACACCGACGGCCTGACCGGTCTCGCCAACAGGCGTCGCTTCGACCAGGCGCTCGGCCAGGAGTGGGATCGTGCGGCGCGCGACCGCAAGCCGCTGTCGCTGCTGATGATCGATGTCGACAGGTTCAAGCTCTACAACGACCGGTACGGGCATCAGCGCGGCGACCGGTGCCTGCACACGGTGGCGGCGGCGGTAAGCGAGGCTGCGCGTCGCCCGGGCGACCTCGCGGCGCGCTATGGCGGCGAGGAGATCGCGCTGCTGCTGCCGAGCGCGGCAGCGGCCGGCGCGGCGGACGTCGCGGCGCGGCTCTGCGCTGCAATCGAGGCGAACGCGATCCTGCACGAAGCCAACGTGCCCGCGCGGGTGGTGACCGTCAGCATCGGCACCGCGACGATGTTGCCGGGGTTGACGGAGCAGGCGACCGGTGCCCGTGCCCTGATCGCGGCGGCCGACAGCGCGCTCTACGAAGCGAAGTGCCGCGGCCGCAACCGCGTCGTTGCCGCGGGCGCGAGCGGGCAGCCGGCGGAGGCGGCACACGCAGCCACGCAGCGCAGCGCCGACCGCGGCCTGGGCGCATCGCACGTGGACGCGATGTAGGAGAACGCGACGACCTAGCGGCCAGACCCGGTTGCCTGAGGCTACTCGCCGCCCTCGCCACCCCAGAACACCACCCAGGTCTGGAAATCCTCGGAGAAGTTCTCGAAGCGGTGCAGCGACCCGGCCTCGACGAAGATGACGTCGTGCGGTGCGAAGCGAAGCCGCTCGCCGTTCTTGACGATGTCGCCGCTGCCGCTGACGACGATGTACAGCTCGTCCTGGCGATGCGTTGCCTGGTCGTCGGTGCCCAACGGCGCGTACAGCCCGCACTTCATGCTGCCGTGACGCAGCGCATAGTGGAAGCGCATGGTGGCGGGGTCGTCGGGGAGCTTCGAGCGCACCATCTCGTGCGCGAACCTCCACGCCTCGGTCACGGTCGCAGCCGCTCGATCAGCCCCTTGTGACCCTGACGCTCCGCCAGGGCCAGGACGCTGGTGCCCTCGCCGTCGCGATGCTGCGGATCCGCGCCATGATCGAGCAGATAGGCCGCCATCTGTTCGCGTCCGAACATCACCGCGAACATCAGCGGCGTGCGGCCGACATGGTTGGGCAGGTCCACGGTCGCACCGGCCTCGATCAGCAGACGGGCCAGCGGCAGGTCGCCCTTGAAGGCGACGCCGGCCAGTGCGGTGCTGCCCTTGTGGTCGGGCATGTCAACGACCGCGCCACGCCGCAGCAGCAACGCCGCCGCCTCCAGGTGGCCGTTGTAGGCCGCGAGGATCAACGGCGTGTAGCCGTGCGCATCACCGCGGTTCGGATCGGCGTCGGCGTCGAGGAAGGCTTCCAGCAGGTCGGTCTGCCCGTCGCGCGCCGCGCCGAAGAAAAGCGCCTCCACCTGCTCGTGGGTAAAGCCGGGCGGCAGCCCGGAGGCGGCCCTGGCATCAGTGGCCGGATGGTGGTGCTCGGTCATCCCGGCTGGCTCCTCGATCTGGACGAAGCATCGAGGCAGCCAGCATAGGAGGGCGTTCAGCCCCTGACCAGCACCGCCGTGGGCAACAGGTCGAACAGCTCGGCCAGCGGCACCTCTCGGCCACCCATGATCGTGCGGCCGCCCAGATCGCGCCATTCACCCTCCGGCAGGGCCGCAGTGCTGCCCTCCCAGCGCGGGCCGGCCTCGCGCAAGCCCGGATACGGGGCCACCAGCACCGCGACCTGCAACTCGCCCTCGCTGCGCAGGAAGCCGAGCGCCTGACCGGCCTCGCCGCTGACGGCGATCGGCTCGTAGCCGCCGCTTGCGAACAACGTCGGGTGGTCCGCCCGCAGCTTCAGAAGCAGCATCGTCAAGGCGAGCTTGATGCGGCCATCCGACCAGTCGACCAGGAGCTCGCGCAGCACGGCCTCCGGGTCGCGTTCCAGGGCCGGTCGCAGCGTCCGGACCGCCTCGGCGCGGATCTCGTAGTCGACCGGGCGGCGATTATCCGGATCGACCAGGCTGAGGTCCCACATCTCGCAGCCCTGGTAGATGTCCGGCATGCCGGGGATGGTGAGCTTGAGCACCAGCTGGATCAGGCTGTTCTGCACGCCCAGCCGCGCCACCCGCTGCACGAACGGCAGGAAGCTGGCGAGGAAGCCGGCGCGTCCGGGATCGAGTGCCGCACGCGCGAACGACTGCATCGCTTCCTCGTAGGCCGCATCGGGAGACGACCAGTTCGAGTGCAGCTTGGCCTCGCGCAGAGACTTCTCGAGCGTGGTCTTGATCCGCGCGCCGTACGCTTCGAGGGCGGTGGCGTCGGGCGCCTCCAGAAGTTCGACCGGCCACGACCCGATCAGCAGCTGGTAGAGCAGATACTCATCGTTGCGGTCGGGTGGCGCGTTGTTCTCGACCTCGCCGCGGCGGGCGCGGATCAGGCGGCTCCAGCCCTGCACCTGGCGTGCCCACTCCTCGGGCATGTCGGCGAGCACGGCGAGCCGGGCGCGGGTATCCTCGCCGCGCTTGGTGTCGTGCGTCGAGGTAGCCAGCATCGCGCCCGGCCAGCGCCGCGCGCGCTGCGCGTTGGCCTTGTGGAAGGCGCCGGCGGTGATGCCGAAGCGTTCCGGCTCGCCGCCGACCTCGTTCAGCGCGACGAAGCGGTTGTAGCGGTAGAAGGCGGTGTCCTCGAGACCCTTGGCCATCACCGGACCGCTGTACTGCTGCAGCTTCATCGCCAGGCGCAGCACGCTGGTGCGGTTGAAGCCGCTCTTCGGCCGCGCGGTGAGTTTTCCCGACAGCAGGTCGTGCAGGAAGTCGAACACCGAAGGATCGATGTTGGGATCGTAACGACGCGCCTGCTTGAACGCCCAGGCAAGGTCGCGACGGTCGGCGCTGTCCTCCTCGGCATCGAACTCGACGTAGGTGCGGTAGACCGGGAAACAGGCGACGATCTGCTTGATCGCCCGCTGCAGCACCGTCTTGGTGAAGTCCTGGGTCACCGGATTCTGCCGCGCCACGCGCCCGGCATCGCGTCCGAGCGCATTCAGCTCGGATGCCATCTCGTTCTCCATGATGCGTATCTTGCAGTCATAGACGATGGTCGAGAACGGCGCGTGCAGCCCGGTGAAGTCGTGGTAGATCTCGGTGAACACCTCCTCGGCGGCCGGATTGACCAGCACGCCCAGCACTAGGTTGGTGAAGTCGTAGCCGGTGGTGCCCTCGACCTGCCAGTCCTCGCGAAGCGACTCGTGGGCGGCGAGGATCTTCTCGACGACGAGGTAGAACGGCTTCGATACTGCGGCGCGCAGCGTATCGATGTAGGCGCGCGGATCGAGCAGACCATCGATGTGGTCGATGCGCAGGCCGTCGAGCGTGCCGTCCTCCAGCATCGGCAGGACGCGCGCGTGGGCGTGCCGGAACACCGCGGGCAGCTCCATGCGCAATCCGGCGAGATCGTTGATGTTGAAGAAGCGGCGGTAGTTGATGTCGTCCCCGGCCACGCGGAAATCCGCGATGCGCCAGGATTGCAGCTGGATCAGCCCGTCGAGCGCGCTCCAATCCTGGTTCAGGGCGGCAATGCTGCGTTCCAGCGCCTCGCGCGCCGCCGGCTCGCCCCGGATTGCCGCGGCGAGCTCGCCCTTCAGCACCACGGCGCGCTCCGCCATCTGCGGCCGCCACTGCGGCAGGTCGGAAAAGAAGTCGCTCAGCCGGTCGAGCGCCGGCTCGTCGTGGCCGAGGATGGCGCCATAGTGCAGCGGGCAGATCGGCAGCTTGTGGCTGTCATAGGCCCACACCGCGAGGCTGCCCTCCTCGGCATCGAACCTGACCACGAGCTTGCCGCCCTTCAGCTCGACACCATACTGGCCGCCCAGGAACGGGACCAGCAGCTTGTCCTTGAGGTAGCGCCGGTCGGGATCCCAGTCGATGTCGAACCACCCCGCATGGTCCGATTGCGGACCCCATTCCAGCACGTCGAGCCAGAGCGGGTTGTCGGAGCCGCCGACGCCCATGTGGTTGGGAACGAAGTCGAGGATCTGGCCGAGCCCGTGCTCGCGGAAGGCGGCGACCATGGCCTGGAAATCCGCTTCGGTGCCGAGCTCGGGATTAAGCGCCAGGTGGTCGGTGATGTCGTAACCGTGCGTGCTGCCGGGCCGCGCCCTCAGGTACGACGAGGCGTAGACGTGGCTGACACCGAGGCGCGACAGGTAGGGAGCGAGCTTCGTGGCGTCGCCGAAGCCGAAGCCGGCATGGAACTGCAGGCGGTACGTCGCCCGCGGCACCGGGATTGAAGTCGTCATGGCGCCTCCAGGGACCAGCGCACCGACCACGGACCCAGGCCCTGAGCGGTGTCGCCTTCCGACCAGATCGCCTGGCCGTCCGCGGGAGGGAAATCGACCGGCTGGTCCGAGAGGTTGGCCGCGAGCACGAGGCTGCGGCCGTCGCCGACTTGCCAGCTGACCCGCATCGCGCCGCGTCCTCGCTGCGTCGCGGTGCCGGCGCCGGCGATCCGCGGCAGCAGCGGCACGATGTGGCTGCGTCGCGCGGCGATCAGTGCGGTGTAGCTCGCGAGGCGATCGGCATCGACCGCCGACCAGTCGAGCTTCGCCGAGGTGAAGGTGCTCTCCGCCAGCGGATCGGGGATGCGGTCTCGCTGCGCAGGATCCTGGAACTCGGGGAAGCGGGCGAACTCGGCACGGCGGCCGTTGCGGACCGCATCGGCGAGTTCGCCGTCGAAGTCGCAGAAGAACGGGAACGGCTGCCGGGCGCCCCACTCCTCGCCCATGAAGATCATCGGCGTCTGCGGCAGCAGCAGGTAGATCGCCGCCAGGGCACGCATCGCCTCCGGCTTCGCGGTCCCGCTCAACCGGTCGCCGAAGGCCCGGTTGCCGATCTGGTCGTGGTTCTGGATGAAGGCGACGAACGCACCGGGCGGCAGGTGGGCCGCCGGCTCGCCGCGCGCCGAGCCCCGGTACGGCATCACCTCGCCCTGGTAGGCGAACCCTTCGGCCAGCGCACGTGCGAGCAGCCCGGTGTTCACCACCCCATCCGCTCCGCAGTAGTCGGCGTAGTAGCCGCTGCTCTCACCGGTCGCCGCGACGTGCAGCACATGGTGGATGTCATCGTTCCACTGCGCGGTGAAGTGCACCGGCTCGCGTTCGCGGCGGCTCAGGCGGTTCGGCTCGTTGTCCTCGTTCTCCAGCAGCAGGTGCACGGGTCGTTTCGCGGCGGCACGCACACGCTCGGAGAGTTCGTCGAGCAGGTGCCTCGGCCCCTCGTCGATGATCGCGTGCACCGCATCGAAGCGCAGCCCGTCGAGGTCGTACTCCTCGAGCCAGTAGAGCGCATTGTGGATGACGAACTCGCGCACCGGCCCGGCATGCTCGCCGTCGTAGTTCACCGCCGCACCCCAGGGCGTGTGATGACGCTCGGTGAAGAAGCCCGGCGCGTAGACGGGAAGGTAGTTCCCCTCGGGACCGAAATGGTTATAGACGACGTCGAGCAGCACCGCGATGCCGCGCCGGTGCGCTGCCTCGACGAGCGCCTTGAAGTCTTCTGGGCGGCCGTAGCTGGAGTCCGGGGCGTATGGCAGCACCCCGTCATAGCCCCAGTTGCGCTTTCCCGGAAAATCCCACACCGGCATGATCTCGACGCCGGTCACGCCGAGCCCGGCAAGGTGATCGAGCTTGTCGATCGCCGCCCGGAACGTGCCTTCCGGCGTGAAGGCGCCGATATGCAGTTCGTAGAGCACGATCTCGTTCCACGGCCGGCCGGCCCACGCGACGCTCCAGCCATAGCCGGCGGGATCGATCACCTCGCTCGGCCCCTGCACATCCTGCGGCTGGAAGCGCGAGGACGGATCCGGTACGCGTGTGCCGTCGGGCAGCACGAAGCGGTAGAGCGTGCCGGCGCCGGCGGAGGGCACGGTGAGTTCGTGCCAGCCTTCCGGCTGCACGGTCATGCCCAGAGGATCGCTCTCGCCGGCATCTTCCAGCATCAGCTGGACCGACTGGCAGCCGGGCGCCCACAGGCGGAACCGCGTGCCGCCGCCCTCCAGCAGCGTCGCGCCTGCCGGGACCGCGTGGATGCGCGTGCTCATCGGCCGGTGTCCGGAAACAACGCGAACAGCAGGAAGGAGCGGCCGGTGACGGCGTAGACCTCGGCGAAGGAGAACTTGCGGTCTTCCTTCTCCTCCTCCGGCTCGGACAGGTTGGTGTCAATCATCAGGCTCCAGCGCTGGTCGTCGTTGCCCTGGCTGGGCAGCGTGAACTTCACCAGATCGTGCCACGCGTTGTAGATCAGCAGCAGCGTCACGTCCTCGCCGCGTCGCTTGATGCCGGTGGGCTGGGCGCGGCCGTCGAGCATCAGCCCGACGCACTGCGCGGATTCGTCCCAGTCGCTCTGCTGCATCTCGCCGCCGCCGGCGTTGACCCAGGTAAGCTCCTTGATGTCGAGCTCCTCGTTGTAGGCCTGGGTCAGGAAGCGGTTGCGCCGCAGGATCGGGAAGCGGCGGCGCAGGCTGGTGATGCGGGTGACGAAGTCGATCAGGCTGCGTCCCTTCTCCTGGATCTCCCAGTCGATCCACGAGATGTCGCTGTCCTGGCAGTAGGCGTTGTTGTTGCCGTCCTGGGTGCGGCCGAATTCATCGCCTGCAAGCAGCATCGGCGTGCCCTGGCTGAGCAGCAGCGTCGCCAGCATGTTGCGTATCTGGCGCGCGCGCACCCGGTTGATCTCCGCATCCTCGGTCGGGCCCTCGACGCCGTAATTGAAGGAGCGGTTGTCCGACGAGCCGTCACGGCCTTCCTCGCCGTTCGCCTCGTTGTGCTTCTCGTCGAAGGTGACGACGTCGTTCAGGGTGAAGCCGTCATGGGCGGTGATGAAGTTCACCGACGCCCAGGGCTTGCGGCCCTCGCGGTTGAACTCGGATGGCGAGCCGAGCAGGCGCGGTGCGATCTCGGCGAAGCTCGAAGCGCCCTTCCAGAAGTCGCGCGCGGTGTCGCGGAACTTGTCGTTCCATTCGGCCCAGCCGGGCGGAAACTCGCCGACCTGGTAGCCGCCCGGTCCGCAATCCCAGGGTTCCGCGATGAGCTTGACGGTGGCGAGCATCGGATCCTGGCCGCACGCCTTGAGGAAGCCGGACCGGTTGTCGAAGCCGTTCGGCTCGCGTGCCAGGATGGTGCCGAGGTCGAAGCGGAAACCGTCGACGTGGGTCTCCTCGACCCAGTAGCGCAGGCTGTCGGTGACCATCTGGATCACTCGCGGGTGGCTCAGGTTGACCGTGTTGCCGGTGCCGGTGTCGTTTATGTAGAAACGCTTCTGGTCGGGCAGCAGACGGTAGTACGACGCGTTGTCGATGCCCTTGAAGGAGAGCGTCGGGCCGCGCTCGTTGCCCTCGGCGGTATGGTTGTAGACCACATCGAGGATCAGTTCGAGCCCGGCCTCGTGCACCTTGGCGACCATCTCCTTGAACTCGCGCAGCGACTGCTCCCGCTCGGCGGCGTAGCGCGGATCCGGCGCGAAGAAGCCGATCGTGTTGTAGCCCCAGTAGTTGGTCAGGCCGCGCTCGAGCAGCTGGCTGTCGTTGATGAAGCTGTGGATCGGCAGCAGCTCGATCGAGGTGACGCCGATCGACTTGATGTACTCCAGCACCTCGGGGGTGCCGAAGCCCGCATAGGAGCCGCGCAGCTTCGGCGGCACCTTGGGGTGCTTCTTGGTGTAGCCGCGGACATGCGCCTCGTAGAGGATCGTGTGGTCCCAGGCGATCGGGTTGCGCCCCGCCTGTCCCTGCCAGTCGAACCCCGCATCGACGATCACCGACTTCGGCACGAACGCGGCGCTGTCGCGCTCGTCGAACGACATGTCGTCGTCGGGGTGCCCGATCGTGTAGCCGAAGATCGAGTGGTCCCAGGTCAGCTCGCCGAAGTGCGCGCGCGTGTAGGGATCGAGCAGAAGCTTGTTGGGGTTAAAACGGTGGCCGGCGTCGGGCTCGTAGGGACCGTGCACCCGGTAGCCGTAGATCTGCGCCGGTCCGACATCCGGCAGCCAGCCGTGGAAGATCTGGTCGGTATACTCCGGCAGCGCGATGCGTTCGATCTCGGTCTTGCCGGTGCTGTCGAACAGGCAGACCTCGACCTTGGTGGCGTTGGCGGAGAACAGCGCGAAGTTGACGCCCTTGCCATCCCAGTGGGCGCCGATCGGGAACGGCAGGCCTTCGCGGATCCGGTGCTTCAGTTCACTCGCCACGTCATCACGCTCCCGATATCCATGCGGCACCAGAACCCGGGTCGCTTAGAGAGGTTCCGCGGCGGCGGTGGTCATACTTCCCCGGCAGCCTCGAGTCGACCGGCCGGCCGTCGGACCTCGAGATGGCGGCATTCGCCGAAGCCCAGCGTCACGAAGCTCTCCTCCGCCACCTGCTGCTCGCGACAGGCCTCGGCGAGCTCCCGCTGGGGCGCGTCGATCGCCTCGTCGGTGAGCTGGAAGGTGCCGAAGTGCATGCCGATCGACCGGCCGGCTCCCAGCATCCGGTGCGCACGCACCGCCTCGGCCGGGTCCATGTGCACCCGCCGCATCAGCGAGCGCGGCGCGTAGGCCCCGATCGGCAGCAAGGCGAGATCGGGCGCTCCCAGGCGCTCACGGATGCGCTGCCAGTGTGCGCCGTCGCCGCTGTCCCCGGCGAACAGCAGCCGCACGCCGCCGCTCTCGACCATGAACCCCGCCCACAGCGAGCGGCCGGTGTCGCGCGTGGTGCGCGAGGAGAAGTGCCGTGCCGGCACCGCCGTGACCCGTGCGCCCGCCGGCGCGGCGAGCGACGTCGCCTGCCACCAGTCCAGCTCCTCGATCTCGAACCGCCCGGCCTTGCGCACATGCACCGCATTGCCCAGCGGCGTGATCACGCGCGGCGCGCCGCGGCGGTGCAGGGCGCGCAGGCTCGGCAGGTCGAGATGGTCGTAGTGGTTATGCGACAGCAGCAGCAGGTCCGCGCGCGGCAGCTCGCGCAGCGTCCGCCCCGCCGCGCGCACGCGTCGCGGCCCGGCCCACGAGACGGGAGAGGCGCGCTCGCTGAACATCGGGTCGGTGAGGATAATGAGGCCGGGCAGGCGGATCAGGAAGCTGGAGTGGCCGATGAAGGTGACGCTGACCACCCCCGGCTCCGGCTCCTGCCAGGGATCGCCCGCGGGCGGCGGATCGGTGACGCGTTCCGGCCAGGCGGTGCGGGTGCCACCCAGGCGCCAGCGCAGCACGGCGAGCAGGCGCGCGCCCTGAGGTTCGGCGTCCCCCTGCTCGCCGGTGAGCCAAGCCGGGTTGTGGAAGCGCTCGCCGTCGTGGTGGCTGCGGTCGTTCACGATGCGCCGCCGCCCTGCCGGCGCGCGGACGCCGAGTACGGCGTCGGCCGGTCCGGCCGGGGGAGGATCGGACCGCGCGGTGTGGGAGACACTGTGGGTCGCTCCTTGGCATGGCGAGGCGGCTGCCCCGGGGGCAGGTGCGGGCGAGTTGCGAAGCGGGTGCCGCGTCGTGTAAGTCGACGGTGACCGCGCGGTCAATCGGTGGCCCCGTGCCCCGACCGCGGGTCCGGAGCCGGCATCCGTCCGGCGTCAGACGAGGACGTAGCATGCATAGCCGCATCCGCACCGGAACGGTGATCCTGGCCGCTTGGGCCGCGGTCGGGATGATGCCCGCGGCCGGCCGCGCACAGCGGCCGCCCGGCGGTCCGCCGGTGGTCGGGGTCGCCGAAGTGCACTCCCGCCCGGTGACCTCGACGAGCCAGTATATCGGCCGCATCCAGGCGATCGACAGCGTGGCGCTGGTGGCGCGCGTCACCGCGTTCCTGGAGAAGCGCCTGTTCACCGAGGGCGCGGAGATCAAGAAGGGCGACCTGCTCTACGTGCTGGAACAGGGGCCTTTCCAGGCCCAGGTGCTGGCGCAGCAGGGCAATCTGGCCGAGGCACAGGCCAACATCGTCAACGCCTCGGTCAACTTCCAGCGTCAGAAGACGCTGCTGAACACCCCGGCCGGGCAGAAGCAGGCGTTCGACAACGCGCTCGCGACCCAGCGCGGCAACGCCGGCATCGTGGTGACCGCTCAGGGCAACCTGCAGGCGGCGCAGATCAACCTCGCCTACACCGAGATCCGTGCCCCGATCGACGGCCGCATCTCGGCGACCGCGGTCAACCAGGGCAACGTGGTGAGCCCCACCAGCGGCACGCTGGCGACCATCGTCAGCCAGGATCCGATGTACGTGGCGTTCCCGGTGGCGACCCGCGACGTGGTCTCGCTGCAGAAGAAATATGCGAGCGTCGGCGGCCTTGGCGCGGTCAAGCTGTCGCTGCAGCTCACCAACGGCGACAGCTACGACCAGACCGGCACGCTGGACTACGTCGCACCCACGGTGTCGGCCAACACCGACACCATCACGCTGCGTGCGACCGTGCCCAACCCGGAGCGCGACGGCGGCGACAAGGGCGGCGTCAGCACCCGCCAGCTGGTGGACGGCGCCTTCGTCACCGTGCTGATCTCGGACCCGCATCCGGTGGTCGCGGTTGTGATCCCGCGGGCGGCGGTGCTGTCGGACCAGCAGGGCGACTACGTCTACGTGCTCGACGCGCAGAACCGGGCGCAGCGGGCGAACCTGAAGCTCGGCGAGACCATCGAGGGGGACCAGGTGGTGGAGTCCGGGCTGTCCGACGGACAGCGCATCATCGTCGACGGGGTGCAGCGCGTGCACAGCGGCGCCGCGGTGCAGCCGGCGGCGCCGCAGCCGGCGGTGGGCACGCCGGCTGGAGCCGGCCCGGCGGGAGGGCAGGCCGCGGCGCAGGGCGGGCAGGGTGTGCAGGCCCATGTAGCGGGCCAGGGTGCCGGCGCGGGCGAGCCAGGCGAAGTCGAGGTCCAGCGTGTCCGTGCGCTGGTGGCCGGTGGCGAAGGTGACGGTTTGCGTGCTGTCGCGGTGG
>CAXTNV010000079.1:0-16754 GCA_964245755.1 uncultured Acetobacteraceae bacterium | reverse complement strand
GCAAGGCGGCGCGGGGCAGGATGGCGCTCGGCAGGAAGCGAAGGCGCCGGAAGCCGCCGCGGGCCGCGCCCTGATCAGCCGCGAGCCGCCCTCGGCCGCGCGTCCGCAACCCTCGCCGCGGGAAGCCGGCGGCCTGCTGTCGATACGCAAGCTGCTCGGGGTGCGCGGCGAGGCTCCGACGCGCGCTTCCGCCGGGCCGCGGGCGGCGCCGCGGCGCGACGAGGTCGCCGCCGACGGATGGGTGCCGCCGCCGCTGTCGCTGCTGCAGGCGCCGCCGCCGCGCGCCAGCACCGGCCCGTCGCCGGAAAGCCAGCAGGCCAACGCGCGCCTGCTGGAGACGGTGCTGTCGGATTACGGCGTGCAGGGCGCGATCGGCGAGATCCATGCCGGCCCGGTGGTCACTCTGTACGAGCTCGAGCCGGCGCCGGGCATACGCTCGGCGCGTGTGATCGGGCTGGCCGACGACATCGCCCGCTCGCTCTCGGTCACCGCGGTGCGCATCGCCACCGTGCCGGGACGCAACGTGATCGGCATCGAGGTGCCGAACGTGCGGCGCGAGACCGTGTTCTTTTCCGAGCTGCTGGACGCCGAGGCGTGGCACAGCAACCCGTCGCGGCTGTGCCTGGCGCTGGGCAAGGACATCGCCGGCACGCCGGTGTATGCCGACCTCGCACGCATGCCGCACCTGCTGATCGCCGGCACCACCGGCTCGGGCAAGTCGGTCGGCATCAACTCGATGATCCTGTCGCTGCTCTACCGGCTGTCGCCGGAGGAGTGCCGGCTGATCCTGATCGACCCGAAGATGCTCGAGCTGTCGGTGTATGACGGCATCCCGCACCTGATGGCCCCGGTGGTCACCGAGCCGGCCAAGGCCGTCACCGCGCTGAAATGGACGGTGCGCGAGATGGAGCGGCGCTATCGCGGCATGAGCCAGCTCGGCGTGCGCAACATCGGCGGCTACAACGAGCGCGTCGCCGCCGCCCGCGCCGCCGGCGAGGTGCTGATGCGCCGGGTGCAGACCGGCTTCGATCCGGAAACCGGCAAGCCGACCTTCGAGGAGCAGCCGCTCGGGCTGGAGAACCTGCCCTACATCGTGGTGGTGATCGACGAGATGGCCGACCTGATGATGGTCGCCGGCAAGGACATCGAGGCCACCGTGCAGCGCCTGGCGCAGATGGCGCGCGCCGCCGGCATCCACGTGATCATGGCGACGCAGCGCCCCTCGGTGGACGTCATCACCGGCACCATCAAGGCCAACTTCCCGACCCGCATCAGCTTCCAGGTGATCAGCAAGTTCGACAGCCGCACCATCCTCGGCGAGCAGGGCTCCGAGCAGCTGCTGGGCCAGGGCGACATGCTGTTCATGCAGGGCGGCGGCCGCATCACCCGCGTGCACGGCCCGTTCGTCGGCGACGCCGAGGTCGAGGACGTGGTGCGGCACCTGCGCCAGCAGGGCGAGCCGGCCTACCTGGACGACGTCACCTCTGCCTTCGATGAGGAGGCCGGGACGTCGAGCGGCGGCGCCGGCCTCTCCGGCAATGGGCTGGGCGGCGGCGGCTTCGACGGCGAGACCGGGCTGTTCGACCAGGCGGTGGCACTGGTCGCGCGCGAGGGCAAGGCCTCCACCTCGTTCATCCAGCGCCACCTCTCGATCGGCTACAACCGCGCGGCCAAGCTGATCGAGCAGATGGAGAAGGAAGGCATCGTCGGGCCGGCCAACCACGTCGGCAAGCGCGAGGTGCTGGTCCGCCGCGAAAGCGAGGACTAGGCCACCGCCGCTAGGCGGCGACCTTGGGTGAGGGCCGCGACCACAGGCGCTGCGCGCTGATCATGGCGGCGAGCAGCCCCACCAGGGCGCCGAAGGCGAGGCAGTGCCGGGCCTGATCGCGCGGCACCAGCTCGAACACCAGAGCCACCAGCATGGCGCCGATGGTCTGCCCCAGCAGGCGCGCCACCGAGATCATGCCGCTGGCGCCGCCCGAGCGATGCACCGGCGCCGAGGTGAGCATGGCGCGGTTGTTGGGCGGCTGGAACAGGCCGAAGCCGCACCCCGCGAGCGCGATGCGCCAGGCGATCTCAAAATTCGACGGCTGCGGCGGCATGCGCCAGAGCAGGGCGAAGCCGGTCGCGGTCAGGCACAGCCCGATGCTCGAGAGCAGGCCGGCCGGGTAGCGATCGGCGATGCGCCCCACCAGCGGCGACACCGCGACGATCGCCAGCGGCCAGGGCGTGATCAGCAGACCGGTCTGCACCGCCGATCGGTGCAGCTGCATCTCGAAGAAGAACGGCATCGCGATGATGAAGAAGTTCGAGGCCACGAAGGCGAGGAATCCGACCGAGAACGCGGTGCGGAACCCGCCCAGCCGCAGCAGGTCGACCGGCAGCAGCGGGGAGGCGATGCGCAGCTGGCGCCGCACCAGCCACACCAGGCAGGCGCTGCCGGCTGCGACCAGCGGCAGCGATGACGCAGCACCGCCGTGATGCGCCAGCCGGTCGAGCCCCACCACCAGCGGCGCCAGCGACAGCACGGTCAGGGCGGCACTGACCCGGTCGAAGCGGCGCGGCGGCGACGGGCGCGGCGTCACCGGCAGGCTGGTGATCGCGAACAGCATCGCCGCCAAGCCGAGAGGCAGGTTGATCAGGAAGATCCAGCGCCAGCTCGCCACCGACAGCACCGCCGCCGCGATGGTCGGCCCCGCCGCCACGCCAAGCGCCACCACCAGGCCGTTGAGCGACATGCCCCGGCCGAGCAGCCGCGCCGGGTAGATGAAGCGCACCAGGGCGGCGTTGACGCTCATGATGCAGGCGCCGCCGAGGCCCTGCAGCGCGCGCGACACCGCGAGCTCCGGCAGCGTCTGCGAGGCGGCGCAGCAGGCGGACGACAGGATGAACACCACCAGGCCGATCCGGCACATCCGGTCCTGGCCCTTGATCTCGCCGAGCGAAGCCAGCGGCAGCAGGCCGATCAGGCTGGCCAGCTGGTAGGCGTTGATCACCCATATCGACTCCGCCTGGAGGGCGTGGATGTCTTGACAGATCGTCGGCAGCGCCACGTTGGCCACCGAGTAGTCCAGGGTGGAGAGCAGCACCGCCAGCGCCAGCGCCGCCATCGCCCGGTGGCGGGCGTTGCCGTGCAGGCCGTCGCGCAGCGTCGGCGGCTCGGGTAGCAGGACGGACATCGCCTTGCAGCTACAGGTCCGGCGTCGTGAAATCCACCCGTGTGTCACGCGGGCGGGCATCTGGCCTGGAACCCGGAGGCCGGCGGGCGTAGAGGCTGCAGCCGAACGCGGGGAGGCCGGCATGGCCCAGAGTGTCGCTCGAGGACGTATCGCCGAAGCACCTGCACCGGGGCGCGCGCAGCTGCCGGCCGGGCCGGGCCGGGCCGGCGTCGCCGGGCTGGTGCTGGGCACCATCAGCGTGTGCCACCTGCTCAACGACACCATCCAGTCGCTGCTGCCGGCGATCTACCCGCTGCTCAAGGGCGGCTTCGACCTGTCGTTCGCCCAGATCGGCCTGCTGACCCTGACCTACCAGGTGACGGCGTCGCTGCTGCAGCCGATGGTCGGGCACTTCACCGACCGCAAGCCGCTGCCCTGGTCGCTGTCGACGGGCATGGGAATGTCGATGAGCGGGCTGCTGGTGCTGGCCTTGGCGCAGTCCTACGTCGGGCTGCTCGCCGGTGCGGCGCTGCTTGGCGTGGGCTCGTCGATCTTCCACCCGGAGTCGTCGCGCATCGCCAGGCTGGCATCGGGTGGCCGCTACGGCTTCGCGCAGTCGGTGTTCCAGGTCGGAGGCAATTTCGGCTCGGCACTCGGGCCGCTCCTCGCTGCCTTCGTGGTGCTGCCGAACGGCCGCGGCAGCCTCGCCTGGTTCTGCCTGGTGGCGCTCGGCGGGATGGTGCTGCTGGGCGGCATCGGGCGCTGGTACTCGGGCCAGACACGCACCGCTTCGAGCCGCACCACCGCGCGCCGCCACGACCTCTCGCGCCGGCAGGTCGGCGTGGCGATCGCGCTGCTGATCGCGCTGGTGTTCTCGAAATATTTCTACCTCGCCAGCATCAGCAGCTACTACATCTTCTACCTGATGCAGCGGTTCGGCCAGTCCGCCCAGGCGTCGCAGACCTACCTGTTCCTGTTCCTTGCCGCGGTGGCCGCCGGCACCTTCGCGGGCGGCCCGATCGGCGACCGCATCGGCCGCAAGCACGTGATCTGGAGCTCGATCCTCGGCGTGCTGCCGTTCACGCTGCTGCTGCCGCATGTCGGGCTGGGCTGGACCATCGCGCTGAGCATGGTGATCGGGGTGGTGCTGGCCTCGGCGTTCTCGGCGATCCTGGTCTATGCCACCGAGCTGCTGCCCGGGCGGGTAGGCATGGTCTCGGGGCTGTTCTTCGGCCTGGCCTTCGGCATGGGCGGGCTGGGTGCGGCGGTGCTCGGGGTGATGGCCGACCATACCGGCATCGTCGCCGTCTACCGGCTCTGCGCCTGGCTGCCCGCGATCGGCATCCTGGCGCTGCTGCTGCCCGATCCCGAACCGGCGGCGCCCACCTGAACACGCCCTGCGTGAACGCAGCGGGCCGGCACACACCGGTTCTCGCGGCCGGCGTCGCGCCGCTGCTGTTCTCCGATCCGCGCTTCGTCGTGCTGAACAAGCCGACCGGGCTTAAGGTGCATGCCGGACCGGGGGGCGGCGCTTCGGTGGAGGACTGGTTCGGCGCGCTGTCGCGCCGGCGCGACGGGCCATGGCTCGCGCATCGCCTGGATGCCGACACCGCGGGCTGCCTGGTGGTGGCGCTGCGCCGCGCGGCGCTGCACGAGGCGCAGGCCTGCTTCGCCGACGGTCGCGCCGGCAAGACCTACTGGGCGGTGGTGCGTGGCACGCCGCCGGCGGCGTCCGGCACCCTCAACGCGCCGCTGCGCCGGTGCAGCGACCGCGCCACGGGCTGGAGGATGCTGGTGCACCCCCAGGGTGCCGCGGCCTGCACCGAATACCTGCTGCGCGGTGCCGGCGACGGCCTGTCCTGGCTGGAGCTGCGGCTGCGCAGCGGACGCACGCACCAGGCACGGGTGCATCTCGCCAGCCTCGGCTGCCCGATCCTGGGCGACCGGGTCTACGGCGTGGACGCGGCCGCTCCCGAGGGCCTGCACCTGCTCGCCCGCGCCATCCACCTGCCGCTGGTGCCGCCGGTGCACGCGGTGGCGCCGCCGCCCGGGCACATGCGGCGTGCCCTGGCCCGCTGCGGCGTCGAGCCGTGAAGCGCATCGAGCCGTCCGGAGGCTGCAGGTGAGCGCCCCCTCCGCCGCCGCAGCAGGCAGGGGCGCGCGCTTCTGCACCGGGTCGATCCTGCGCCACACCGTTGTCATGGCCGGCACCGGCACGCTGGGGCTGGTCGCGGTGTTCGCGGTCGACCTGCTCAACCTGCTCTACATCTCGATGCTGCACGACCCGACCCTGACCGCGGCGATCGCCTTCACCGGCGCGGTGGGCTACCTGCAGCTTTCGGTCTCGATCGGCATGTCGATCGGGCTCGGCGCGGTGGTCTCGCGACGCATCGGCGCCGGCGAGTTGCCGCAGGCGCAGCGCATCGCTTCCGCCGCGATGGTGCTGATGGCGGCGATCATGCTGCTGATCGGCGTCGGCACGGTGCTGATGCTGCAGCCGATCCTGCGCGGTCTCGGTGCCCACGGCGCGGTGCTGCACGCAGCCGCGCGCAACGTGTCGATCGTGTCGCCGTTCCTGCCGTTGATCTCGATCGGCATGGGATGCTCGTCGCTGCTGCGCTCGGTGGGAGATGCCCGCCGCTCGATGAGCGTCACCCTGTGGGCTGCCCTGCTGCTCGCCTGCCTCGACCCGCTGCTGATCTTCGTGCTGCATCTCGGCCTCCGGGGCGCGGCGATCGGCACCGTGATCTCCCGCGCCACCGTCGCCTGCCTCGGCCTGCGCGCGGTCGGGATGCACCGGATCCTGCGCCGGCCGAAGTGGCGCCGCCTGCTCGCCGATGCGCGACCGGTGGCGGGCGTGGCGCTGCCGGCGATCCTGACCAACCTCGCGACCCCGGTGGGGAGCGCCTTCACCACCCACTTCATGGCCGGCTTCGGGCTGGCGGCGGTGGCGGGACAGGCCACCATCGACCGCATCGTACCGGTCGCGTTCGCCTTTATCTTCGCCCTCACCGGCTCGGTCGGGCCGATCATGGCGCAGAATCTCGGCGCCGATCAGGTTCCGCGCGTGCGCCATACGCTACGCTGCGCGCTGCTGCTGGTGCAGGCGTGCGTGCTGAGCATGTGGGCAATCCTGGCACTGTCGCAGGACGCGCTGGTCGCCCTGTTCTCCGCCAGCGGCGACGCGGCGCGGCTGCTGCACCTGTTCTGCTCCTGGACGGTGGCCAGCTTCCTGTTCACCGGGGCGCTGTTCGTCGCCAACACCGCCTTCAACAATCTTGGCGCGCCGCTGCTCTCGACGCTGTTCAACTGGGGCCGCGCCACGCTGGGCACGATCCCGTTCGTGCTGATCGGCATGCGCTACGGCCCGCAGGGGGTGCTGATCGGCCAGGCGCTGGGTGGCGTCGTGTTCGGGGTGCTCGCCGTGATCACCGCCTTCCTGCTCACCGGACGGCTGCGCCCCGGCTGGCCGCGGCCCGGGCTGCCCACCGCGCCGCTGCCGGCACTGAGCAACAAGGCGGCGCTGGTCGGGATCGCTGAACTGACGCGCGAAGAAGCCGGCTGAGGCGCGGGCGGATGTTCATCCTGGGCAAGCTGCTCACCATGGTGATGCTGCCGACCGCGCTGATGGTCGAGTGCGTGCTGATCGGGTTGCTGCTGCGCCGGCGCCGCGCCGGCCGCGTCCTGCTGGTGCTGGGTGCCGCAGCACTCGCGGCCTGCCTGGTGCTGCCGGTCGACCGGTGGACGATCCGCCCGCTGGAGGATCGCTTCCCGGCGATCACGACGCCGCCGGGGCGGGTGGACGGGATCGTGATGCTTGGCGGCGCGATCGACGACCTGACCAGCCGCGACCGCAGGACCCCCACCCTGACCGGGGCGGCCAACCGGGTGACCAGCTTCGTCATCCTGGCGCGCCGCTATCCGCAGGCAAGGCTCGTGTTCACCGGCGGTTCTGGCGACCTGCAGCAGGGCATCGCCAACGAGGCGGAGTACATGCGCATCCTGCTCGACGAGCTCGGCCTTCCGCCCGGGCGCGTCGTGTTCGAGGACCGGTCCCGCACCACCTGGGAGAACGCGGTCTACAGCTTCGCGCTGGCGGCGCCGCGACCGGGGGAGCGCTGGGTGCTGCTGACATCGGCCAGCCACATGCCGCGCGCGGTGGGCGTGTTCCGCCGCGCGGGCTGGACGGTGCTGCCCTGGCCGGTCGGCTACCAGTCGCGCGACCGCATCACCGGCTACGCCGCGTCGCTCGGCCAGAAGCTGGCGGTGCTGGACTGGGCCGCGCATGAGTGGCTCGGGCTGCTCGGCTACGATCTGGCCGGCCGCAGCAGCGCGCTGTTTCCCGCGCCGGACGCGCCGGCCGGGTGAAGCGCAAGCACCTTCCGGACCGGGCCGGTCTCCGACCCCGGCACGTTGCCCAAAAATAAAATGCCTGTTATGTCCAACGCCCTCAGTTGCTGGGTCACAGGCACGACGGAGAGCCGCACTGGTGTCAGTTCAAGAGGATCTGGTCGAGAAGATCGCGGACGTCGTCAGATCCATGGATGCAATACCTGCGGATGTTACGGGCAGGATTACTTCGGATACAAACATTGTTCGTGACCTCAGACTTGACTCGATTACCGTGATGGACTTCATCATGGAGCTCGAGACGAAGTTCGACACGGTCATCCCGATCGACACCATCACCGAGATCGAAACGGTTGGCGATCTGGCACGGATGCTCGACTCCGGATCTTCACGGGTATCGCAGTAGACCATGCTGGCAAAATATCACGACCTGAAGCAGGCGCATGCCCGCCTCCGCGACGGTGCGCACGATCCGTTCAACGTCACCTTCGAGAGCATCGTGTCGCCGACCGAGGCCCGGCTCGACGGACGCAGGATCCTGCTGCTCGGCACCAACAACTATCTCGGGCTGACCTTCGATCCGAGCTGCATCGACCGCGCCGCGGCGGCGCTGCACACCGACGGCACCGGCACCACGGGTTCGCGCATCGCCAACGGCACCTACGGCGGTCACGCCGATCTCGAGCGCCAGATCGCCCGCTTCCTCGGCCGTCGTGATGCCATGCTGTTCACCACCGGCTATCAGGCGAACCTGGGCATCCTGCCGGCACTCGCGGGACGCGACGACAACATCCTGCTCGACGCCGACAGCCATGCCAGCATCTACGACGGGGCGCGGCTGAGCGACGCGCCGGTGACGCGTTTCCGGCACAACGATCCGGACGACCTGTATCGCCGCCTGCGCTTCCTGCGCGAGCGTCCCGGCCAGAGGCCGCCGGGCCATAACCTGATCGTCGTCGAGGGCATCTACAGCATGCTCGGTGACAGCGCGCCGCTGCGCGAGATCGCCGCGATCAAGCGCGAGACCGGCGCCTACCTGCTGGTCGACGAGGCGCACTCCCTCGGGGTGCTGGGGTTGCGAGGACGCGGGCTGGCCGAGGCGGCCGGGGTCGAGGCAGACATCGACTTCATCGTCGGCACGTTCAGCAAGAGCCTGGGCGGGATCGGCGGCTTCTGCGCCTCCGACCTTCCCGACTTCGGGCTGCTCCGCCTCGCTTCGCGCGCCTACATGTTCACCGCCTCGCTGCCCTCCTCGATCACCGCCGGGGTGTCGCGCGCACTGGAGCTGGTCGAGAGCAGGCCGGACCTGCGCAGCGACCTCGCGCGCAACGCGTCGCGGCTGTATGGCGGCCTGTCCGCCGCCGGCTTCGCGCTAGGCCCCACGGCGAGCCCGATCGTCTCGATCCGGGTGGGCAGTCCCGACATCGCCGCGCTGTTCTGGAGCCGGCTGCTGGCGCTCGGCGTCTACGTCAACCTGGCCCTGCCGCCGGCGACACCGGACCGGCAGTCGCTGCTGCGCACCAGCGTCAGCGCCGCGCACGGCACGGCGCAGATCGATCACGCTATCCGCACGATCACCGCGGTCGGCACCGAGCTCAAGGTCATCTCGGGAGCCGACATGCAGTACGCGATGGCGGCTGCCCAGTAGCAGCCCGGCGGCTGATCGAGGCCTGCGGGCCAGGCGCCCGCGGCGAGGCACCGGGCTGGCCCGCTTGACACTCCGGGCCGCCGGCCTCACTCGATGCCCGCGAGGAGAACTTGATGTATCAGCGCTGGCGAAGACACGGGAGCAGCTTCGACCTCGGCCGGATGACCCTGCGCGAGTTACTCGCGGCCTATGCCGGCCACCCCGCCATCCACCTCTACGCCCTGCTGGCGCTGCTCAGCGGGGGCTACGCGGTCGCTGCCGCCGCCTCGCCGTGGCGCCCGCTCTGCGGCATGCTGGGGACGATGCTCGCCTATCCGGTGATCTGGTATGCGCTGCACCGGTTCGTCCTGCATGGCCGCTTCCTTTACCGCGCGCGCCTGACTGCGCCGCTGTGGAAACGCATCCACTTCGATCACCACCAGGATCCGAACCGGATGGACGTGCTGTTCGGCTCGCCGCTCAACACGCTGCCGACCATCCTGCTCATCGTGGTGCCGCTGGGCTGGGTCATCGGCGGGGGAGCGGCGGGTGCGGCGGCGTCGGTGTGCACGGGGCTGCTGATCACCTGCGCCTACGAGTTCTGCCATTGCGTCCAGCACCTCAACTTCAAGCCGCGCTCCCGCCTGCTGCGGCGCATGAAGGAGCTGCACCTGACGCACCATTTCCACCATGAGCAGGGCAACTACGGCATCACCTCGTTCACGGTGGACCGGCTGCTCGGCACATACTACGGCTCGGCCCGCGAGCGGCCGCGTTCGCCGCACGTCTTCAACCTGGGGTACGACGTGGGCGAAGCGACCCGCTACCCCTGGGTGGCGGAGCTGTCCGGCGGACCGCCGCGCGACCGGCCGCCGCGTCGCGGCGAGGCAACATGAACGACGCGGCCCCGCCGCTCGGCCGGGTCGACATCGTCGCGGTGGCGGGACGTGCGGCGCTGGAGCGCTTCATCCGCCTGCCCGAGCGGCTGTTCCGCGCGGACCCGCACTACGTGCCGCCGCTCCGCTCCGAACGACGTGCCGCCCTGACCCCGCGCTCCAACCCGTTCTTCCGGCATGCCGAGGCCGCATTCTGGATCGCCCGCCGCGACGGCGAGGATGTCGGCCGCATCAGCGCGCAGCAGGATCACCTGGCCAAGCCCGACGCTGCGGGTCCGCTCGGTCATTTCGGCATGCTCGCCGCACCGGACGATCCGGCGGTGTTCGCAGCCCTGCTGGCCGCCGCGGAAGGGTGGCTGTCCGGCAAGGGCCTGAAGCGGGCACAGGGGCCGTTCAGCCTGTCGATCAACGAGGAGACCGGCCTGCTGGTCGATGGCTTCGACACCCCGCCGATGCTGATGATGCCGCACGATCCGCCTTATTCCGACGCCCACCTCAGGGCGCTCGGCTACGGCAAGGTGCGCGACGTCTACGCCTATCTCTGCGACACCACGGCGGCGCTGCCGCCGGCGGCGGTGGCGATGGTGCGGCGCGGCCTGCCCGCCAACGTCACGCTGCGCCCGATGCGGCGGGCGCATCTCAAGCAGGACATCGCCTCGCTTGTGGAGATCTTCAACGACGCTTGGGACGACCACTGGGGCTTCGTGCCGATCACCCGCGACGAGGTCGACCACATGGCGCGCGCTATGCGGCCGCTGCTGCATGAGCGGCTGATCTGGTTCGCCGACGTCGACGGCGAGCCGGCGGCGTTCGGCCTGTGCCTGCCCAACCTGAACGCGGCGATCCGCGACCTCTCCGGGCGGCTGCTGCCGTTCGGGTGGGCGAAGCTGCTGTGGCGGCTGAAGGTCTCGGGGATCAAGACGGCGCGGGTTCCGCTGATGGGGGTGCGGCGCCGCTTCGCCGGCGGCCTGCTCGGCCGGCTGCTGTCGCTGCACGTGGTCGAGGCGCTGCGGCGCGAGGCGCTGGCGCGCGGCATCGAGGCGGTGGAGATGTCCTGGGTCCTGGAGGACAACCTGCCGATGCGCCATCTCGCCGAGGCGATTGGCGGCCACGCCTACAAGACCTATCGGGTGTACGAGAAGACCCTCGTGTCCTGAGCGTCCGCGGCGTGGGCAGGGTCATGGGCTCGGTTGACGGGTTCATGGGTGCGCTCTAGGGGAGTGCTGTTATCCGGCCGCCAACCCGGCCGGCGCGACCTGTCGGTGAACCCTACATGCCACTGCACCGGCGCCCATGCGCCTCGGAGCTCGATCGAATGCCCGGGCCGACGCCTACCTTCAGTGGCCTCCGCCAGCGCAAGGGCGACTTTCCCACCCTCCCGGACGCCCTCGACTACGCGGCCGAAGGCGAGACCGGGCTGAACTTCTTCTCCGTCCGGGGCGAGCTGACGGAGGCGCTGCCATATCGCGCGTTGCGCAGCGAGGCGCTGGAACTGGGCCGCCGCCTGCTCGGGCTCGGCATGCGAGCTGGTGAACGCGTCGCGATCATCGCCGGGACCGATCCGAACTTCGTGCGCATGTTCTGCGCCTGCCAGTACGCCGGACTGGTCCCGGTGCCGCTGCCGCTGCCGTTCGCCTTCGGCGGTCGCGAGGCGTACGTGGCACACGTGCGCCGGCTGACCGAGACGGCACGGGCGACGGCCCTGTTCGCGCCTGCCGCGGTGATCGGCTGGCTGTCGGGCTTCGCCGCCGAACTGCGGCTGCGCGTCTGCGGCACCGTCGCGGAGCTGTCCGCGACACCCTGCTCCGAGGCGGCGCTGCCGGCGGTCGGACCGGACGACACGGCCTACCTGCAGTTCTCCTCGGGCAGCACCCGCTTCCCGATCGGCGTGGTGGTCCGGCAGAAGGCGCTGATGGCGAACGCCGGCGCGATCCTGAGCCATGGGCTTCAGATACGCCCCGACGACCGCGCGGTGTCCTGGCTGCCGTTCTACCACGACATGGGCCTGGTGGGCTTCCTGCTCAGCCCGCTCGCAGGCCAGGTCACGGTCGACCTGTTCGCCACCCAGGACTTCGCGCGCCGGCCGCAGCTCTGGCTGTCGCTGATCTCCGCCCGACGCGGCACGATCTCCTACAGCCCCAGCTTCGGCTACGACCTGTGCACCCGGCGCGAACGCTCGATCAGCCGGACGGAGCTGGATCTTTCCTGCTGGCGGATCGCCGGCATCGGCGGCGACATGATCCGCCCGGCGGTGTTGTCGCGCTTCTCCAGCACCTTCGCCGCCTGCGGCTTCCGCGCCGAGGCCTGCCTGCCGAGCTACGGCATGGCGGAGGCGACGCTCGCCATCAGTTTCGCCCCGATCGGCCGCGGCATCGAGACCGACACCATCGACCTCGACCGGCTGGAACAGGACGCGCTGGCGGTGCGGCCGCAGGAGCCCCATGCGCGCACCCGTACGGTGGTGCTGTGCGGCGCACCGTTGCCGGGGCACGAGATCGAGGTCCGCGACGCCGACGGAAAGGTGCTGGCCGACCGCAGCATCGGGCGCATCTTCGCGCGCGGCGGCAGCGTGATGCAGGGCTACGACGGTCGTCCGGACGAGACCAAGGCGATCCTCTCGTCGGATGGCTGGCTGGAGACGGGCGACCTCGGCTACCGGCTTAACGGCACGCTGGTGGTCACCGGGCGGGCCAAGGACCTGATCATCATCAACGGCCGCAACATCTGGCCGCAGGACCTCGAATGGAGCGTCGAGCGCAGCATACCAGAGGTCAGGACCGGCGACGTGGCCGCCTTCTCGATCGAGGAGGATGGCCAGGAGGTGCTCGTCCTGGCGGTGGAAGCGCGCGGCATCGCCGATCCCGCGGCAGGGCAGAGGCTGGCGGAGGAAGTCGGGGACACGGTGCGCGCGAGCCACGGCCTGGACGGTCGCGTGGTGCTGGTCGCCCCGGGCAGCCTGCCCTACACCTCGTCGGGAAAGCTGAGCCGGTTCGTGATGCGGCAACGCTACCTCGCCGAAGCGCTGCCGGCCGCCATCCTGGCGTGACCGCGCCGCTCGCCGCCGTCACCGGCGGTACCGGTTTCCTCGGACGCTACGTGGTGGCGGCGCTCGCCGATGCCGGCTGGCGGATACGGCTGCTGGCGCGGCGCGACCCGGCGCATCCGCTGCTCACCGGCATCGGCTTCGAGACCGTGTGCGGAGACCTCGACGATCCCGCCGCCCTGTCGCGACTGGTGCGTGGCGCGTCGGCGGTGATCCACGTGGCCGGGCTGGTCAAGGCGCGCAACCGGCGGGAGTTCCTCGCGGTCAACCGTGACGGGGCCGCCCGGCTGGCCGCGATCGTGGCGCACGAGGCGGCAGCGGCGCGGTTCGTCCTGGTCTCGTCGCAGGCGGCGAGGATGCCGCAGCTGTCCGCCTATGCCGCCAGCAAGCGCGCTGGAGAGACCCTTGTCACCGCTGCACTAGATGCGGTGCCCTGGGTGGTGCTGCGGCCCTGCGTGATCTATGGGCCGTGGGATCGCGAGGGCCTCGCGCTGTTCCGCCTGGCCCGGGGGCGGATCGCGCCGCGCCCGGCGTGCCCGGAACCACGCATCGCCATGATCCACGCGCGCGACGCGGCAAGCGCGATCGTTGCATTGTGCGAGCCCGGTCCCAGCCATGTCACCTTCGAGATCTGCGACGGCCGTGCGGACGGCTATGGCTGGCGCGAACTCCTCCGCGAAGCCGGCACGGCATTGGGTCGGGTTCCCCGATGCATCCCGGTCCCGGACCCGCTGCTGCGCGCGGTCGGGCTTGCCAACGACGCCGGGGCGCAGCTGTCGGGGCGGGCGGCGATGCTCGGGCGCGGCAAGGCGGCGGAGATCCTGCATCGCGACTGGACATCCGACCCGTCGGCGCAGCTGCCGCGCGCACTATGGAGGCCACTGCTGGACCTGCCGGCTGGACTGAAGGATACAGTCGCCTGGTGGCGGCAGCAGCCGGGCTAAGCCGACCTAATAACCGTAGCCGACGACCGGTGGCGCGTAGACCACCTGCGGGGCATAGCCGTAGGGGTAGCCGTAGTAGCCCGGATATCCGTAGACGCCGCGGTAGCCGGGATAGCCGTAGACGCCGCGATAGCCGTAGCCGAACGGCGCCGCGGCCAAACCCAGCACCGCACCCGCGGCGAGACCGACGCCGAAGCCGCCGAAGCCGTACCCGAACCCGCGATAGCCGTATCCGTAACCGAAGCCGCGGTTCCCGTATCCGTAACCAAAGCCGCGGCTCCCGTATCCGTAACCAAAGCCGCGGCTCCCGTATCCGCCCGGGAAGCCGCCGCCTGGGAAGCCACCGTGGAAGCCCCCGCCCGAGAAGCCACCGCGGAAGCCGCCGCGTTGCGCCATTGCCGGCGGGGTTGCCAGGATGGCGCCGGCCAACGTCGTCGCTGCCAGAAGGCCCGTTATTACCTTGCGCATCATCTGCTCCCGATCGTGCCAGCTACACGTCGCAACTTTATCTTGAACCGAGATTGGAACGCTGGCGGCCGAAAAGAAGTGGGGCGTACGACGCTTCACCACAATGCGAAGTCGACACCCGGCTAGCTACCGGCGAGGCGGTCCATGTCGTGCGGATCGTGCGAACAGAACACGTCGACCTCCCCGCGGTGCGTGCGCATCAGTTCGCGCAGTCGCGCCTGGTTCAGCCAGCGCTGACGGCGATCGACCTGCATCATCGCCTGGTAGGCGCGTGCCGCCGGCGGCGGGCGCGCTCCGGCCGGGTCGATCTCGCTGTGGTGGAAGTACGCGTCGCCAGCGAGCAGCTTCCAGCCGGCATGGCCCTGCACCGCGACGCCGCAGTGGCCGGCGGTATGACCCGGCAGCGGCACCATCAGGATCTCGGGCGGCAGGCCCTGCAGGCCGCGCACGGCCTCGAACCCGAACCAAGGTTCCCCGGCCACCGGATATTCGCGCCACGGGCCGCCATCTTGCCATTGCTGCGGCCGGAACCTGCGGCGCGCCAGCAGCGAGCGCCGCTCGCGCGCGGCGCGCGCCTCGGTCTCGAACAGGTGCACGGTGGCCTCGGGGAAATCGTCCAGTCCCCCGGCATGATCGAAATCCAGGTGGGTCAGCACGATGTGCCGCACGTCGGCGGGGTTCAGGCCGAGGCGCCGGATCTGCGCCACCGCGGTCTCCTGCGGGTCGAAGCGGATGTTGTTCACCGCGCGGAAGAATCCGGCGATGCGGCCCCGCGGGTCGCGCACGTCGCGTGTGCCGAAGCCGGTATCGACCAGCACCAGGCAGTCCGCCGCCTCGATCAGCAGGCACTGGCAGGTCAGGCGGGATGGTCCGAGGCCGGCGGTGCGGCCGTCGAACAGATGGCCGCCATAGGGGCACTCGGTGCCGCAGTTGATGTGATGCACGCGCATGCGATCGCGACGTGGGGACGACCTTCCGGTTGCCCCGCGGACGCATCACGAAACGTCACCGCCGCTCCCGGCCCAGCGCCGGCTAGGCGCCGGGGCGCTCAGGGTGGCGGGACGAAGCAATACAGCGCCGTCGGCAGCGAGGCCGGGGCAGCCGGCTTGAACCAGTAGGTGTCCTGGATGTGCGAGGCGGTAACGTAGAGCGTACCGTCCGGACCCTCCGACATCGTGTCCGGCCAGCGCAACCTCGCGTCGGCCACCACCGTCTCGATCCGGCCGTCGCGCAGGCGCTTGACCGAGTTGTCGCCGGGAGAGGTGACGTAGAGATCGCCTGACCTGCTGATCCACAGGCCGTCCGCCACGTTGGTGATGGCGACCTTGCGCACCGCCGATGCGATCTCGGCTTCCGGCGCACCGCGCGTGAGTTTGGAGGTCGCGATCGAGTACAGGGTCCGGCCGGTGAGCGCCTGCCAGTACAGCGTGCCGCCATCGTGCGAGAGTGCGATCCCGTCCGCGGCGAAGGCCGGCTGACGGCCGTCGGGTCGACGCAGCGGCTCGCCGTCGACTTCGACGATCACGTCCTGTTCCATCTGCGTGCTCGGATGGCCGTCGAGCGCGCGGAACGCGGTGCCGGCCTGCAGATCGACGACGATGATCGCGCCGCGGGTGCCCGAGTCGGTGATGTAGCCGGTGCTGCCGTCGGGGCTGAAGCGCACGTCGTTGAGATAGGTGCCCTGCAGGGCTACCTCCTCGGCGAAGCTGATCACCTTCGTAACCTTGTCGGTGGCCAGGTCGATGCGCACCAGCTTCGGCGCGCCCGGCATGATCTTCTCATTGCCCGGGGCTCCCGGATCGAGCACCCAGAGCGCGCCGCGCGTGTCGGCGACGATCGACTGCACGCAGACGAAGTGCTCGCCGACCGGCATCTCGTTGGCGCGCGCGTTGCGCCAGCTGTTCCAGTGCTCGTCCGGGTAGGGCGCAAGCTCGCCATCGGCGAGCAGCTCGGCGACCGAGAGCGGAGCGTCGTCGGTCCAGCGCGGGAAGTTGACGAAGATGCGACCCTTCGGCGTCACGCTGATGCCCGTGACCTGGTGCGCGAAGCTGGCTACCTGCGTCAGGACGGTCGAACCGGCGCGGGGTGCCTCGGATGTGCTCATCGGTTGCGCTCCTCCTGTGATCCGCGTGGTCGCAGTATTGCGAGCGGCACCGCGGTGACCCGCAAACTACGCAGGGACCACACGCTCGCTGATGGCGGCGCGGGTCCGTCGTGCTCCGGCCTGGCGAGCACCGTCAGTCCGGCGACGACTTCCCGCACCCCGAA
>CAXTNV010000078.1:0-16945 GCA_964245755.1 uncultured Acetobacteraceae bacterium | reverse complement strand
GGCGGTGGCAGGACCACCGCCTGTCTGCACAGCTCGATCGGCAAGCCGCTCACCTGCTCCGCCATGACGACAACCTCATGACCCTGCCGGAACGCTTCGGCGGCGATCTCGAGGTTGACGCGCCCTTGCCCATCGTTCGCGCCGATCAACGGTGTGATGATACAGAACCTCATGACACGCCGGTATCGCAGGTGACTTCCTCGCAACCGCGAGGAACCGGACCGAGCCCGCTACGCCTCGGCCACAGCTCGCAATAGGCTGCGACCTTTGCGCAGTGGACGGTCCACAAGCGGCGCCAGGAACCTGCGCCGAGTCGAGGCGTGTATCGGATCGCCTGAACGATGCCCGGGGATCCGCCGGTTCCGATCAGGACCGACCACGTCATGTAGACCAGGCGACCGACGGGACCGAAGCCGTCCCATAAAGCAATCACCTCGTTGTACGCGAGGTCGAACAACCCCCCCTTGTCCCGGCTACAAGCGATCGCCGCGTAATGGCGCGGCTCCTGCCGCGGCGCGGGATAATGCTCGACTGCGACCAGCGGATCATACAGCAGCTTCCAGCCCGAGAGACGCAGGCCGAGCGAGAACGCGATGTCCTCGTAGGGCTGAGCGCCGACGCCGCGCAGCCGCGTGTCGAAATGACGACCGGCGATCGCCTCGGCGCGATAGCTCATGTTCGCCCCTTTGAGAAAATCGACCTGCTGCGGCGCGCCGACGCCGAGATGGTGATTGCCGATGGTCCGGCCGAACCACTGCAGGTGCCCGACCACACGCCGAGCCCGGTCGTCGAACCGTTCGCCGTCATGGCACCGATCGCGGCCACCGAGACCGCCCAATGCGGGGTCGGCCCTGAAGTGCGCCAGGATCCGGGCGAGCCAATCCGCAGCCGGCACCGTGTCGTCGTCTGTGATGGCGACGACGTCCGTGCGGCCGGCAGCCAGTCCGGTGTTCAGCGCGTGCACCGTGCCGGCCCGCGTAACCGTCAAAACCCGAAGCAGCAGCGAGCCTGCGGTTGGGGATGAGGCGACGGCCTGCAGCGTCGCGACGTCGTCGGCGCGGACGACGATCAGGACGTCGTCCGGCCGACGATCCTGCGCCGCCAGCGAGGCGAGACCACGCAGCAGGCTGTCCGGCCGCCGGTAGCTGCAGATCAGCACCCCGATCGTCTGCACCCTCGCCGCCCGTCGGCGGTCGGTGGATACCTTTCCCGATGCAGACGCGTCGCTCAACGTCCGGCCACCCAGGCCACGTCGGCGCGGCTGATGACCAGACGGGGCAGAGCGATCCCGAGGATCTTCCGGAAGCCGGCCAGGACGCAGAACAGCCGCACCAAGCCGCCGAACAAGGTGGAGCACGCCGCTCCGACGATACCGAAGGCCGGCACCAGGACGAGCATCGCCGCCAGTGCCGCGACCACACCTGCCACCTCAACACCGGTCACAGCGCCCGGACGGCCGGTGCCGCTGAAGGCCTGGGCCAGGATACGTGCCGCACTCGAGATCACCGCCTCGGCCAGCAGGATCTGGAACGGCAGCACCGCGGCGGCGAACCGGGTTCCGTAAAGCAGCAGGAGCAGCGACGGCCCGGCGATGCCGATCGCCGCCGCGCCCATGATGTTGGTCACTGCCGTCACCCGCATGGCGCGCGCCACGATCTCGACAACACGGCTGGTCTCGCGCGCGGCGATCGACGGAAACAGCACCACGGCGATCGCAGCCTGTGCGACCCCGAGGACGCGAGACAGGCTCAGCGCGATCGAGTAGGCGCCCAACGCTGCGGGTTGCAGCTGGAAGACGATGACCACTTGGTCGAGGTAACCCGAAAGTGCGCCCAGCAGGTCCACGCCGTAGAACCGGATCCCGTAGCGAAGCAGCCGCCGCGGATAGGGCGCGGCCATCGTGAAGCTGGGACGCAGCACCTGCCGGACCTTGCGCAGCAGGTAGAGGAAGGACGGCAGCGACGGGATGGCGTACGCGGCAGCGGCGGTGACCGGCGTCATGCGGCCGAACAACGCGAGCAGGCCGAGCAGCGCCAGGGCGCCCAGGCTCTGGAAGTAGAGCACGCGGTTGGCCAGGCCGAACCGGCCATGCGCTTCCAGCACGCCGGAGAGCAACGGTGCGACCACGCCGAGCGGGACGCCGACCAGCAGCACGCGCGCGAACCTCACGGTGTCGGCGCTGTATCGGCTGAGCCACACCGGCATCAGCAGGAAACCGATCGCGGTCGCCGCCAGCCCGGTGGCCACCGTCAGGATCATGGCGCTGCCAAAATAGGCCGCGCCGTGCTCCGGGTCGGACCGGAGATTGTAGATAAGCGAGGCATGCAGCCCGAGCGTGCATACGGCAGCGAGAACCGTGGGAGCGATCACCATGGCGGCCTGTTCGCCGCGCCCGTCGGGTCCGAGAAAGCTCGCGGTGATCAAGCCGGAGCAGACGTTGCCGGCGAGCGCCACGACACGGATCCCCATCACGTGTGCAACGGCGCCGATCTTGGCGCGGCCGCGGACCCCGTGCACCAGGGAGGCGATCACGGCACGTCCCGGCGCGAGCGCGGCCGCAGGACCGACGGCGTGACAGGCATCGCGGATGTCACCGCTCAGCCGCGTGTCAGGAAGTGGTACGACGGATACAGCTTGGCGTAGTAGCTGCTGTCGGTGTTGGCACGGGCCAGCCGTCGCAGGTCGACCTTGGACAGGACGATCCCGTTGACCTGGATGTGCCCGCGGCGCAGCGCTCGCAGCGCCGCGTTGACCGCTGCGCGGGGCGAATGGCGCCACCTCACCAGCATCACCACGTCGTCGGCCATCGGAGCGACGGCGAGGACATCCGGAACCGCGAGCACCGGCGGCGTGTCGATGATGACCACGTCGTATGTCGCGCGGAGCTGCTCCAGTGCCCGCGGCAGACCTGCGGAGGCCAGGATCGCGTGTGGGTTGTCGGAGGGCGCGCGCGTCACCAGGACGTGCAGGCCGCCAACCGGGTCGATCACCAGGTCGGCGAACTCCGCATTGGGCTCCGCCAGGCGCGCGAGGTCCGGAGCCGCGGTCATGGCCTGCTGACGGGACGGCGGAAAGTGGCTGCGCATGCTCGAGCAGCGCAGATCGCAATCCACCACGACGACGGCGAGCCCGCGCGCCGCGGCGGCGCGACCCAGCGCCACCGAGAAGGACGTCTTGCCCTCGCCGGGCAGCGCCGAGGTGACCATCAGCACCCGACCACCCGCCGCCTCGTCATGGTGACGGCCGCCGATCAGACCGGCGAAGACGGCCTGCAGTGCTTCGGCCTCGCGCAGGTTCGGATCTGCCGCCAGGGCACCCTGCGGCTTGTTGCGGGCGGACAGCAGCCGCGGAAACAGTCCGAGCACGCGAACGCCGGTCTGCTCCTCCACCTGCTCCGGTGTCTTGAAGACACGGGACAGCAGTTCCATTCCGTGCGCCAGCACGGCACCGACGCCCAGCATCGCCAGGAAGGTGCCGGTGACGATCATGCGGACCCGCGGAAAGGATGGGAATTCCGGCGCGGATGCCTCCACCACCAGCTGCACGTCGGCGCGCTGCATCGCGGCCTCGACGTGGATCTGCTCCAGCCGCAGGGCCGCCTCGTCGTAGCGGCTGCGCGCCGAGGCAGCGTCGCGCTCCAGGTCCTGCAGCCGGATGTCGGCGATGCCCTGCTTGCCCACCTGCAGCTGCAGGTCCTGCACGCTGCCCTGCAGCGACGTGCAGCGCGCCTCGAGCGCATCCACCTCGCCTCGCACGCTGGCCACCGCCTTGTTGATCTCCACGCGCAGCTGCACGCGGACGCGAGCCAGCTGTGCCGCGTTGGCGATCAGCTCGTTGTTGGCGCTGCCCAACCGGGTCTGGAACTCGGCCTGCGCGGCGGCGAGGGTCCCTTCGCGTTCGAGCAGCCCCTGGATGATCGGCGAGGCGAGCACCGGCGCGCTGGCATCCGCTCCGATGCCGGAACGTGAAGCCTCCTCGAGCTCGAGCAACGTGCTGCGCTTCTGCGCCAGCTCGCTGGAGGCCACGATCAGCTGCGAATTCATCTCCGACAGGCTCTGCCCCAGCAGCGTCTGGCCGCGCAGGCTGGTAAGCTGTCCGCCCTGACGCTGCTGCTGCGCGGCGTTGTCCGCCGTCAGCACGTCGGCACGCAGCCGCGCGAGGTGGGTCCGCAGCCAGACGTCGGCCTGATCCGTGAGCACGGCCTGTTGCTGTCGACGCCTGGCGATGAACGCGTTGGCATAGGCGTTGGCGATGCTCGCTGCGAGATCCGGACCGCCGGCGACGGCGCTGATCGCGATCACGTAGGAGCGGCCGTCGTTGCTGAAACTGAGCGACGGCGTCAGCCGCTTCGCCGCGGCCTCGACCGAGGTGCGGCACGACGCCGCACCTCCCACGCCGCCGCCGGCTCTCGTGAACGGCTTGACCAGCAGATCCGACAACCTGTCGCCCCAGCCTCGCGGCGGCGCGCAGTACTCGGGCACCGTCGTGAGCTTGAGCTGCTGGACCACGTTCAGCACCAGGCTGGGCGAGCGCAACGCCTCCATGTAGGTGCGCAGCAGATCGAGATCGACGATCTGGCTCGGCAGCAGGCTTTCGCCGCTGCTGACGCGCGGCTGTCGCGGATCGATCATCACCGAGGCGCCCGCGGTGTAGCGCACCGGGAGCTGACGTACCGCCAGTCCGACAAGCGCGGTGACCAGCACCGCGAACACGAGGATCCCCCACCGGTGCCGAACCGCGATCTGCAGCGGCGTCACGCCGCCCTTCATCCCCGGTAGATCGAAGCGCTCGTCGCCCGCGGCCGGCGGCAGCTTCGCGAGATCGCCCGCCTGACGCGACGGGATCACCTTTTGCCCGGACATCACAGCACCTCGCGGTAGACGGCCGCGACCTGCGGGGTCACGACGCGCCAGTCGAACCGACTTCTGGCATGGCGCCGGCAGGCATCGGCATCCGGCAGCAACGACGCATCGGCAAGCGCGGACCCGATGCCGGCGGCGATGCTCCGGGCGTCCACGCCCTCCAGCACCATCGCCCCGGACAAACCGGAAACCACTTCCGGCAGGCCGCCCACCGGGGTCACGAGGACCGGGGTACCCGCCGCCAGCGACTCGATCGCCACCAGCCCGAAGCCTTCCAGTTCCGCCGTCGGCACGAGAGTGAAGTCGGCGGCACGATAGGCCAGAGCAAGCCGGTCGTCGTTCAGGTGCCCATCGAAGCGCACGGCGTCGCACAGGCCGAGTGCGGCCGCGCGAGCCTCCAGTGCCGCCCGCTCCGGCCCGGATCCGGCAATGTGCAGTACAACGTCTTTGCTTGCGTGGCTCGAACACCGGCGCAGGATCGCGATTGCCTCGAGCAGCCGGTCCAGCCCCATGCGCCTGACCAGGCGGCGGACGACGAACACCGCCGGTCGATCAGGATCCCAGCCAAGCGCCCGGCGGGCCGCCGTCCGCGAGATCGCAAGGTCATAGCGCCCGCAATCGACGCCGCCGGGAACGAAACGGATGAGGCGGTCCGAGATACCGTAATGCTGCTGGAGCAGCTTTCCAAACGCCTCCGACAACACGATGATCCGCCGCGCATGCCGATACACCAGCGTCTCGATGAACCTCTTGAGGCGAGCGGCCATCACGCCAGCACCCTCGATCAGGCTCTCCATCGCCCACGGGCCATGGAAATGCGTGACCAGCGGAAACCGCGAGATGCGGTCGAGCAGCGGCAGGCTGTACGGAGCGAAATGCGAGGCAACGATGTCGGGCCGCACCGTCGAGAAGCTCCTGAAGGCGGAACGGCGGATCGCCATCGCGCGCCGAGGCGAGGAGATGCCGCCAACGGCGAAACCCTGCATCAGGCCACCGGTCTGTCGACCGACCTCGTCGCTGCCGGGCACAACGCCACGCACGGTGAAGCCCTCGCCGGCCAGACCGTGGAACAGGTGGAAGAACACGTTCTCCGCACCGCCCTTCCGCTCGGGGAACCAGCCGCTGCCGATCTGGAACAGGTTCGCGTCCGTCATGCGGCGCTCGCGATGCCGGCATTTCGGAACAGCAGGTCCCAATCCCCAAGCCACGCGCTGGCCCGGTGGGCCCGTCGGCGTGCCAGCCGCGTATCCGGGGACCGGCGCCGCGTCATCGCGGCCGCACGCGGCAGGCCGCGGCAACCGGATCACGCGCGGCGATCCCGCCGACGACGTCGCGGATGTCGTGTTGCAGACGTTCCGCGCTGAAATGCCGTTCGGCATGCCGTCGCGCGGTCGCGGCGCGGCGTGCCGCCGCTTCGGGCCGGCCTCGGCACTGCTCCAGAGCGGTCGCCAGCGCCAGCGCGTCTCCTGGCGGCACCAGGATGCCGACCCGCCCGCCATCCAGGATCTCCACGGCAGCACCTGCCCAGGAGGCGATGAGCGGCGTTCCGGCCAGCATCGCTTCCACCAGCGTCAGCCCGAAAGGCTCGGGATCGATCGACGGATGCACCACGACATCGACCGTGCGCATCAGCGTCGTGACGTCGTCGCGATGTCCCAGGAAGCGCACGCGGTCGGCGACGCCGAGCCGGTCCGCCTCTTCCCGCAAGGCCACGAGATAATCCTGCTCGCCGAACAGTGCGTCCCCCGCGATCACGCAGCCCGCGTCCGGCAGCAGCGCCAGCGCGGCCAGGGCAATGTGCTGCCCCTTCCACGGAGCCAGACGGCTGAACACGCCGAACAGGAAGCCGCTCGGCAGGTCGAGTTCGCGGCGCAACGCCGCCGGGACCAGGGCTGTGTCCACGTGGCGCGGCACGGCCACGCCGTTGCGCACCAGCACGAGCAGGGACGCACGTCCGCCGGCGTCGATGAAGGCGTCCGCCGCCGCCTTCGACGGCACCACCACCCGCTCGGCGCGCCGGTTGGCCAGGCCGACCACCAGCCGGATCTGGAACCAGCCGAAATGGTGACGGTCGAGGATATCGTGCAGGTGCCAGAGCAGCGGGGTGCGATGCAGCCAGGACGCCAGCGCGCCGAGCACGAAGCTCTTCTGGGTGTTGCAGTAGACGAGATCGCGCATCGCGGCGAGGCGGCCGATATGGCGGATCAAGCCGATGATACCGGCCAGCGCCGGCAGCGCCCTGAGCAGGCCGCGGTCACGCCGGATCGCCCGCAGGTCCGGCCGCGCCTGCGGCAGCGAGACGCGCGCGCCCTGCGCGAGCAGCCGCCCACGCAGCGCGCCGTCCTCGAACAGCAGCACCTCGCCGCCAAGTGCCCGCACGATATGCAGCAGACAGGTCTCGGCGCCACCGATCCGCCCGGTATGGGTCAGGAACAGCACGTCGGGGGCGCACGCCGATGCGCTCGGCCTGCGGGTATCGGCTATCCCGTCCCTGGGCGGCACGCGCTCGAGCAGAGCGGCTGGTGTGAGGGCGATCATGTCAGAGCTGCTTGATCAGGTTCGTGGCGGCCAGCGGCGGCTCCGGCTCGGGGATCCATGCCCGTTCCGCACGCGCAAGCGACGGCGCGGCGGGGCCGGCGCTGTACAGCCGCTCGCAGAATGCTTCGTAATGTTCGGTCACGAAGCCGCGGAACGTTTCCTGGAAGCGCTGCTCGGAGAAGCGGGCGGCGTTGCGGTGGCAGGCGGCGGGATCGAACGATGCCTCCCTGAGGATGAAGCGGCGCACCGCATCGACGACCGCTTCCGGCTCGGGGCGATCGAAGAACAGCCCGGTCGGCGCCTCGCCCCCAGCACGCACCGTCTCGCGGACGCCGCCGCGGCCGAGTGCCAGCACCGGCGTACCCTCGCTCTGCGCCTCCACCGGAACGATGCCGAAATCCTCTTCCGCGGCGAAGATGAAGGCGCGCGCGCTCGCCATCGTCCGGCGCAGCTCGGCATCGTGCACGAAGCCCCTGAACGTCACGTTCGGTCCGGCGGCCGCTCGCAGATGTTCGGCTTCCGGCCCCTCGCCGACCACGATCAGCCGCTCGTCTGGCAGAAGCCGGAACGCCTCGACGATGCAGCGGACGTTCTTGTACGGCACCAGACGCGACGCAGTCATGAAATGACGACCCTTGCGCATCGCCCTGAACGTGGCCGGCACCATCACCGGCGGATGGATGACCCGGGCGTCGCGCCCGTAGATCTTGCGTATCCGCCGCGCGATGAAACGCGAGTTCGCCATGTAGGCGTCAGGACCGCTCGCGGTGCGGACGTCCCACATCCTGATCCGGTGCAGCAGCAGCCGCGTCAACAGGCCTCTCGGGCCGCGCTCCAGCCCGGACTCACGCAGGTATTGATGCTGCAGGTCCCACGCGTAGCGCATCGGCGAATGCACGTAGGCCAGGTGCAGCTGATCCGGTCCGGTCAGCACGCCCTTGGCGACCGCGTAGCTGCTCGATATCACGACGTCGTATTCCGACAGGTCGAGTTGCTCGATCGCCAGCGGCATGATCGGCAGGAAGAGGCGATGGTGGTTCCTCACCCCCGGAAACCGCTGCAGGAACGAGACATGGCTATGCTCGTACCCTATCTTCTTCCGCTCCGCCGGCGTCAGGAAGTCGAACAGGCAGAACAGGGCAGCATCTGGAAAGCAACGCAGCATCGCGGCGAGTACTTTCTCCGCACCGCCGAGCGTGTACAGCCAGTCATGAACGATCGCGACCCGCATTGATGATCAGACCTCTGAAGCCCGCAGATGGGCACTCAACCGTCGGCCGGCTCTTTGCGATGAGCGATGCCGCTCACCCCATCGGTGTTCCTCTCAAATCGGTTGGTCCTGGTGCGATCGTGCGGTTCTCGATTGGCGGCGACGGGATCTTTCGAGGCAAGCAGACTTCGAACCAGACCACCACATCGACGGCGGTTCATGATCACCAGAGAAAAGATCAAAATGTTTTGTAAGATAGTTTAGTGGCAGATCGATCGGGATGAGCTTGGATAATCGCCTCGGTCGTTGGTATGCCTTGAAAAGCTTCGATCAAGGCTATCGCCGAAAAGATCATCGGTCGCAACTGCTGTTTCGAACTTCGCAATCTTTCACGGTTTTTTACCTTCTCGTTTCGCTGCTGATCACAGAGCACGCGAAGTCCCGGCACCTCGAGCAGGTTCGGCCGGCGCGCGCGCCGGCGCAGGAACAACATGCTCAGGTAATCGGAGACAACAGATGACGCCGCCGTCTGCGCGCGCACTGGTCGGCAAGGCCGCCGCGGCGCCTGTCGCCCCTCGTGGACTTGCTCGTTTCGCCCCGAACCGTGCAAACGGCACTAATCGCTGCGGCCAGAGCGGGCGGCCTGCCGGCCGTGTTTGGGCCGCTGCGCGGGCCGGCCGGCCGGTCCGGTTGCGGCCGCCGGTGTGATCGGCCACTGATGCTGCAGCGGCGGCGCGACGAAGGAACGGCTCATGGCTGACAGCGATCAGGCGACCCATCAGCCGGGACTGCGCCATCCACGCTTCTTCTCGCCGGCCAGCCTGCTGCTGATCACCCCGCTCTGTGTGCTCGGCTCGGTGGTCGGCATGCAGGTGCTGGTGCGGCTCGGGGTCACCACCAACACCTCCCTGATCGGCGCGCTGGCGGCGATGATCCTGGGCAGGGTGCCGATCGCGGGCCTCGCCCGCTACCGGTCGATCCACGTGCAGAACCTTGCCCAGAGCGCGATTTCCGCCTCCACCTTCGGCGCTGCCAACAGCCTGCTGCTGCCGATCGGCGTTCCGTTCCTGCTCGGCCGCGCCGACCTGGTGCCTGCGATGCTGATCGGCGCCGTCGCCGCCATGCTGCTGGACGCGACGATGCTGTATCGCATGTTCGCCTCCGACGTGTTCCCCGCCCAGGGTCCGTGGCCGCCGGGCGTCGCCGCCGCGGAGGCGATCCGCGCCGGCGACGCAGGTGGCCGCAAGGCGGCCGTGCTCGGCGCCGGGCTCGGGCTCGGCGTGCTCGGCTCGGTGTTCGGCATCCCCATGGCGGGCTTCGGCGTCGCCTTCATCGGCAATGTCTGGGCGCTGGCGGCGTTCGGCATCGGCCTGCTGCTGCGCGGCTACGAGCACGTGCTGCTCGATCATCCGCTGCTCGCCACGCTGATCCCGCACGGCGACATCGACCACGCGCACGTCGCGCAGGGGATGATGTTGGGCGCAGGCCTGGTCGCCCTGGTGCAGGTCGGGTTCACCATCCTCAGACGCACCGCCGAGCCCAAGTCGGAGGCGCTGGGGCCGAGTCCGCGTCAGCTGCGCGCCACGCTGGGGCTCGGCGCCGGGCTGTACCTGCTGATCGCCGCCGGCATCGCCGCGATCGGCGGCCTGGCAGGCGGGATGAGCACCGGGATGCTGATCCTGTTCGTCACCTACGCCGCCTTCGCAGCATTGCTGCACGAGCTGATCATCGGGCTGGCCGGGATGCATTCGGGCTGGTTCCCGGCCTTCGCGGTCGCGGTGGTGTCGCTCGCGATCGGCATCGTGATCGGCTTCCCGCCGCCCGCTCTGGCGCTGCTGGTCGGCTTCACCGCCTCCACCGGGCCCGCCTTCGCCGACATGGGCTGCGACCTCAAGGCCGGCTTCCTGCTGCGCGGCGAGGGTGCGGATCCCGCGTTCGAGCGCGACGGCCGGCGCCAGCAATATTTCGCTGCCATGTTCGCCCTGGTCGTCGCCGCGCTGACCGTGCTGGTGCTGTATCGCGGCTACTTCGCGCGCGGTCAGGTGGCGCCGGTCGACAAGGTCTTCGTCGCCGCCATCCATGCCGGGAGCAGCCCGGCGGTCGCGCACGCGCTGCTGCTGTGGGCGATCCCCGGTGCGGTGCTGCAGGCCGTCGGCGGCACCAGTCGGCAGCTCGGCGTGATGTTCGCGACCGGGCTGCTGCTGACCTCGCCGCTCGCCGGCTGGGCAGTGCTGGTGGGCATTCTCTGCCGCCTCGCCTGGCAGCGCCGTACCGGGGCCGCCGGGCGCACCGACATGGAGGTGTTCGCCGCCGGCAGCATCGCCGGCGACGCGCTGTACAGCTTCGCGAGCTCGCTGGTGAAGGTCTAGCGGCCGGGAGACACGGCGCAGGTGGTCCTGCTTGCGGCCAGAACGGAGCAGACGATCATGAGCCCGACGGTCGCGGCCTTGTGCGGCAGCATCGCCACGGCGATCTCCATCTTCGCAGGCGGACTCGCGGTCGAGGCCTACAAGCGGCACCGCGACCGCATGGGGATGGCGCTGGCGCTGGCAGGCGCGATCGATGCGCTGCTGAGCCTGATCGAGGCGCGCAGGATGCCGGGGGAGCTCGGGGCCGCGCTCGACGAACTCGACGCCGGCAGGCCGGTGGAGTTCGCGACCCTGATCAACGAGAACGCGCCGTTCCAGGCGATCACGCTGTCGTACGCGAACCAGATCGGCAATCTCGGCAAGGAGCTGCCGTTCCGGGTCGCGCGTTTCCTTACCCACTGCCAGGGCCTGCAGCACGACATCGAGCGGCTCGGGCGCGGCTCCGATCAGCCACGCACGCAGGCTGCCGTGATCCGGGCGATGCTGCCGCTCTGGACCGAGACCTGGCGGCTCGGCCGCGAGCTTGTGCGCGAGCTCAAGGTCGCCGGCGGCGGCGCCTGAGGTGTCACTCGCGCAGCCGCGCCTCCTCGTCGTCCAACACCGCGCAAGCCCGGGCCGACGCATCTGTTGTCGGGCGGCGGCTGTGGCTGGTCGATCGGGAAATCCGCCCGTCGCGGCGACCCGCTTCGTCGGCACGGCCATCACGCTGGACAACCTGGCTGCGTCCGCCGGGCTGGAGCCGCGCCGGTCGAGGGATCGTGGTGAAGTTCCCCGGTGGCTCCGAGGCCCGGTCCTCCGACGAGCCGATCGAGCCCGGGCGCTAGCCGGCTTCCTGTGACGCCAGCAGCTGCGCGGTGTCGCCGTCGATCACCAGGCCGCGCACCACCCCGGTGCGAAGCAGCGCCTGCACCGACGCCACCTTCTGCAGGCCGCCGACCAGCAGCACCACGTCGCGGTCGCGCAGCCGCTCGAAATCCACCGCCAGGGTGCGACGTGCGAGCTCGTGCTCGACCTGCGCGCCGCCGGCGTCGAACAGCCGTCCCAGCGAGTCCGCCACCGCGCCGTGCGCCTTGACGCTGCGCAGCTCGGCTGCCGAGAGCATCGCCTGCTGGCGCAGGAATGCCGTCTCGCGCAGTTCGCCGACGCTGATCAGATACAGGTCCGCCGACTGCGCCAGCCCCAGCGCCTCGGCTACGGTGCGCTGCGACATCAGCACCGCCCGGTCGGCCACGGTGTCGGCGATGAACGGCACCGGCAGGAAGTGCCCCTCGCCACCGGTGCGCGCCGCCAGCGCCTGCACCACCTCGAACGGGTTCGAGGCGGAGTTGCGCGTCAGCGAACCCATCAGCGAGACGAAGCGCGCCCGCGGGTTCTGCACGCCCGAGAGGTGCAGCGTCATCTGCTCCAGCGTGCGCCCCCAGCTGACACCGACGGTGATCGGTCCGCCGGCGGCGAGCTTTCCCTTGAGGAAGTTGGCCGCCGCACTGCCCACGGCGCGCCGCGCGATCATCTCCTGCGCCGCCGCGAGCTTCGGCTCGCCGTCTGCCGGCTCGAACCCCATCGCCGGCGTGGCCAGGCAGAAATCCAGCCCAAAGTGGCGCGCGATGCGGTCCTCGATGTCCAGGTCGCGCACCTGCTCGTGGTGGATGGTGATGCTCACCAGCCCGCGCTCGCGTGCCTCTGCGAGCAGGCGGACGATGCGGGTGCGGTGCACGCCGAGCCGTACCGCCACCTCCTCCTGGGTCATCCCGCCGACGTGATACAGCCACGCCGCCCGTACCATGATCGCGGTGTCCGGCTCATGCGCGAGGTTCAGGTTGAGCATCGATGCACGATACCCGCTTGACATCCGTCGCGGCAAACGACGAATGTTTACTCGGAAGCAAAAGTCGCGCAGCACGGCATATGTTCACGGCAGCATGTGTCCGAAGCTCCGGGAAGCGGGAACGATCCGGTCCATGGCCTACGTAATCGGCATCGATGGCGGCACCGAGAGCCTGCGCGCCACCGTGTTCGACCTGGCGGGCCGCCGGATCGCCTCCGCCGCTGCCGCCTACCCGACGCGGTTCGCGCCCGGCGCGCGCGCCGAGCAGGACCCCGAGGCGTGGTGGTCCGCACTCGGCCTCGCGGTGCGACAGGCGGCGGCGCAGGCCGGCGCAGCGGCGCACGACGTCGCCGCCCTGTGCGCCACCACCACCTGCTGCAGCGTGGTGGCACTGGACAGCGCCACCCGGCCGCTGCGGCCGGCGATCATCTGGATGGACGTGCGCGCCGGCGCCGAGGCCGACGCGGTGCTGGCCACCGGCGACGCCGCACTCGCGATCAACGGCGCCAGCCAGGGGCCGGTCTCGGCGGAGTGGATGATCCCGAAGGCGCTGTGGCTGTCGCGTCACGAGCCGGATGTCTTCGCCAGCGCGCATACGGTCTGCGAGTACCAGGATTTCATCAACTGGCGGCTGACCGGACGCCGCGTCGCCAGCCTGAACAACGCCTCGATCCGCTGGCACTACCGCAGCGACGCCGGCGGCTGGCCGGACAGCCTGCTGGACCGGCTCGGCCTGTCGGCGCTGCGGCCGAAGTGGCCCGCCGAGGTGCTGGCGCCGGGTGCCGCAATCGGCCGGCTCACCGCGCGCGCGGCGGACCATCTGGGCCTCCCCGAGACGGTGCTGGTGGCGCAGGGGGGCGCCGACGCGCTGATCGGCATGATCGGCCTCGCGGTGTCGCGGCCGGGGCAGCTGGCGCTGATCACCGGCTCGTCACACCTGCAGTTCGCGGTCGGCGAGACCGCGGCGCACGTGCCCGGGCTGTGGGGCAGCTACGCGGACGCGGTCTATCCCGGCCGCACCATCCTGGAGGGCGGCCAGACCTCGACCGGCTCGATCATCGCCTGGCTGCGCCGGCTCACAGGCGAGGCGCTCGATCTCGAGGCACTCAACCTCGATGCGGCCAAGCTCGAGCCGGGGGCGGACGGCCTGCTGGTGCTCGATCATTTCCAGGGCAACCGCACCCCCTACACCGACCCGCTGTCGCGCGGCGCCATCACCGGGCTGTCGCTGCACCACACGGCGGCGCACCTGTTCCGCGCCATGCTGGAGGGCATCGGCTTCGGCACCCGCGCCATCATCGACCGCATGGCGCAGGCCGGGTGCGGCGCCAGCGAGATCACCGCCGGCGGCGGCGCCACCCGCTCGCCGCTGTGGCTGCAGATCCACGCCGACACCGCGGGCCTGCCGGTGGTGGTGCCCGAGGTGGCGGAGGCGCCCTCGCTCGGTGCAGCGGTGCTGGCGGCGCACGCCGCCGGACATTTCGCCAGCATCGACGACGGCATCCGCGCGATGGTGCGGCCAGGACGGCGGATCGAGCCGGATCCCGCCCGCGTCGCCCGCTACGACGCGATCTACCGACGCTATGCCGGCCTCTACCCGGCGCTCAAGCCGCTCCGCGAGGTGACGCCGTGACCAGCCTGCCCAACACGCCGCTGGCGTCGCTGTACCGCACCATGCGCCGCATACGCAGCTTCGAGGAGCGGGTCGCGGAGCTGTATGCGCGCGGCCTGTCGGCGGGCTCGATGCTGCACCTGTCGATCGGCGAGGAGGCGGCGGCGGCCGGCGTCGCCATGGCGATGCGGCCGCAGGACAGCTTCACCACGCACCATCGCGGCCACGGCATCTTCCTGGCGCGCGGCGCCGATCCGGGCCGGATGATGGCCGAGATCGGCGGCAAGGCCGCCGGCTACTGCCGCGGCAAGGGCGGCTCGATGCACATCGCCGACATGGCGCTCGGCCATCTCGGCGCCAACGCCATCGTCGGCGGCGGCATCCCGCACGTGGTCGGCGCCGGGCTCAGCTACAAGCGGACCGGAAGCGACGCGATCGCGGTCGCGTTCTTCGGCGACGGCGCCATGCAGCAGGGGGTGCTGTACGAGAGCATGAACATGGCCGCCCTGTGGGACCTGCCGGTGCTGTTCGTGTGCATCAACAACCAGTACGGCATGGGCACGCGCATCGACCGCGCCACCCGCTCGATCGAGTTCGACCGCCGCGCCGAGGCGTTCGGGCTGGCCGCCGACATGGTCGACGGCGAGGACGTCGAGGCGGTGTTCCAGGCCGCCCAGGCGCTGGCTGACGGCGCGCGCGCCGGCAGGCCGGGCTTCATGGCGATCTCCTGCTTCCGCTTCTTCGGCCACGGCCGCATGGACAAGAGCCCCTACCGCACGGCCGACGAGGAGGAGGTCGGCCGCAAGCGCGATCCGGTGGCGCGCGCCCGCGACGCGCTGCTGAACGGCGGCCAGCTCGACGCTCAGGCGCTGGACGCGCTCGACGCCGAGATCGCGCGCGAGATGGACGCCACCATCGACTTCACCGCCGACGCGGCGTCGCCGCCGGAGGCGAGCATGTTCCGCGACGTGTTCGGCCCGGACCAGCCGGAGCCGGAGCCGCTGCGCCGCCGCCTCGACCGCATCCTGGCCTCGGACTGAGCGGCATGGCGGATCCGGGCGAGATCACCTATCGCGACGCGCTGCGCCTGGCGCTGCGCGACGCCATGCGCGCCGACGACAGCGTCGTGGTCATCGGCGAGGAGGTCGGTGCCTACGGCGGCGCCTACGGCGTCACCAAGGACCTGATCACCGAGTTCGGCGCCGGGCGGCTGATCGACACCCCGATCAGCGAGCCGGCCATCGTCGGCGTCGCGGTAGGTGCGGCGATGACCGGGCTGCGGCCGGTCGCCGAGTTGATGTACGTGGACTTCCTCGGCCTGGTGATGGACCAGCTCGCCAACCAGGCCGCCAAGATCCGCTACATGTTCGGCGGCCAGATCGGCGTGCCGATGGTGCTGCGCACCCAGGGCGGCACCGGGCGCTCCGCCGGCGCGCAGCACTCGCAGAGCCTGGAGGGCTGGGTCATGCACACCCCCGGGCTGCGCCTGGCGATGCCGGCGACCGCGTCGGACGCCTACCACCTGCTGCGTCACAGCCTGACCCTGCCGGACCCGGTGGTGTTCATCGAGCACAAGTCGCTCTACACCCGCAAGGAGGCGGCCGACCTGGAGACCCCGGCGGCGCCCTGGGGACAGGCGATCGTGCGCCGCGCCGGCACCGACGCGACGCTGGTGACCTACTCGCGCATGGTGCACGTGGCGCTGACGGCCGCCGAGCTGCTGGCTGCGGACGACATCGCGCTGGAGGTGATCGACCTGCGCACGCTCAACCCGCTGGACATGGAAAGCGTGAGCGCCTCGGTGCAGCGCACCGGACGCGCGCTCGCGGTGAGCGAGGGGCCGCTGACCGCGGGTGTCGCCGCCGAACTCGCCGCACGCATCTCGGAGGAGTGCTTCGACTACCTGGAGGACCCGGTGGTGCGCATCGCCGGCGAGGACATCCCGATCCCGGTCGCGCCGGCGCTGGAGGGCGCCAGCATCCCCACCGCGGAACTGATCGCGGAAACCGTGCGCCGGATGCTGCGGCGATGATCGCCGAGCTGACGCTGCCGCGTCTGGGCGAGACCATGGAGACGACGATGGAGACCGGGCGCGTCACGGCATGGCTGAAGCAGCCCGGCGAGCGCTTCCGCCGCGGCGAGACGCTGGTGGAGATCGAGAGCGACAAGACCGTCGTCGAGATGCCGGCGCTGGCCGACGGGGTGCTGACCGAGATCGTGGTGCAGGCCGGCCGCGACGCCGATGTCGGCGCGGTGCTGTGCCGCTACGAGGACGGCCGCGTGGCAGCTGCCGCGCCGGTAGTCCTCCGATGTGTAGTTGCTGCTCTGACTCCGATTGAAATTTTCCCAGAAAATTGAAATTTTCCATGGAAAAATCAAGAAAACGAACTTGGAGACGCAGCGGCTACAGGAGAAGATCGAGATCGAACCTAGAGATACATCGGCTACGGGAGAAGATCAAGATCGAACCTGGAGATGCAGCTGCTACCGGAGAAGATAAAGAGGAAGGCTATGGGAAAAGGCAGTGAT
>CAXTNV010000077.1:4401-17151 GCA_964245755.1 uncultured Acetobacteraceae bacterium | reverse complement strand
GAGCGCCGGCCTGTCACGCCGGAGGTCGCGGGTTCGAGCCCCGTCACTCGCGCCACTCGCGTATCCTTGCTCTTCTTATGTTGCAGTGCACGCTGGCGGAGCGGGTTTCGCGGCCCTATCTTCCGGATGCCCGTATGGCGTGAGCCCGCCACCAGACGCGGTGCCTGGAGAGAGACCGAGATGCACGCGGTGCTGTCGAACTACTTCCCGATCCTGGTGTTCGTCGTCGTCGCATTCGCCATCTCGGGCGCCATGCTGGGGGCCTCGCTGCTGGCCGGCCAGCAGAAACCGTATGCCGAGAAGCTGTCCGCCTACGAGTGCGGTTTCGATCCGTTCGACGACGCGCGGCGTCGTTTCGACGTTCGTTTCTACCTGGTGGCCATCCTGTTCATCATCTTCGACCTGGAGGTGGCGTTCCTGTTCCCCTGGGCCGTCAGCCTGGCCCGGATCGGCGTGTTCGGCTTCCTGTCGATGATGTGCTTCCTCGGCGTGCTGACCGTGGGCTTCGTTTATGAGTGGCGCAAGGGTGCGCTGGAGTGGGAATGAACCGTCGATGAGCAGCGAGATCGCGAGCCCGGCCGTGCGGCCGGACATCGTCTGGAACCGCGACATCCTGCCGCCGGGGCCCGAGCAGGACGCGGTGGTCCGCGGCATCACCGGGGAGATCACCGACAAGGGCTTCGTCGTCGCCAACGTCGACAAGCTGGTGAACTGGGCGCGCACCGGCAGCCTGTGGCCTCTCTCCTTCGGACTCGCCTGCTGCGCCGTCGAGATGATCCACGCCTTCATGCCGCGCTACGATCTGGACCGTCTGGGCGTCATCCCGCGCGGTTCGCCACGCCAGGCCGACGTGATGATCGTCTCCGGCACCCTGACCAACAAGATGGCTCCCGCCATGCGACGGGTTTACGACCAGATGGCGGAGCCGCGCTGGGTGATCTCGATGGGCTCCTGTGCCAACGGCGGCGGCTACTACCATTACAGCTACTCGGTGGTGCGCGGCTGCGACCGCATCGTGCCGGTCGACATCTACGTCCCCGGCTGCCCGCCGACGGCGGAGGCGCTGGTCTACGGCATCATGCAGCTGCAGAAGAAGATCCGGCGCACCGGGACCATCCTGCGTGGCTGACCTCGCGGTGCGTGCCGATCCGGCGGCCCGCCCCGACGGCATCGCGCGCGGCGCCGCGAGACTCGGCGTGCTGGCGGTGGCGCTGTCGACCTCGGTGCCCGGCGTATCCGGGGCTGCGGTCGAGCGCGGCGAGCTGGTGGTGCGAACCGGCCGGTCCGACCTGCTGCCGCTGATGACCCGGCTGCGCGACGATCCACGCTTTCGCTTCGAGCAGATGATGGATCTCTGCGGGGTGGATTTCCCCGAGCGCGCCGAGCGCTTCGACGTGGTCTACAACCTGCTCTCGGTGACCCTGAACCAGCGCATCCGGGTGATCGTCACCACCGACGAGGTGCAACCGGTGCCGTCGGTGCATCGCATCTGGCCGTCGGCCACCTGGTGGGAGCGCGAGTGCTACGACCTGTTCGGGGTGCTGTTCTCCGACCAGCCGGACCTGCGCCGGATCCTCACCGACTACGGCTTCGAGGGGCACCCGCTGCGCAAGGACTTCCCGCTCACCGGCTACGTCGAGGTGCGCTACGACGTCGATCGACGCCAGGTGGTCTACGAGCCGGTGAAACTCACCCAGGACTTCCGGGATTTCGACTTCCAGTCGCCCTGGGAGGGCGTGCTGACGCTGCCGGGCGACGAGAAGGCGCACCAGGATCGCCAGAACCCACCACCCCCCGCCGGAGACGCCACCCGATGAGCGACACGCGGACCACCGATCGCGACGCGGCTGCGATCGTGCTGCGTCGCGACATCCCCGACACCATGACGCCGGACACGCCCGACGGCGAGGCACGGCTGAAGACGGTCGAGATCGACAGCCATTCGTTGAATTTCGGGCCACAGCATCCGGCCGCGCACGGCGTGCTGCGGCTGGTGCTGCAGATGGACGGCGAGGTGGTGGCGCGCGCCGATCCGCATATCGGCCTGCTGCATCGCGGCACCGAGAAGCTGATCGAATACAAGACCTACATGCAGGCGCTGCCGTATTTCGACCGCCTCGATTACGTCTCGCCGATGTGCGAGGAGCACGGCTTCGCGCTCGCCACCGAGAAGCTGCTCGGCATCGTGCCCCCGGAGCGGGCGAAGTGGATACGCACCATGTTCGCCGAGATCACCCGGGTGCTCAACCACCTGCTGGCGGTGACCTCGTTCGCGCTCGACGTGGGCGCGCTCACGCCCTCGCTCTGGGGCTACGAGGAGCGCGAGAAGCTGCTCGAGTTCTACGAGGCGGTGTCGGGTGCCCGCTACCACGCGAACTACTTCCGTCCCGGCGGCGTCGGCCGCGACCTGCCGGCTGGGCTCGACGAGCGCATCATCGCCTGGAGCGAGCAGTTTCCCAGGTTCCTCGACGACATGGAGGCGCTGCTCACCGGCAACCGGGTGTGGAAGCAGCGCACCGTCGGCATCGGCGTCTTCAGCGCCGAGCAGGCGCTGGCCTGGGGTTTCTCGGGGCCCAACCTGCGTGCCTCGGGCGTGCCGTGGGACCTGCGCCGCGCGCGGCCCTACGACATGTACGACGAGGTGGAGTTCGCCGTCCCGGTGGCACGCAACGGCGACTGCTACGACCGCTACCTGATCCGCGTCTCGGAGATGCGCGAGAGCGTGAAGATCGTGCGCCAGTGCCTGGCGAAGATGCAGCCGGGACCGATCAAGCTGCAGGACAACAAGATCTCGCCGCCGAGCCGGCGCGACATGAAGCGGTCGATGGAGGCGCTGATCCATCACTTCAAGCTGTACACCGAGGGCTATCACGTGCCGGCGGGCGCCACCTACACCGCGGTGGAGAGCCCCAAGGGCGAGTTCGCCGTCTACCTCGTGGCCGACGGCAGTCACCGTCCCTACCGTTGCAAGATCCGCTCGACCGGCTTCGCGCATCTGCAAGCACTCGACGAACTGGCGCGGCGGCACATGCTCGCCGACACGGTTGCGATCATCGGCTCGCTGGACCTGGTGTTCGGCGAGATCGACAGGTAGCCCCGCATGTCCGGACAGTTCTCCGCCGAGAACATCGGCTACGGCACGCCGGGGCACGCGCCGAGCGGGGCATCCGCCGAGCAGCCGGAGCGTTTCGACTTCGACGCCCTTAGCGACGCGGAGATCGCCACCATCCTGGCGCACTATCCCGAAGGCCGGGAGGCGAGCGCCGTGATACCGCTGCTCTACCTGGCGCAGCGGCAGATGCACCGCGAGACCGGCAGCGCCTGGGTGCCCCGTGTGGCGATGGACACCGTGGCCGCGCGCCTCAACATGCCGCCGATCCGGGTCTACGAGGTCGCCACCTTCTACCTGATGTTCAACACCCGGCCGGTCGGGCGCTACCACCTGCAGGTCTGCACCACGACGCCCTGCTGGCTGCGCGGATCGGACGACATCGTCGCCGCCTGCAAGTCGGCGAGCGGGGTGCCGAACTGGGAGGAGAACTCCCCCGACGGGATGTTCACGATGACCGAGGTGGAGTGCCTGGGCGCCTGCGCCAACGCGCCGATCCTGCAGGTCAACGACGATTTCTTCGAGGACCTGGACGGGCCTCGCACGGTGGCCCTGATCGAGGCGCTGCGCCGCGGCGAGAGCCCTCCACCCGGGTCCAGCATCGGCCGGCTCGCCTCGGCGCCCGAAGGCGGCCGCACGACGCTGCTCGAGCCGGCACCGCCTCCCAGCGCGCCGCAGCCGGCGTGAGGACCTAACACATGCTGCATGACAAGGACCGCATCTTCACCAACATCTACGGCCAGGACGACGTATTCCTGGCGGGCGCGCGCAAACGCGGCGACTGGGACGGCACGGCGGCGATCCTGGCGCGCGGGCGCGACGGCATCATCGCCGAGATGAAGGCGTCGAACCTGCGCGGGCGCGGCGGTGCGGGTTTCCCGACCGGGCTGAAATGGTCGTTCATGCCGAAGAACTCCGACGGCCGGCCGAGCTACCTGGTGATCAACGGCGACGAGAGCGAGCCCGGCACCTGCAAGGATCGCGAGATCCTGCGCCACGAGCCGCACAAGCTGATCGAGAGCGCGCTGATCGCCTCGTTCGCGATGGGCGCGCACACCGCCTACATCTACATACGCGGCGAGTACCTGACGGTGTCGCGCAACCTGCAGATCGCCATCGACGAGGCATACGAGGCCGGGCTGATCGGCCGCAACGCCTGCGGCTCGGGGTGGGACTTCGACTTCCACATCCATCTCGGCGCCGGCGCCTACATCTGCGGCGAGGAGACGGCGCTGCTGGAGAGCCTGGAAGGCAAGAAGGGCCTGCCGCGCATGAAGCCGCCGTTCCCGGCGGCGATGGGCCTGTATGGCTGCCCGACCACCGTCAACAACGTCGAGAGCATCGCCGTCGCTTCGACCATCCTGCGCCGCGGCGGTGCCTGGTTCGCGAGCTTCGGGAGGCCGAACAACGTCGGCACCAAGCTGTTCGCGGTGTCCGGCCACGTGAACCGGCCCTGCGTGGTGGAGGAGGAGCTCGGCGTCTCGATGCGCGAGGTGATCGAGCGCCATGCCGGCGGCGTGCGCGGCGGCTGGGACAACCTGCTCGCGGTGATACCGGGCGGCTGCTCGGTGCCGATCCTGCCGAAGTCGGTGTGCGACACGGTGCTGATGGATTTCGATGCGCTGCGCGAGCACAAGTCCGGCCTCGGCACCGCGGCGATGATCGTGATGGACCAGTCCACCGACGTGGTGCGCGCGATCGCCCGCTTCGCACGCTTCTTCAAGCACGAGAGCTGCGGCCAGTGCACGCCCTGCCGCGAGGGCACAGGCTGGATGATGCGGGTGATGGACCGCATGGTCGCCGGACGCGCCGAGATCGAGGAGATCGACATGCTGGAGCAGGTCACCCGACAGATCGAGGGCCATACCATCTGCGCGCTGGGCGACGCGGCGGCGTGGCCGATCCAAGGGCTGATCCGGCACTTCCGGCCGGTGATGGAGCAGCGCATCGAGGCGTATCGTTCGAGCCATCCCAAGGCCGGGCTGGCGCCGACGCCTTCCAACCTGCCGCATCCGCTCGGCCAATCGCTTCCTGCGGCCGCGGAGTAGCGCCGAGATGGCCAGGATCACGGTCGACGGCATCCAGCTCGAGGTGCCGAACGGCTCCTCGGTGCTGCAGGCCTGCGAGGCGGCGGGCAAGGAGATCCCGCGTTTCTGCTACCACGAGCGGCTCTCGATCGCCGGCAACTGCCGCATGTGCCTGGTCGAGGTGGAGAAGGCGCCAAAGCCGGTGGCCTCGTGCGGCTACCCGGTGATGGACGGCATGGTGGTGCGCACCGACACCGAGGTGGTGCGCCGGGCGCGCCGCGCGGTGATGGAATTCCTGCTCATCAATCATCCGCTGGATTGCCCGATCTGCGACCAGGGTGGCCAGTGCGACCTGCAGGACCAGGCCTACGCCTACGGCTCGGACCATTCGCGCTACGCCGAGAACAAGCGCGCGGTGAAGGACAAGTATCTCGGCCCGCTGGTCAAGACGGTGATGACGCGCTGCATCCAGTGCACGCGCTGCGTCCGCTTCGCGACCGAAGTGGCCGGCGTGCCCGAGCTCGGCGCCACCTCGCGCGGCGAGAACATGGAGATCACCACCTACGTCGAGCGCGCGCTGACCTCGGAGCTGTCGGGCAACCTGATCGACATCTGTCCCGTCGGCGCGCTCACCTCGAAGCCGCAGGCGTTCGGCGCGCGCTCGTGGGAGATGCGCTCGGTTGACAGCATCGACGCGACCGACGCGGTGGGCACCAACACCGTGGTGCAGGTGCGCCAGGCCGAGGTCCGCGGCATCGTGCCGCGCGTCAACGACGAGGTGAACGAGGAGTGGATGTCCGACAAGGGCCGCTTCTCGTTCGACGGGCTCAAGCGTCGACGCCTCGACGCGCCGTGGCTGCGGGTGCACGGCAAGCTGCACCGGGTTAGCTGGCAGGAGGCGTTCAGCGCGATCGGGCACCGCCTCGACGGCGTGCCGGGCGACCGCATCGGCGCCATCGCCGGCGATCTGTGCGACGCCGAGAGCATGCTGGCGCTCAAGGAGCTGATGGTCTCGCTCGGTTCGGGCAATCTCGATTGCCGCCAGGACGGGGCGCGCATCGACACCGCGCGGCGCGAGTTCTACCTGTTCAACAGCTCGATCGCCGGCATCGAGGAAGCCGACGCGCTGCTGCTGGTCGGCTGCGACCCGCGCTTCGAGGCGCCGATCCTGAACGCGCGCATACGCAAGCGGCATCTCGCCGGACGCTTCCCGATCGGCTTCATCGGCACGCTGAAGGGAGCACCCGAGCGCGACCTGACCTATCCGGTGACGCATCTGGGCGACCGTCCGTCGGTGTTGAGCGGGTTGCTTGAGGGCAGCGTCGGCTTCGCCGAGGCGCTGCGCGCCGCCAAGCGGCCGATGATCGTGCTCGGCCAGGCGGCGCTGGCGCGCGACGACGCGGCTGCGGTGCAGGCCGCCGCTTGGGGGCTGGCGCACGCGGTCGGGGCGCTGAGCCCGGAATGGAACGGCTACAACGTGCTGCACGGCGCTGCCTCCCGGGTGGCCGGGCTCGATCTCGGCTTCGTGCCGGGGCCGGGGCAGCGTTCGGTCGCCGGCATGATGAGCGGCGGCGTCGACGTGCTGTGGCTGCTCGGCGCCGACGAGTTCCACCCGGCGCGCATCGGGCCGCAGACCTTCGTGATCTACCAGGGGCACCATGGCGATGCGAGTGCTGCGCGCGCCGACGTGATCCTGCCGGGCGCCACCTACCTCGAGAAGCCCGGCACCTACAGCAACACCGAGGGCAGGGTGCAGCGTGCCTTCCAGGCGGTGTTCCCGCCCGGCGAGGCCAAGGAGGACTGGCGCATCCTGCGCGCCTTCTCCGATGTGGTCGGGCACCGGCTGCCCTACGACAGCATCGAGGCGCTGCGCGAGCGGCTGGCCGAGGTCAACCCGGTGTTCGCGCGCCAGGGCCTGCCGCGGTTCGGCGTGTCCGACCTCGCGGGTCCGGCCGGGGACGCGGCCGCCCTGGGAAGTGCGCCGTTCGCACCGGCGCCGGGAGACTACCACCAGACCAATGCGATCGGCCGCGCCAGTCCGACGATGATCGAGTGCTCGCGCGTCTATGCGCAGTCCTCGGTGCAGGCGCCGGCGCTGCAGGTGGCGGAGTAGCGGCGCGTGGACCACTTCTTCCTGCACACCGGTTTCGGGCTGCTGCTGCTGACCGTGCTCGAGACGCTGGCCATGCTGGTGCCGCTGCTGGTCGGCGTCGCCTACGTGGTCTACGGCGAGCGCAAGGTGCTGGCGGCGATCCAGCTGCGGCGCGGCCCGAACACGGTCGGGCCGTTCGGGCTGCTGCAGAGCTTTGCCGATGCGATCAAGATGATCACCAAGGAGACGGTGATCCCGTCGGGCGCCAACCGGGTGCTGTTTCTGCTGGCGCCGGTGCTGACCTTCGGGCTGGCGCTGATGGCCTGGGCGGTGATCCCGGCGAACAACCACTGGGCGGTCGCGGACATCAATGTCGGCGTGCTGTACCTGTTCGCGATCTCCTCGCTCGGCGTCTACGGCATCATCATCGCCGGCTGGGCGAGCAACTCGAAATACGCCTTCATGGGCAGCCTGCGCTCGGCCGCGCAGATGGTCAGCTACGAGGTCTCGATCGGGCTGGTGCTGGTATCGGTGCTGCTCTGCGTCGGCAGCCTGAACCTCAACGACGTGGTGCTGGCGCAGCGCAGCGTCTGGTTCGCAGTCCCGATGCTGCCGATGTTCGTGGTGTTCTTCATCTCCGGGCTCGCCGAGTGCAACCGTGCGCCGTTCGACCTGGCCGAAGGCGAGAGCGAGCTGGTGGCGGGGTTCTTCGTCGAGTACAGCTCGCTCGCCTTCGGCCTGTTCTTCCTCGGCGAGTATGCCAACATGTTCCTGATGAGCGGGATGACCAGCATCCTGTTCCTCGGCGGATGGCTGCCGCCGGTCGGCATCGCGCCCTTCACCTGGATCCCGGGGCCGATCTGGTTCATCCTGAAGATCCTGTTCGTGATGTTCATGTTCATCTGGGTGCGCGGCACGTTCCCGCGCTACCGCTACGACCAGCTCATGCGCCTGGGATGGAAGGTGTTCCTGCCGTTCTCGCTGCTGTGGATGGTGCTGACCGCCTGCTTCCTGATGGCGACCGGGCTGCTGCCCCACGCCGGCTCCTGAGGATCCCGAAGACCATGGCCCTGCTGGACCGTACCGCGCGAAGTTTCCTGCTGGTCGAGCTGATCGCGGGGCTGGGCGTGACCCTGCGCTACATGTTCAAGCCGAAGGTGACGATCAACTACCCCAACGAGAAGGGCCTGTTCTCGGCGCGTTTCAAGGGCGAGCACGCCCTGCGCCGCTACCCGAACGGCGAGGAGCGCTGCATCGCCTGCAAGCTGTGCGAGGCGGTGTGCCCGGCGTCGGCGATCACCATCGAGGCCGAGCCGCGCGACGACGGCTCGCGCCGCGCCACGCGCTACGACCTCGACATGACCAAGTGCATCTATTGCGGGCTGTGCGAGGAGTCCTGCCCGGTCGACGCCATCGTCGAGGGGCCGAACTACGAGTTCGCCACCGAGACGCGCGAGGAGCTGCTCTACGACAAGGAAAAGCTGCTGGCCAACGGCGACCGGTGGGAGAGCGTGCTGGCGCGCCGGCTCGAGCAGGACGCGCCGTACCGATGATCACCCAGGTCACCTTCTACCTGTTCGCCGCCGTGCTGGTGCTGTCGGCCTGCCTGGTGGTGAGCGCGCGCAATCCGGTGCACTCGGTGCTGTTCCTGATCCTCGCCTTCTTCAACGCCGCCGGGCTGTTCCTGATCGCCGGGGCCGAGTTCCTGGCGATGATCCTGGTGATCGTCTATGTCGGCGCCGTAGCGGTGCTGTTCCTGTTCGTGGTGATGATGCTGGACGTCGACTTCTCGCCGATGCGCGAGGGGCTGCAGCGCTACGCCCCGATCGGCGGCGTGGTCGGCGCCGTGCTGCTCGCCGAGATCGTGCTGACGGTGGGGCGGTGGCGGATCGCGCCCGACGTGCGCGCGCTGCCGCACGCGCGGGTGGAGGATGCCGCGAGCAACACCGAGGCGCTCGGGCGGCTGATCTACACCGACTACGTGTTCCTGTTCCAGGCGTGCGGGCTGGTGCTGCTGGTGGCGATGATCGGGGCGATCGTGCTGACGCTGCGCGAGCGCCGCGTCGGCAAGCGCCAGGACGTCTCGCTGCAGCACCGGCGCCGGCCTTCCGACACGCTCGAGCTGATGGATCTGAAGCGCGGCGCGGGTGCTGCCGGCAACGGCGGCTTCCTGCGCAGCAAGGACCGGGCACCGGTGCTGCACCCCTCCGCCGCCGATCCTGCGGAGAGCTGAGCGATGCAGCCGAACGCACTGCCGGGCATCGCCAGCGTCGGGCTGGCACCCTACCTGACGGTGAGCGCCATCGTGCTGGTGGTGGGCGTGTTCGGCATCTTCCTGAACCGCAAGAACGTGATCACCATGATGATGGCGATCGAGCTGATCCTGCTCTCGGCCAACATCAACCTGGTCGCGTTCTCCTCCGCCCTCGGCGACCTGTCGGGCGAGGTGTTCACCCTGTTCGTGCTCACCATCGCGGCCGCCGAGGCGGCGATCGGGCTCGCCATCGTGACGGTGTATTTCCGCAACCGCGGCTCGATCGAGGTCGAGGACGCGCGCTCGATGCGCGGTTGAGCGGGCGAGGATGAGGGACTGAGATGAGTTCGCTGTTCGCGATCGCGGTGTTCGCGCCGCTGCTCGGCGCGATCGTCGCCGGGCTGTTCGGCGCGCTGATCGGCGACCGCGCGGCGCGCTGGGTAAGCATCGGCCTGATGCTGCTGGCATCGGCGTGCGCGCTCGCGGCACTGGCGCAGGGCGTGGCCCAGGGCTCGCCGACCATCGCCGTGCCGGTCTCGGACTGGATCCAGGCCGGCGGCTTCCACGCCGCCTGGACGCTGCGCTTCGACGCGCTCTCGGCGGAGATGGTGGCGATGGTCACCTGCGTCGCCACCCTGATCCACATCTACAGCGTCGGCTACATGAGCCACGAGCAGACGCCGGTCGCCCGCTTCTTCGCCTACCTGTCGCTGTTCAGCTTCGCGATGCTGATGCTGGTGAGCTCGGACAACCTGATCCAGCTGTTCTTCGGCTGGGAAGGGGTCGGCCTCGCGAGCTACCTGCTGATCGGCTACTGGTACGACCGGCCGAGCGCCCAGGCCGCCGCGAACAAGGCCTTCGTGGTCAACCGCGTGGCCGACCTGTTCTTCATGGTGGGCATCGCGCTCGCCTTCGTGCAGTTCGGCACCGTCAGCTACGACAACATCTTCGCCCTGGTGCCCTCGCACCAGCAGGCGGTCTACCACCTCCTCGGCATCGACATGCGCGCCTACGAGGTGATCGGGGTGCTGCTCTTCATCGGGGCGATGGGCAAATCGGCGCAGCTGTTCTTCCATACCTGGCTGCCCGACGCGATGGAGGGTCCGACGCCGGTGTCGGCGCTGATCCACGCCGCCACCATGGTTACCGCCGGCGTGTTCCTGCTCGCGCGCATGTCGCCGCTGATAGAGTTCGCGCCGGTGACGAAGGACCTGGTGGTGCTGATCGGCGCCTCGACCTGCTTCTTCGCCGCCACCGTCGGGCTGGTGCAGCCCGACATCAAGCGCACCATCGCCTATTCGACCTGCTCGCAGCTCGGCTACATGTTCATGGCCTGCGGCGTCGGCGTGTATCAGGCCGGCATGTTCCACCTGACCACGCACGCCTTCTTCAAGGCGCTGCTGTTCCTGTCCGCAGGATCGGTGATCCACGCGTTGCACGGCGAGCAGGACATGTTCAAGATGGGCGGGCTGGCGCGCAAGCTGCCCGTCACCTGCGCGGTGATGTGGATCGGCTCGCTGGCACTAAGCGCGATCCCGCCCTTCGCCGGCTGGTGGTCGAAGGACGCGATCCTGGATGCGACCTGGGCCGCGCACACCGTGCCCGGCTTCTATGGCTGGCTGCTGGGCTCGATCACCGCCTTCCTGACCGCGCTGTACAGCTGGCGCCTGCTGTTCCTGGTGTTCCACAGCCCGGCCCGCGACGCCCGCCTGCAGCAGGGCGCGCACGAGAGTCCGCTGGTGATGACGCTGCCGCTGATCGTGCTCGCCCTCGGGGCCGCTGGCGGCGGCTGGGCGCTGGCACCCTGGTTCATCGGCGTGCACCAGTCGGGCTTCTGGAACGGCGCCATCTTCAACGGTCCCAACAACGGCGTGCTGACCGCGATGGAGCAGATGCCGGCGGTGCTCACCCTGGTGCCGACCATCCTGTCGCTGCTCGGGATCGCCGCCGCCGTCTACGCCTACCGGCTGCGGCCGCAGCTTCCCGCGGAGCTGGCGCGGCGCGCGCCCGGGCTGCACCGCTTCCTGCTCCACAAATGGTATTTCGACGAGCTCTACGACCGCGTGTTCGTGCGTCCCTACCGCACGCTGGCCAGCCTGCTCTGGCACGTGGGCGACGAGGGCATCATCCAGGGCGTGCCGGAAGGCATGGCGCGGCTCACTGCCGGCGGTTCCGCGCAGGCGGTGCGTATCCAGACCGGCTCGATCGCGGTCTACGCCTTCACCATGCTGATCGGCCTGGTGGTGCTGATGTCGACCTTCCTGATCTTCCGCTGATCGGTAGCTGATGAACTGGACCCTCGCCCTGCCGGAGATCGTGCTGTCGGTCTGCGGCCTCGCCATCCTGGTGTTCGGCGTGCTGCGCACCACCGGCAACCCGGCGGTGCCCTGCACGCTGCTGACGATCGCGGCCATGGTCTTGGCCGCGGTGCTGGTGCTGACCGTGGGCGACGGCGTCGCCTATCACCGCGTGTTCGTCGCCGATGCCTTCGCACGCTTCATGAAGATCCTGAGCCTGGCGGGTGCCGCGCTCAGCCTGATCCTGGCGCTCGACTACAACCGGCGCGAGGGCATCTCGCGCTTCGAGTTCCCGGTCCTGGTGCTGTTCGCCACCGTGGGCACCATGGTGATGGCGTCCAGCGAGAACCTGATGACGCTCTACATCGGTCTCGAGCTGCAGTCGCTCGCGATCTACATCCTGTGCGCGTTCGACCGCGACCGGCTGCGCTCGGCGGAATCCGGGCTGAAGTATTTCGTGCTCGGTTCGCTCGCCTCGGGGCTGCTGCTGTACGGCATCTCACTGGTGTTCGGCTTCGCCGGCACCATGGAGTATCGCGGCCTGCAGACGGCACTGGCGGACTCCGCCGAGGTGCCGCCGGGCCTGGTGATCGGCATCGTGTTCATCATCGTCGGCCTTGCCTTCAAGATCTCGGCGGTGCCGTTCCACATGTGGACGCCGGACGTCTACCAGGGCGCGCCGGCGCCGGTCGCGGCGTTCATGAGCGGAGCGCCGAAGATCGCCGCCTTCGCGCTGCTGCTGCGGGTGATGGCCGGGCCCTTCGGCCAGGTCACGCCGCAGTGGCAGCTGCTGATCGAGATCCTGTCGATCGCCTCGATGCTGTTCGGCGCGCTGGCCGCAATCCCGCAGACCAGCATCAAGCGGCTGATGGCGTACTCCTCGATCGGCCACATGGGCTACGCGCTGATCGGCCTCGCCGCCGCCAGCCCCGCGGGCCTGCGCGGCACCCTGGTGTATCTCGCCACCTACC
>CAXTNV010000077.1:0-4391 GCA_964245755.1 uncultured Acetobacteraceae bacterium | reverse complement strand
GTGGGGTACCGCCCCACCACCCTGTACATCAACCCCGGCGCGTTCGCGACCATCGTCGCGATGCGCCGGCGCGGCATCGCGGTCGAGCGCATCTCCGACCTCGCCGGGCTGAGCCGCACCGATCCGGCGCTGGCGCTGGTGATGGCGATCGTCATGTTCAGCATGATCGGGGTGCCGCCGCTGTCCGGCTTCTTCGGCAAGCTGCTGGTGTTCAGCGCGGCACTCCGCGCCGGTATGCCGGTGCTGGTGATCGTCGGCATCGTCTCCAGCGTGATCGGCGCCGTGTACTACCTGCGCGTGGTGCGGGTGATGTACGTCGACGCGCCCGGAACCGCATTCGACCGCAGGATGCCCTCAGTGTCGGTGGTCTCGATCGGCATGGGCGTGGTCACCGCCCTGTTCCTGCTGCTGCTCGGTCCGGTGACCAGCGCTGCCCAGGCGGCCGCCGCGACCCTGTTCAGGTGACTCCGACGCCGGGTTGGCGCCTGCACCGCTACGACGTCCTGGCTTCCACCAACGATGCCTGCATCGCCGAGGCGCAGGCCGGTGCGCCGGAGTTCCTCGCGATCCAGGCCCGCACCCAGACCCGGCCGCGCGGCAGCCGAGGCCGCTCCTGGAGCGAGACGCCCGGCACGCTGGCGCTCTCGGTGCTGCTGCGTCCGCGCGAGGCGGTGCCCTGGGCGTTGCTCGCCGGCCTCGCCATGCACGACGCGTTCTGCCTCGGCGCCGCGCACGCGGCGGCGATCCGGCTGAAGTGGCCGAACGACCTGATGCTGGGCGGTCGCAAGCTCGGCGGCATCCTGATCGAGGCGAGCCCGGCGCCCGACACTTCCGGCTGGCTGGTGATCGGCTTCGGCGCCAACCTCGCGCAGGCTCCGGCGCTGCCGGATCGGCAGGCCGCCTGCCTCGCCGAGCTCGGCGCGCCTCCCTGCGCCGACCAGATGGTGGACCGCCTGCTGGCGAGCTTCGGCCGCCGACGGGCCTTCCGAAACGACCGCGCCCGGCTGCGCGGCGAGTGGCTCGAGCGCGCCCACCCGGCCGGGACAAGGCTTGCGGTTCGCACCGCGGACGGGCAGACAACAGGATCGTTTTCCTCGATCGCGGAAGACGGGACCCTTCTGCTCGACGTGCAAGGCGAGATCCGGCGCATCACCACCGGCGAGGTCCTGTTCATCCAGGGAGCCTGAAGCCGTGCTGCTGGTGGTCGATGCGGGCAACACCAACATTGTCTTCGCGGTGCATGACGGCACCAGCTGGCGCGGCTCCTGGCGCATCGGCACCGAGACCAAGCGCACCTCGGACGAGTATGCGGTATGGCTGCTGGCGCTGCTCAACCTGGCGGGGCTGGATCGTGGCCAGGTCGACCGCGCGGTGATCGGCACCGTGGTGCCGGCGGCGCTGTATCACCTGCGCCGGCTGTGCCGGGACTGGTTCGCGGTCGAGCCGCTGATCGGCGCGGCTCGCCTCGACTGGGGTTTCGTCATCAACATGGACAACCCCTCCGAGGTCGGCGTCGACCGCCTGCTGAACGGGCTGGCGGCGCACCAGAAGTACGGCGGGCCGCTGATCATCATCGATTTCGGCACCGCCACCACCTTCGACGTGATCGACTCCGAGGGCACCTACTGCGGCGGCGTGATCGCGCCGGGGATCAACCTGTCGGTCGAGGCGCTGCATCAGGCGGCGGCCCGGCTGCCGCGCATCGGCATCGGCCGTCCGCACGCGGTGATCGGGCGCAACACCCTGGTGGCGATGCGCTCGGGCATCTACTGGGGCTATATCGGCCTGATCGAGGGCATCACCGCGCGGATCCGTCTCGAGTTCGTCCAGACCGCCGCACCGGAGCGCGGCAACCACGTGCCGATGAAGGTGGTGGCGACGGGCGGCCTGGCGCCGCTGTTCTCCGAAGGCACCGACATCATCGAGCGGATCGACCCCGAGCTGACGCTCGACGGCCTGCGGCTCTTGGCTGCGCGCAACCCCACACCGACATTAACGAACGACAGAACCCGAGTAGTCGAAGGCGAATGAATGGACATGTTGAACGGCGATCTGGCTTTCCTGCCGCTGGGCGGGACGGGCGAGATCGGCATGAACCTCAACCTCTACCGATGCGACGGCGCCTGGCTCGCGGTGGATTGCGGCATCGGCTTCTCCGGCAACGACATGCCGGAGGTCGAGATCCTGATGCCCGATCCGAGCTTCATCGCCGAGCACCGCGACGCGCTGGTGGGGCTGGTGATCACCCACGCGCACGAGGACCACATCGGCGCGGTGGCACACCTGTGGTCGCGGCTGGGCTGCCCGATCTACGCGACCCCGTTCGCCGCCGCTGTGCTGCGTCGCAAGCTGGGTGAGGCGGGACTGCTCGGCCGGGCGGAGCTGCACGTCGTGTCGCAGGGCAGCCGCTTCACGCTGGAGCCGTTCTCGCTGCAGTTCATCGAGGTGACCCACTCGGTCCCGGAAGCCCAGGCGCTGGTGCTGCGCACCCGCTACGGCACCGTGCTGCATACCGGAGACTGGAAGCTCGACCCGCACCCGCTGGTCGGGCCGCCCACCGACCTCGACGCCTTCGCGGCCCTCGGGCGCGAGGGGGTGCTGGCGATGATCTGCGACAGCACCAACGCGCTGGTGGAGGGCGAGGCCGGTTCGGAGGCCGACGTGCGCCGCAGCCTGACCAGCCTGATCGCCGGCATCGACGGCCGCGTCGCCGTGACCTGCTTCGCCAGCAACGTCGCGCGCGTGCAGAGCATCGCGATGGCCGCCGAGGCGGCAGGCCGCTCGGTGGTCGTGGTCGGCCGCAGCCTGCGCAACCTGGAGGTCACGGCACGCGAGTGCGGCTACCTCGACGACGTGCCGCTGTTCCTTTCCGAGCAGGACGCCGAGCACATCGCCGACGACAACCTGCTGATGATCGTCACCGGCAGCCAGGGCGAGCCGCGCTCGGCGCTGTCGCGCATCGCCGCCGACACCCATCCGAACATCTCGCTCGGCGAGGGCGACACGGTGGTGTTCTCCTCGCGCATGATCCCCGGCAACGAGCGGGCGATCATGGCGGTGCAGGACAACCTGGTGCGTCGCGGCGTGCGGGTGCTGACCGACGCCGACCACATGGTGCACGTCTCCGGCCACGCGGCGCGCGACGACCTGCGGCGCCTGTACGGCCTGGTGCGGCCGCGCTACGCGGTGCCGGTGCACGGCGAGTGGCGCCACCTGGCGGCGCACGCGGCACTCGCCCGCGAGGAGGGCGCAGAGCCGATCCTGCTGGAGGATGGCGACGTGCTGAGCCTGTCCAGCAACCGTGCCGAGGTGGTCGACACCGTGCCGGTCGGCAAGCTGGCGCTGGACGGCAACCGCATCCTGCCGATGGAGGGGGCGGTGCTCACCGCGCGCCGCAAGATGCTGTTCAACGGCATCGTGCTGGGCAGCGTGGTCGTCGACCGCTTCGGCGAGGTGCTGGGATCGCCGCAGGTCAGTGCGCCGGGCCTGCTGGAGCCGGACGACGTGGAGACCGCGCGGGTCGCAGGCAGCTTCGCGCACGCCCTGTCCGAGCTGCCGCCGGGTATCCGCCTCGACGATGGCGGCTTCCGCGAGGCGGCCAAGACGGCGCTGCGCCGGGCCCTGGGGCGCAAGCTGCAGAAGCGTCCGATGGTCGACGTGCACCTGATCCGCGTCTGACCCGGTGACGCGGGCAGCGGCGCGGCGGCCGCGATGAACTGGTTCACCGCGGCCATCCTGTTCGTGCTGATCTGGTGGACGGTGCTGTTCGCGGTGCTGCCGCTGGGCCAGAAGCCGCGCTCCGAGCCCGACCCGGTGTCGGGCTATCGCGGCCTGCCCGAGGCGCCGCGCATCGGGCGGGTGGTGCTCATCACCACCGCGGTGTCGCTGCTGCTCTGGGCCGGGTGCGAGCTGCTGATCACCAGCAACTGGCTTTCGTTCCGGCACGGTGCGCTGTCGTTCCAGGCCGAGTAGCCAGGCGGCGCGCAGCCGACCCCCCTGCTTCCAACTAAATCCGGCGGACGCATACCGGTCATGCATTTTAGGCTGGATTTTCCGGGCAGGTCTTGCAATCATTAACGGCAGGAAGAGGATCTCTCCTCTCCCTGCCGTGTGACTGGCGTTTTCTCCCTAAACTTGGCCCGCGCGCTGGAACCAAGCTGCGTGGGCTTTTTTTATGCGCGGTCGCAGCTTTTGTCACGCCCCGTTTCGCTTCAGATTAATATTTTGTAGGACGAATTACTTGTGCGGCGCATCATTTTGCATCGCACAAAGAGAACAGAATCCGACGTCTTCCGATCACGACTTCGCACCGCGCCTGCCGGTGCCACCGCTTTCGATCCTCGGCGGCTTGCTCTACGGTCCGGGCACTTCCCCCCCCCCCCCCCCAAAAA
>CAXTNV010000076.1:0-17184 GCA_964245755.1 uncultured Acetobacteraceae bacterium | reverse complement strand
GACCACGATGACGCTCGGGTTGAGCACGCTCACGACGCTGGCGATCGCTTCGCCGAACACCTGTCCGGCGTGGCGGATCAGCCGCGTTGCCTCGGCATCGTTGCGCTGCACGAGGGAGATGACATCTCGCGTCGTTCGCGCATCGATCCCTCGCACCTGCAAGGCGCGCATGATCGCCCACCCGGCGGCGTAGGCCTCGACACAGCCGAGCTTTCCGCACCGGCAGCGAGCCGGATCCGGAGCAAGGAGCTACATGTGGCCGATATCCCCGGCCGCACCCTGGGCGCCGCGATACAGTCGACCGTCCGCGACGATGCCGCTTCCGATACCGAAGCCCACCTTGACGAAGAGCAGCTGTGCGGTGTCCGGCCAGTACGCGCGCGCTTCCGCGAGCGTCATCAGGTTGGCGTCGTTCTCGATCAGGAACGGAGCGTCGGCCTCGCCGAGAACCAGCCGGCGATGTCGAAATCGTCCCATCGCGGCATGATCGAGGGACCGGTGACGCGTGCGCCGAAATAGTCGACCGGCGCCGGCAGACCGAGGCAGATCCCCAGCACCTCGTGCATCGTCCGGCCGGCGCCCGTCAGCAGCGTTCGGAACCGCGACAGCAGCAGCTCGAGCAGCACCGGCGGATCGCTGCGCAGATCGACCGCGAGCCGCGCCTCCGCAAGCACACGCGGCGACAGGTCGGTGAGCGCCAGCCGGGCGTGGGTCTCGCCGACGTCGGCGGCAAGGATGACGCCGAAGCCGACATCGATCTGCAGCAATCTCGCCGGCCGGCCGCCGCTGCGCATCGTTCCCGGCGCTTCTCGGATCAGCCCAGCCTTGAAGAGCCTTGCCAGATGCTCGGTCACGGTGCTGCGCGACAGCCCGGAACGGGCGATCACCTCGGCGCGCGATGCGGGTTGGCCGGAGGCGACCAGCGACAGGATCGTCCTTGCGGCGCTGGTCTTGCCCGCGGTGCCGCTCCCGCCTGCTGTGCCGGTTCCGGTCATGGCGCTGCGGCACGCCCGGTGATGGCGCGGAGCGTGTGCAGGACGTCGCGCACCGGCCCGGCCGCACCGAGGTCGCGATAGGCCCGATAGAGCCGGTCGTGGATCGCGCCGTCCCCGCGGTTGGGCCGGTAGGCGATGCCGTCGCGACATCCCGGGCGGCGTGCGCCGTGGGCGAAATCCGCCGCCACCCCGGCTGCCACGGCGCCATGGATGGCGGCGCCGACCGCTGTCGGGTTGAGGATGGCGGGCATCTCGACGACGCGGGCGAGCACGCCGGCCATGATCTGCACCAGCAGCGGGTTGCCGTGCGCCAGCCCGGTGGTCAGCAGCACCTCGTCGATCCTGAGGTCGCCGGCGGTCATGTGCTCGATGATGCTTCGCGCGCCGTAGCAGAGCGCTTCCAGCAGGGCACGGTAGATGCCGGCCGCCGTCGTGCCCATCGTCAGCCCGGCGAGCACGCCGCTCAGAGCGGAGTCGCCGTACGGAACACGGTTGCCGTCCCACCAGTCGAGTGCGGCGAGGTGGTTCGTCCCCGGCGCCAGGGTCGCGGCCTCCTCGTTGCAGAGGCGGAGGTTCGCCGCCGGTTCGTGCGCCCGCGGAAAGGCGCGCACGAACCACCCCAGCATGTCGCCGAAGCCGGCCTGCCCCGCCTCGTAGCACCACATCGTGGGCAGCACCGCCGCTTCCGCCATCGTCTCGATCCCTGCCGGGAGCGGACGCCCCTGCTCTTCCAGCAGCAGGAACACGGCGGATGTGCCGAGCGCGCCGACCAGCGCGCCCGGTGCCACCGCGCCCACCGCCGGCAGCACCGCGTGGCTGTCGATGACGGCAACGCCGACCACTGCTTCGCCGCGGATACCGGTATGGGCGCACCATCCGGCGGTCAGCCGCCCGGTGGGGGTTCCGACCGGATGCGGCGGTGCCAGACGAGCGATCAGTCCGTCCGGCATCTCGGGCGGATGGCCGTCCCGCTCGGTGAAGTGCGCCTTGAAGGCTGCGAAATCCCGGCTGCGCATCTCATGCCGGTGAGCTGCCACACCAGCCAGTCGCCGGCCTCGATGAAGCGTTCGGTGTGCTTCCACAGCTCGGGCGCCTCGGCCGCCAGCTGGGCCGCCTTCGCCAGCATCCACTCTCCGGACAGCCTGCCGCCGCAATGCGCGAGGAAACTCCCGCCGCGGGCGTTGATCTCGTCGGCGTGGCGCTGCGCCGCGGCGTGCTTCCACAGCTTCACGTAGGCGTGCGGCGCCGCCGGATGCAGCGCCGACAGCGCGGTGCCGTCGCCACGTGCCGGCAGCGGCGCGCTGGCGGTGAAGTCGATGCCGATGCTCCTGATCCTGCGGCCGCGGCCGAGCGCCGAAAGGATTGCGTCAGCCGCCTCGAGATAATCGGCGGCGTCCTGGAGCGCGTAGCCGACCGGCAGGAGCGTCCCGTCCGGCAACTGCCGGGCGAGGACGCCGTGCCGGTAGGCGTGCGTGTGATGCGCCTGCTGCGCGCCGGTCGCGACGTCGAGAAGCACGCCCCGGGCGGCTTCGGTGCCGAAATCGAGCCCGATGACGTAGCCGCGATCCATCAGGCCGACGGGTGCGGCACGAGGATCATCGGACACCTCGTGGCCGACGAGATCCCGACACCATCATCCGTCCGGAAGCGGGCAGAACTTTCATGAAGCAACGGTCCTGGAAGCAGCCGCGCCGCGCTCACGCGCACGCCTCTTTCCGCGGAGGTTTCCTGGCCGACGCCGCACCCGACGCAACAGTTCTGCGTGCTTTCAGAAGAAAATTCCGGGCGGTGGTTAAGTTAGCCCGGTGCCTGCTCGCGCGTCGGGGCCGCCACGATGTCGGGCCAGCGAGGACCGCCCGGTTGGCGAAAATCCAGGTGGATCCGCACCAGATCCGGCAGCGTGGCAGCGTCCCACCCGCGCGACCAGCCGCGGCCGGCATCCGACCAGTAGCTGAGCTGCAGGCCCGCTACGTGCTCCAGCAGCACGGAGATGTGCGGCGGCGGCGTGGGCTGCAGCCGTTCGGCGTGCAGGTGCGGCACCCAGGAGAGGATCAGGCGTCCGTCACGGTCGACCATCAGGCTGATGTCGGCTTGCGACGCGGCACCGTCGCGGCCGATCGGCAGGCTGGAGGTGAACACCACCGCGTGTGGCCGGCCGACCAGCTTGGCGCCGTCGCGCTCGGTGCCGGGATAGCAGTCCTCGATCAGCCGGCGCAGCACACGGTCGGCGGCCTGCAGCGTCTCGGCGCGGCGCAGCGCCTGATCCTGCCGTCCCCAGGCGGCGAAGCCGAAGTGGACCCCTTGGGACAGCGTGACCAGCAGCACGCCGAGCACCACCAGGGCGACCACGATCTCCAGCAGGGTGAAGCCGCCGTCGTCGCTGCTCGCCCGGCTCATGGCGCCGGCGTGACCGCTGCCCGGCGGGTGACAAGGGTGGTGCCGCGCCGGCCCTGCGGGCCGTCCCAGCTCTCGGTGACACGCACCTCGAACAGGGTCTCGCGGGCCGGATGCTGCGCGTCGCCGCCGCCTTGCAGCATCGGTGCCGAGACGAGCGGCCGCAGCCGCAGCGACCAGGTGAAGCCGCCGCCATCCTCGCCCTGCAGCGCCTCGGTGCGCAGCGGCACGCCGTGCCCGACGCTGGCGAGGTGCGAGCGTGCCCGGGTAAGTGCCTCGGTGCTGCGGTCGGCGAGTCGAACCGCTGCCAGGCCCTCGATGGCGCCGTGGAACAGCACGCCGAGTGCGAGGGCCGCGATGACAAAGGCGACCAGCACCTCGAGCAGGGTGAAGCCGGACGTCGCGGCCGCGGCCGGCTCAGGCTCAGGAGGCGTCATCGCGCCGGATCGGGCCCCGGGTGATGCGTCCGGTCAGCCAGTCGACGCTGATGCTCACCTGCTCGTGGCCTTCGGCGATCACGATGCGCGCACCGTTGGCGCCGCCGTCGGGATCGAAGCGCAGGCTGCCCTCGCCGCGCGGATCGTCGGGTGGGGTGTGCAGGAACAGCGCGACCGGAGCCGCCTGGTCGCGCGGCAGCGCCTCGACGACCGCCCGGCGGGCCTGTGCGGCGCTGAAGCGCACCGGCAGGTCGGTGCTGATCGCCCGGCCGCGCGCCTGGCGCAGCACGTCGCTCAGGCGGCGCGACGCCGCATCCAGGTCGATCGTCGCCGAGCGGGTGGGGCCGCGTGCCACCAGGATGCCCAGCATCAGCCCCAGCACCGCCAGCACCACGATCATCTCGATCAGGGTGAAGCCGGCCGCCCCGGGCGCCGGCCCGCCGCGCGTGGCGCCGTCGGGCAGCGGGCTACTGGGCAAGATCGTTCAGGCTCAGCATGGCGAGCAGCAGCGACGAGACGATGCCGGCGACGGCGGCGCCCATGACCACCGTGATCACCGGCACCAGCAGCGCCACCAGGCGCTGCACCCGGACGCGGGTGGTCTCCTCGTGTATCTCCGCGGCGCGCAGCGCCATCGGGCCCAGCTGCGCTGTCTCCTCGCCGAGACGCAGCAGGTGGATCATGCGCGGCGGGAAGATGCCAGACTCGCCCAGCGTGCGCGCCAGGCCGGCGCCGCCCTTGGCGCTTTCGGTAGCGCGGTCGATCGCCAGCAGGCCGGCGCGGTTGCCGATCACGTCGCGCACGATGCCCAGTGCTGCGATCAGCGGCACGCCGTTGAGCAGCAGCGTGCCCAGCGTGCGGGTGAAGCGCGAGGCCAGCACCTCGGCGAGCAGTCCGCCGATCACCGGCAGGCGCAGCGCCCAGCGGTCGAGCCGGGCGCGCAGCGGCGGGCGCCGCACAGCTCGCCGCAGCAGCAGCAGCACTGCCGCGAGGCCGAGCAGCAGCCACAGCCCGTCATGGCTGATCAGCGCCCCGGCGTCGATCAGCAGCTGCGTCGAGCGCGGCACGGCGGCGCCGTTCTGTTCGAACAGCGGGGTGAACTGCGGCAGCACCTCGGTGAGCAACAGCACGATCGCGGCGACCGCGGCGGCGCACAGCATCGCCGGGTAGATCATCGCCGATTGCAGGGTGGCGGCGAGTGCGCGCTCGCGCTCCATCAGTGTCGCGATGCGCTCCAGGGTGGCGGCGAGGTTGCCGCCCGCTTCGGCGGCGCGGACCAGCCCGACATGCAGCCGCGGGAAGCTGCCCGGATGGCGGGCGAGGGCGGCGTGCAGGGTGGCGCCGTCGCGCACCTGATCGCGCAGCGACGACACCACTGCGCGCACCCGCGGGTTGGGTGCGGTCTCGTCGAGGAAGCGCAGCGCGCGGTCGAGATCCTGGCCGGCGCCGAGCATCACCGCGAGCTCGCGGGTGAGGTGCGCGACCTCGCTCCGCCGCAGGATGCGGCGGGAGAAGTCGAGGCGCAGCAGGGTGTCGAGCGCCGCACCGCCGCGCGCCGCATCGGTGCGCATCGGGATGTTGCCCTGGCGGCGGATGAAGGCGACCGCCTCCGCCTCGCTGCCCGCCTCGGTGACGCCGCGCACCAGCGCGCCGGCCGGGGTGATGGCGGTGAAGCGGAAGCTAGGCAACGACGTCTTCCCGAACGGATGGAGGGCAGGGGGCAGCACCCCTCGACCGGTCCCGCAGCACTAGTTCTCTGCCCGTATCGAGCGGGCCACTTCCTCAAGCGTGGTGCTGCCCGACAGCGCCGCCTCGATCCCGGCGTCGAACAGAGTCACCATGCCGCCCTCCACCGCCGCGCGCTCGATCGCGCCGTGGTCGGTGCGGGCGAAGATCAGCCGCTCGATGGCGGCGTCCGGCACCAGGAACTCGGCGATCGCCTGGCGGCCGCGATAGCCGGTGCCGCGGCAGTTCGGGCAGCCCCTGGCGTGGAACAGGGTGATCGGGCGCTGCGCGGTGCGTCGCTGCAGCGCGAAGCGCTCGACCAGCGCCGGCGGCGCCTCGAACGGCTCGCGGCAGTCGGGGCACAGCCGCCGCACCAGACGCTGCGCCAGCACGCCGCGCAGCACCGCGGTGAGCAGGTAATCCTCCACCCCCATGTCGCGCAGGCGGGTGATCGCCGCGGCGGCCGAGTTGGTGTGCAGCGTCGACAGCACCAGGTGCCCGGTCAGCGCCGCCTGCACGGCGATCTGCGCCGTCTCCAGGTCGCGTATCTCGCCGACCATGATCACGTCCGGGTCCTGCCGCAGGATCGAGCGCAGCAGGGAGGCGAAGGTGAGCCCGATCTGCGGCTTGGTCTGGATCTGGTTGATGCCGCGCAGCTGGTACTCGATCGGATCCTCGACGGTGACCACCTTGCGGGTCACTGCGTTCAGCCCGAGCAGGCCGGTGTAGAGGGTGGTGGTCTTGCCCGATCCGGTGGGGCCGGTGACCAGCACGATGCCGTTGGGCAGCTCCAGCCGCTCGCCGAGCTGCGACACCACCGCGGGCGCAAGCCCCAGGCGGGCATAGTCGAAGGTGACGGCCGAGCGGTCGAGCACGCGCAGCACCACCGTCTCGCCGTGCAGCGAGGGGATCGTGGAGACGCGGAAATCCACCTCCTGGCCGCGCACCGCGAGCTTGATCCGGCCGTCCTGCGGCAGCCGGCGCTCGGCGATGTCGAGCCGGGCCATTATCTTCACGCGGCTGATGATCGCCGGGATCAGCCGGGCTGGCGGGCTCTCCATCTCGGCGAGCACGCCGTCGTGGCGGTAGCGCACCCGCAGCCGGTCCTCGAACGGCTCGATATGGATGTCCGAGGCCTGGGTCTCGACCGCGCGCGCGATGATCGCGTTGACCAGGCGAATCACCGGCGCCTCGCTGGCCAGGTCCTTCAGCCGCTCGGCGTCCTCCTCGAGCGGTGCGGCATCGGGCTCGGCTTCGGCGCCGCTCCGGTCCTCCGCCGCGTAGAGCCGCTCGAAGGCAGCCTCCAGCTCGATGGGCACCGCGACTTCGCGTCGCACCGGGTGGCGCGTGGCGGCAGAGATGGCGGCGGAGATGAAGTCGTCGAGCGGATCGACCACGGCGACGATCAGCGTGCCCGCCTCGATCGCGACCGGCAGTGCCCGCACCTCGCGCAGGAAGCGCGGCGTCAGGCGCTCGGTGAGCAGCGGCTCGGTGGGATAACGCTCGGAACCCGCGAGCCTCATGCCGAGCAGGCTGCAATAGGCGTCTGCGAGGCCGCGTTCGGAGACCAGCCCGAGCTGCAGCAGCACGGTGTCAAGCCTGCTGCCGCTCTCTTCGGCGACCCGACGCCCGCGCTCCAGGGTGCGCGTATCGCACTGCCCGGAGTCGAGCAGCAGCAGTGCCAGCCGCTCTACCGGATCGGCCGCCAGCTGTGGATCGAGGGTCTCGCTCATCTGCGGACGATTGCCGCCTGTGCCGCGGAAGTGCAAGCCTTCCGGCAGGCTGTGCGGCGGGAGGCACGATGGGTTCGGACGGCGTGCTGGCGCTGGCGTTGGCGCCGTTCGCAGGCAGCTTCCTCGGCGTGCTGGTGCGGCGGCTGCCGGCCGGCCGGGACTGGGCGTGGTCGCGCTCCGCCTGCGAGCGCTGCGGACGGGTGCTGGGACCGGCGGAACTGCTGCCGCTGGCGAGCTTCGCGATGCTGCGCGGTCGGTGCAGGGGCTGCGGCGCGCCAATCGGATGGTTCCACCTCGGTATCGAGTTCGCGGCGGTCGCGGTCGCTGGCCTGGTGCTCGGTGTTGCCGGCACCGCAACGGATCGCCTGTGGCCTGGCTGCGCCTTGGGCTGGGGCTGTCTGGCGCTCGGCCTGATCGACTGGCGGCATCTGCGCCTGCCCGATGCGATCACTCTGCCGCTGCTGCTGCTCGGCCTCGCTGCCACCGCCTGGCGGCAGCCGCAGCAGCTCGGCGATCACGCGCTCGCCTGCCTGCTTGGCTGGCTCGCGTTCCGCGCCGTCGCATGGGGCTACCGGCGGCTGCGCGGCATCGACGGCCTGGGTCACGGCGACGCCAAGCTGCTCGCCGCCGCGGGTGCCTGGCTCGGCAGCTCGGCGTTGCCGGTCGTGGTATGCGCTGCCGCGGTGCTCACGCTGCTGGGCGTGCTGGCGCGCGCCGCCCGGCTGCGACGCAGGCCCGAGCGGAACCAACGCGTCGCCTTCGGACCCGGGCTCGCGGCGTCGCTGTTCGGCTGCTGGCTGCTGCTCGGATGAGCCTCACTTGTTGCAGATCTCGCTTTCCGGCCCCCCGTTGGCCGGACCGGGCGAGCATAGATCGTAATCGTGGCCCTCGCGCGCGGATGGGTTGCGGTACAGGTAGGCGTGGTTCCAGGGGTCGAGCGGAACGGCGCCCTTGACGTAGGGCCCGGCCCAGGCATCGGCGTCGCCGGGCCGTGCGACCAGCGCCTGCAGGCCGTCCTCGGTGGTCGGGTAGGTGCCGACATCGAGCTTGTAGGTGTCGAGGATCGAGCCCATGCGCTCGATGGACTGGCGCGCGATGGAGATCTTGGCGCCGCCGAGCTGGCGCAGCACCGCAGGCGCCACCAGGCTGATCAGCAGGCCCAGGATGGCGATCACCACCAGCAGTTCGATCAGGGTGAAGCCCTGCTCTGCCGGCCGCTGCTCGTCGGCGGCCTGCGACCGTGCGTGCGTCGACATCAGCGGTGGCATTGGTTACCAACACGGGCACCGTCGGAGGCACTGACCCTGGTTCCGTATCTCGCCTGCATGACGCTAGTCGCTTCCCTCTATCATCTGCCGCCGCGGGTGCTCCCCGCCATCCAGGGCGTGGAGGGTGGCCGCCAGGGGACGCTGCATCCCGATGCGGACGGGACCCTAGATCTGGGGGTGATGCAGATCAATACGCGGTGGCTGCAGCCGCTCTCGCGCTACACCCACGCGCCCGCGCAGGTGGTATTCCGCCGCCTGCGCGACGAGCCCTGCTATAACATCGCTGCGGCGGGGGCGATCCTACGCACGTACCTGGACGAGACGGGCGGCGACCTGCTGCGCGCGGTGGGCGACTACCATTCGCACACCCCAAGGCTGAACCTCGCCTACCGGATCCAGGTGATGCGCAGCGCCGAGACGCTGTTCGCGTCGAGCAGGCATCGCCTCGCTCGCTGAGCGGCCGTCTCATCGGCACGCGTCTGTCATGATTTCCTGGAAGTTTGAACTGCGATATGATCATCTGCGGAGACGATGGTCATGCAGCATTTTCGAAGCGCGGGTCCTGGGACGGGCGAGACGGTCCTGATCGTGGACGACGAGCCCCTGATCCGGATGCTGGTGCGTGAAGTGGTGGAGGAGCTTGGCTACGTCTCGCTTGAGGCGGCGGACGCAGCCACGGCATTGGCGATGCTGACGCCGCACGTCGAGGTCGATCTTCTGATCGCCGATCTCGGGCTGCCGGGCGGTATGAACGGCAGACAGATGGCCGACCACGCACGCCAGCTGCGCCCGGCACTCAAGGTGCTCTTCATCACCGGCTACCTGGACCACCCGGCGCTGAGCCCATCCAGTCTGAGCGACGGCATGCAGGTATTGATGAAACCGTTCTCGATCGACAAGCTTGCGCTCGAGCTGCGCAGCATGATCACCAGCGAGCAGGCGGCCTGAGCCGCCTGCCGCTCGAGTTGATCGTCCGGACGATCAGGCAATCGTGCCGTTCAGCTTGTTCGGGAAGAACAGGTTGTTCGACGCGGCACCGCCGCCATAGACGATGTTCAGGACCTGCGTTGTGGTGCGGGTGAAGATCAGGCCGTTCAGGTCGGTGTCGAGGAAGTTGTAGGCGTTGGTGTATCCGGGCGCCTGCAGCAGCGTGCCGGCGTCGTCGGCAGCTCCCGAGAGTGTCGCGCGCAGGGCGGAGATGGCGTTGGTGGCGACACCGGCGCCGAGGTCGGAGAGCAGGGTGCGGATCGCGCCCGCGTGATAGGCCTCGACCGCCAGGATGCTCGCCGCGGCGGTTAGGTAGGTCTTGTTGGAGATCGCCGCAGCAGCGCCTGCGTAGGCGGTGACGCCGACATCCTCGAAGATGTAGGAGCCGAGCAGGAAGCTGACGTCGTCGGCGAACGGATTGAAGGTCTGACCCTGTGCGATCAGGCCGGCCGCGACGGCGAGGGTGGTGAAGCTGGTCTGCAGGTCGATGGCCGGACGCGCCACCGCGCTGCTGCCGAGCACCGAGCGGATGAAGCGCACATGTGCCTGTTCGTCGACAGCGATACGCTGCGCATACTGCTGGATCGCCGGGCTGACGAACGGTACGAGGGTGCCTCCGGTGACCGAGCCGGCGGTGCCCGTTCCGGTGACGTCGGCGTCGGAAAGGCCCGCACCGGTGGCGGCCCGGAGGTAGAACTCGGCCTCGAGGTATTCAAGGTTGAGGGCGAAGTTGAAGATGTCGGCATCGGTCAGCGCGGCGGCGTGTGCGGTGCCGCCGGACAGCGCAAGGCCGCCGGTGGAGAGCGCGCTGATCGCAGCGGCACCGGCAACACCGGCTCCCGCGCGCTTGAACAGCGAGCGACGTTCCAGCCCGGCGGCAGCTTTGCTCAAGAGGCTGCTATCCTGGGCGGTATCTGTGGGCGACATGTAATTGGTCTCCGATCTGGACGTTTCTGTTACGCGCGATAACGCACGGGTAGATGCAAGGAGGCGGGTTAATTCGGCCGAACCACCATCACCTGCGCGTGAGCCGGCGGCCGAGTGCCAGCGCCGGCAATTCGATCACAAAGTGTAATAAGGTCGCAACGGCAATCGCGCCAAGGACGGCCGCGACAAGCGCCGCCTCGTAGGACAGGCGCAAGCCGGACCAGCGCCCGAGCGTGAGCAGCTTGAGCATCGAGAATCCAGCGATGAAATGCACCAGGTAGAGCGGGTAGCTGATCGCCGCGAGCGCGTCCGGCAGCCAGCGCGTGCGGTCGAAGCGCCGCAGGCCGAACAGCACCGCGAACAGCAGCAGCGCGTAGCCGTAGTTGTAGCAAAGCGCCGGCGGCCGCACCTGCAGCACGAACAGCGCGGCGAGTGCGCTGGCGCAGCAGGTCAGCGCCACGAGGCCGATGCGGCGACGCAGCCGCAGCTGGAACAGCGTGCCGATCAGCATCACCACGAGGTCGCTCGCATCCTGTCGTCGCAGCGCGGTGAGCATGGCGGCGGCGAGCAGGATCGTGAGCAGCGGCGCCCGCTTGATCAGCGAGTACAGCAGCGCCATCAGCAGGTAGAATTCCAGCTCGATGCACAGGGTCCAGTTGACCAGATCGATGCCGGGGTCGCCGGTAATCTGGTGGATCAGCAGCAGATTGGCGAGGATAGTTCGCCAGCCGTAAGGAAAGCCGAGCTGCCAGATCGCGGCGTTGCCGCGCAGCAGGCACAGGCTGATCAGCATCGCCGCCCAGTACGTCGGATAGATGCGCAGCAGGCGCGCCAGCAGGAAGCCGGCCCGGCCGTGGCGGTCGAGCGAGAACGGGATCACCAGCCCGCTGATCAGGAAGAACAGCGCCACCCCGAACGGGCCGGGCTGGAACCAGGGATCGGCGACCAGCGCGAATACCGGCGGCGGTGCGCCCGGCTGCACCGGCGTGCAGGTGGCCAGTGCGGCGAACTGCCGCGCACCCCAGTACTGGCCGATCAGGTGGCTGGCCAGCACGCAGCAGGCGGCCAGGCCGCGCAGCTGGTTGGCGAACAGGATCCGCTCGTTTCCGCCCGACCCCGCCGCGGCCGGGCTTGCACTCATCGGCGCGATCGCGCCAGTCCGACCAGCAGCCCGATCACGCGTTGCACGATCGGCGGCCAGGCACGATCCGCGATCCAGCCTGCGGCGTCGTGCTGCGCGCGCTGGCGCAGCGTGTGGTCGCGCAGCAGCGTATCGATCGCGTCCGCCAGGGTGTCGGCGCTGTCGGCATCGACCCGCAGCACCGCCGTCTCAGCCTCGTCGAACAGGGCGATGCGGCTGACCGCGATCGGCACCGAGGCGGTGAGCGCGGTGCGCAGGGCGGCGCTGGAGCCCTCCTTGGAGGGCCGGTAGGGCAGCACGATCAGGTCGCAGCCGGCGAGCAGGGCGAGCCCGTCCGCCTGCGGCATAAAGGCGGTGTGGAACTGCACCGCGGTGCCAAGCGGTGCCGCGACCCGGCGCGCCCTGGTGATCTCGTCCTCGGACGCGGCGGCTCCGTAGGCGGCGTTGACCAGGCGCAGCTGCAGCCTGGGCCAGCGCTCGCGCAGGCGCACGCACGCCTCGATCAGCGTGTCGATGCCCTTGCCGGGCAGGAAGAAGCCGGTGCTGCCGATCACCGGCGCGTCGGCGGGGCCGAGCGGCCGCGCCGCCCGTGCCGGCAGCGCGGCAGGCACGCCCTGCGGGAACAGCGCCACCTCGACCAGACCGAGCCCGGTGAGCCGGTCCAGGTCGGCGAGCGTGTGCACGATCACGCGGTCGACCCGCGACAGGGCGGCGAGCAGCGCGTCGCGCAGGCTCGGCGGCTGGTCGAGCAGGTCTCGCGTGTTGTGCAGCGTCACCGCGAGCACGCGGTCGAGCCCGGTCACACCGTCGATCAGGGTGAGCAGCGACCTCCAGGAGATCAGGCCGGGCTGGTGCTGCACCATCACCGCCTGCGGATCGCTGCGCGACAGGGCGTGCAGCAGCTCGTCGATGCACGCGCCGCCGGCCTGCCAGCACGGAAGGTGCGGCAGCTCGCCGGGCAGCGGCGGATAGGAAGGCGTGCGATAGTCGCACAGCACGGTGATCGAGGCGTCGCGGTCGGACCCCAGCGCCCCGAGCATGAGCCGCGAGTATTCGGCGACGCCGCATCTCTGGCTCCAGCTCGAGACCCAGGCGATGCGCACCGGCGACGGCGGCGGCCGCAGCAGCAGGTCCAGCCCGAATTCTACCAGCGCGTCCGCCCGGCTCGACGCCGGGCCGCCGGCGGGCGCCGCGCGCAGCTCGGCGACCGCACCCGCCTCGGAAACCACCGGGCGCGCGACCGCCTCGCGCATCGCGGTCACGAGATCGGCCGCATCGGGTTCGAGCCACAGCGAGTGCGGAGTGGCGAGGTGGCTGGCCGAGGGGGCGTGACGGTAGCGCAGCAGGCGGATGCGCGGGTCCCGGGGACTGCAGAAATCCATGTGGCCGCCGGCGCCGGTGACGATCAGCCGCAGCCCGGCGGCGAGCGCCTCCGCGGCCGGCAGGTTGTAGCCCTCGCCGCGGCTGGGCAGCACCATCACGTCTGCCCGCGCGTACAGCGCCGACATCGCAGAGGCGTCGAGGTCCTGGTCGATCAGGGTGACCGGAGCCAGCCCGGGATGCGCCTCGCGCAGGGCGGCGAGGTCGTCCGCGATCGTGTTGTGCGGGTTGGGGAAGCTCTTGATCAGCAGGCGCACCGCATCGCCGTCGCTGAAACTCGCGGCCCAGGCGCGCAGCAGCACGTCCGCACCCTTGCGCGGGAAGCAGGACGAGACGTGCAGGAAGGTCAGCGGCTCGCCGCGCGCGCGCTCGCGGCGGACGCCTTGGAATGCCGACAGCGGCGGCGCGTGCGCGATCACCCGCACCGGCAGGCGCAGCCCGGAATCGCCCAGCACGCGGGCAACGAAGCGGGTCGGCGCCACGATCCCGTCGAAACCCTCCTCGAGCCTGGCGATGGTCGAGGCCGGGAGAAGGGACTCTTCCCAGAACAGCAGTGCCAGCCGGATCTGGCCCGGCGTGCGCGTCGGCACGTGCACCGGGTAGTGCTGGCTCACGATCAGCTCCGGCGCGCCGAGCGGCGCCGGCCGCCCGGTCAGCTCGGCGATGGCGTCGCGGTCTCCGGCCGGGACCTCGGACAGGTCGGCGGTCACGACGCCCTCCACCGGGATCAGCCGCACCCGTCCGGGACGCGCCGCCTCGAGCTCCAGCGCCAAGCCGCGATTCACCGCCGCCAGGCTGTAGGTCTTGTTGACGTGGCCGGTGACCGCGAAGTGCAGGTTGGTCTCGAGCGCGTGCCGCGGGTCGGCCGGCAGCGCCGCGCCGGCGCGCAGCAGCGCGTGCAGCAGGATCGCGCTCTGGCCGGGCAGCGCGAAGCGGTCGAGCGAGGCGCGCTGCAGCGCCGCCTGCGCTGCGCGCCGAGCGGGATCGGCGGCCCAGGCGTGCAGGATGCCGCCGAGCCGCTCCGGGCCCGCATCCTCGGGCAGCAGGCAGGCGCCGTCGCCCAGCGTGTACGGCACGGCGCCGCTCGGAAGTGCCAGCACCGGCACGCCGTGCGCCATCGCCTCCACCAGCGGCACGCCGAACCCCTCGTGCCGCGAGAGCGAGACGTAGAGGTCGGCGCGTCCGTACCAGCCGTCGCGCGCCGCGTCGCTGACCAGGCCGGTCAGCAGGATCTCGTCCGAGCAAGCGGTCTCGGCGACGGCCCGCCGCAGCGCCTGAAGGTACGGATCGGCGCCTCCCTCGTGGCGCCCGACCAGGACCAGGCGGGCCGGCGCGCGGTGCAGCACGCGGAACGCCGCGTAGGCATTGACCAGCTCCAGCTGCGCCTTGGACTGGCAGAGCCGGCCGACGAACAGGATGGTGAACACGCCGGCCAGCCGGCCTGCGGGTGCCGCATCCCCTGCGGGTGCTGCATCCCCTGCGGGTGCTTCAGCCCCCGGGCGTGCCACCTCCCTGGCGCCCGCGACATGCTCGGCATGGGCGCGCATCCGCGCGATGTCGAACAGCAGGGTGCAGCTCCGCACCGCTTCGAAGCCGAGCTGGCGCAGTTCCACCGCGTTGAACTCGCTGTCGGCCAGGGCCGCGTGCACGTGGCCGCGCAGGGCCGCGAGCTGGCGCCGCCCGAGCACCGCGTAGGCAGCCAGCACCGGATGGCGGGCGAGCAGGTCGGGCGGCGTGATGTTGTGGTAGATCAGTATCTTCGGCGCCGGCAGGGCGACGATGCGGTCGAACGCGTCGTGGCCGATCGAGTGCCGCACGATCAGCACGTAGTCGTCGTGCGACGGCAGCTCGCCGACCAGGCGCAGCTCGTGCGCCAGCGCGGGATCGCGGTGGGTGACGAAGATCTCGCTCTCGTAGCCGAGGCCGCGCAGCACCGTGCGGGTCAGCAGCATGGCGTTGGTGATCGCATCCGCGACCGCCGAGCCGGAATGGAACTGGTGCACGCGCCTGCGCTCGGGTCGGGGCGGCAGCGCGGTCGTTGCGGGCGCCGCCTCCACCTCGAAGAACCCGTCCGGCAGCGCCAGCGGCGCCGGTTCCGGCGCCGCCGCGAGCATCGGCGGAGCGAACACCGGTGCGGGCGGCAGCGGCACTGCGCCCCGTGACGGGTCGCCGGGCGCCGCCGCCTCGCTGCGGCCCAGCCTGCGCAGCGCGACCCTTACCGGAGCGGTCAGGCGCCAGGAGCTGCTGCGTCGCACCGCAAACAGCCATTCCTCCGCCTGCTCGCGCGCGAGCAGGCTCTGCTCCAGCAGATGACGCTGCGTGTCCAGGTCCAGCAGCGTCGCCTGCAGGCGCAGGTGCACCTGCTGCAGCTCGTGCAGCGCCATGTGACGTTCGTGCGCGACCCGGTCGACCTCCATGCGCAGCGCGGCTTCGCGCGCCTCGGCCTGCTCCCTGGCTTCGGCGAGCCGCTGATGCAGGCGCGCATGCTCGTGGCTGGCACGATCGGCGCGTTCTCCGGCCCGTGCCACCGCGTCGGCGTGGCGGTTCTCGCTGTCGGCGAGGATCTGCAGGGCGGTCTTCGCCTGCGTGTCGGCGGCGGCGAGGCGCGCTGCCCAGTCGGTGTCCGGCGCACGGATGAAGTCGTCGAACACGTTGGGGGGAGTGCGGAAATGCTGCGACAGCGCCTCGGCGCGCTCGGCCGCCAGGTAGAAGCGGTTGAGGCCGTCGAACCACGCGAAGCGGTAGTCCTGTCGCAGCAGTCCGGGCTCCCAGGCCTCGTGCGTCGGCGTCTCCGACAGCGGCGCAGTCGCTTCGACCACGATGATCCAGGGCCGGTAGGCGATCAGGTCGGCGCCGGCGAGCACGTCGGCCTCGCTGCCCTCGACGTCGATCTTGAGGAAGTGGATCTCGCCGCGCACGTGGGCGCGACAGATCCCGGCCAGGGTGCGCATCGCCACCCGGCCGGAGCCGATCCGCTGCGCGTCTGGATGGCGGCGCGCGACCGCCGCGGCCGTCGTCGACAGACCGCTGCCGGGGAGCGAGAAGAAGTCGGCCTCGCCCTCCGTGCGGCCTGCGGCGAGCTGCAGGGTGATGTCGCCCGGACGCGATGCCGCGATGCGCGCCGCGTCCTCGATGCCCGGCTCGATGTTGATGCCGTGCCAGCCGCGATCGAAGAAGGCGCGGGTGACGGAGTCTATGTCGGGATGCGACGCCCCGACATCGATGTAGAAGCCGTGCGGCACATGGCGCAGCGCGCGCCAGAGCAGCACGTCCTCGAAGTTCTGGGCGTAGGAGACGAACATGACGGGCGCGTATCCGGGCGGCGTCGGTCAGACCGGATGCGTGGCCGTCAGCTGCCCGGCCTCGGTTCGCTGTGCCGAGGCGCTGGAGGTCGCGAAGCCCAGCGTGCGCAGCACGCCGCGCGCGGACTCGTCCCAGGTGACCGGCTTGAACTCGCGCCGCACCTGTTCAGCCCAGGCCTCGGTCTGTTCCGGAGTCTCGATCGCGTTGCGGATCACGTCGTAGGCCTCGCCGGCATTCTCGGGATCGAAGTAGCGCGCGAGGTTGCCGCCGGCTTCCGGCAGCGAGGTCGCCCGCGAGATGATGCAGGGCCGGCCGAAGGACAGGCTCTCGGTCACCGGCAGGCCCCAGCCTTCGTACAGCGACGGGAACAGGGTGAAGCGGCAGCCTGCATACAGGGTCTCGAGCTCGTCGTCGGTCGGATCCTCGACCAGCAGGATCTTGCCGTCGAGGTAGTCGGCGTTGCGCAGCTGCTGCATCAGGTCGCTGACCAGCCAGCCTACCCTCCCCGCGAACACCAGGGTCGGGATCTGATCGCGGGGCATCTCCTCGAGCAGGCGGCGCCACACCCGGAACAGCAGGATGTGGTTCTTGCGCGCCTCGATGGTGGACACGATCAGCACGTAGCTGCGCGACGGCGGCAACCGCTCCGACCTCGCCTGCAGCGCCCCATCGCCAGCCTCGACCTCCCCAGCCTCGACCTCCCCAGCCTCGACCTCCACAGCCTCGACCTCCACAGCCTCGACCTCCACAGCCTCGACCTCGGCGGTCGCGGCGTCCGCGATTCGGGCTTCAGTGGCTGAGGCTTCGGCAGCCGGCGCCTCCGCGGCCTGCACCTCGGCGGCCTCGACGCCCATGGCCTTGCGTGTCGAGGTGAAGCCGGTGCCGATCGGGATC
>CAXTNV010000075.1:5371-17261 GCA_964245755.1 uncultured Acetobacteraceae bacterium | reverse complement strand
TACGCCGCGACTCCAAGCCGGCGCGGCCAGTGAGCCAGCTCCAGGCGCCGCGGCGGCGTCGCTCGGCCAGCAGGACAGGGGGCGCGGCATCGGGCGCCGCCGGCCGGGCGACGGAAAAGCGTGCCGCGTGCCGGACGCTCCACTGCATGCCCTCCCTGGCGCCGCCGCGGGCGCGACGTCCCGCGGCGCGCCATTCCCCCGCCGAGAGCGCCAGCGACAGCGGCGTCAGCACCAGTGCCAGTGCCGCGAACAGCGTCCATACGACGGCGCCGCCGGCGGGGCCGATCATCTCCTCGCCGGCCTGCAGCGCCATGTGCGACAGCCCCTGGCCGATGGCGCCGCCCAGGCCGGCCGCCGCCGGCCAGGACCGGTCATGGACGTGCATCAGCAGCGGCATGCCGGCCAAGCTGGCCGCAGCCGCGGGCAGGGCACAGAGCAGTGCCACCGTCCGCAGGGTCAGGCTGCCGAGCCCGCGATGCGAGCCGATCCGCCATGCCCATCCGAGCAGCGCCAGCGGCGGCAGCAGTCCGGCGAGGCCGAAGCCCTGCAGCAGCAGGTCGGCGACTACCGCGCCGGGAGGTCCGGCGAGGTTGCGGGCGGCGGCCACGCTGGCGGTGTCGAGCGAGGGATCGTGCGGATCGTAGGATGAGAGCGCAACCAGCGTGGCGATCGCGGCCAGCGCCAGACCCGCCGCGCACAGCTCCGCCAGCCTGCGGCGCACGATCCCCTGCAGGCGCGGCGAGGTCAGGCGTTCGGACAGGCGGCTGCTCAGGGCTGCGGGCATCGAGCGCTCCGGCGATTCCGGCGCATCGTATCGCACGACCCGCCGGCAACAGAAGCGGTGGATGCACCGCCGGGAGCAGGGGACTGGCAGGCGGCCGCATCCTCATGATACTGCGGCTAGCCGTTCTCGCGCCCGGCTCGCCGGATCGGGCACCTTCCGCCGCACCAGATGGATCCGAGCGAGCCAGAACGATGACCGACCTGAACACCGACCTGCACGGCGATCTTCGGCCCGGCTATCCGGTCCGCGACCTGGAAGTAGCGACCCACCTGTCCCGCTGGCATGCCGAGACCGCGCACCATCTCAGCGCCTCGGAATGCGAGACGGTGGCCCTCGCCGACCTGCTGGCGCTCGCCGATGCACACGACGCGGCGCGCTGGGCCGGCGTCACCCTCGGCTACGCGCATCCGCTCGGCGCTCCCTGGCTGCGTGCGGCGGTGGCCGCGGGCTACGAGCGCGTCGCCGAGCATGACCTGGTCTGCTTCGCCGGCGCGCAGGAGTCGCTGTACGCAGTGCTGCATGCCCTGCTCTCGCCGGACGATCACGCCGTCATCGTGCTGCCGGGCTACCAGTCGGTGGAGACGCTGGCGCTCGGCTTGTGCGCCGTGTCCGGCGTCGCCCTCGACGCCGGCTCGGGCTGGTCGCTCGACCTGGATGCGGTCGCGGCCGCGCTGCGCCCGAACACCCGCCTGCTGGCGATCAGCTTTCCCAACAACCCGACCGGAAGCCAGCTCGAGCCGGATCGTCTCGCTGCCCTGGTGGCGCTGTGCCGCAGTCGCGGCATCTGGCTGCTCAGCGACGAGGTCTACCGCCTCACCGAGCGCGAGCCGGCGTCCCGGCTGCCGCCGGTGGCCGACGCCTACGAGCGCGGCGTCTCGATCTGCGCGCTGTCCAAGTCCTACGGCCTGCCCGGCTTGCGCGTCGGCTGGGTCGCGTGCCGGGAGCCGGCGCTGATCGGCCGCCTGACGACGATGCGGCAGTACCTCTCGACCTGCGGTGCCGGCCCGAGCGAGGTGCTGGCCTGCATCGCGCTCAAGGCGGCACCGGTGCTGCTCGCCCGCAACCTGGCGATCGCCTCGGCGAACTTGGTGCGGCTCGAAGCCTTCCTCGCGCGCCACCGGGCGCTGTTCGACTGCGTCCCGCCGCAGGGCGGGGTGGTGTGCTACCCGCGCTACAGGGGCGCCGAGGGGGTCGGCCGCTTCGTCGAGCGCATGGCGCGCACCGCCGGCGTGCTGTTGCTGCCGGCCGGCGTGTTCCGCTCGGAGCTGCTGGAACTGCCGCAGGACCGGTTCCGCGTCGGCTTCGGCGGGCTCGGCTTCGAGGCCGGGCTGCAGGCGCTGGAGCGCGCGGTGCTCGCGCCTGCGGCTAGCGGCGGCTGATCCGGAACAGCCGCGGCGACAGGCCGACGCGCTCGGCGAATGCCGAGGCGAAGTGGCGTGCATTGGCGTAGCCGACCGCGTGCGCGACCTCCTCCACCGGCAGCGTCGTGGTCTCGAGCAGCACCCTGGCGTGCTGCATCCGTGTCTCGGCACGGAACTGTCCTGGACTGCGTCCCAGGCTCTGCCGGAACGCCCGGAAGAAATGCGCCCGGCTGAGGCCGGTCAGCGCGGCCAGTCCGCCGAGCGTCATGTCCTCGCTCATGTTCGCGTTCATGTGGTCGATCACGCGCCGCAGCTGCCAGCCCGCCAGCCCGCCGCGCCGCCGCGGACCGGCGCCATGGCCCGGCGCAAGCCGGCCGGCGGTGGAATGACGTTCCAGCAGCGCGACCGCGAACACGGTCAGCAGCGCGTCCATCTGCAGCCGACCGGAGTGCTGGCGTTCGCTCAAGGCGAGGATCGCCCGGAACACCTGCTCGAGCAGCGGATCCTCGACGCCGATCGTCTCGTGCAGCCGGTGCGTGGCAGGCTCGCGATCGAACTCCTCGACGATGATCTGCTCCGCCGTGCCGACGCTGAGGGCGAGGTGCGCGAAGTCGATCGGCCCCTCGGTGTGCCAGCGATTGGCCTGGTAGGCCGGCATCAGGGTCATCGAGCCGAGGCTCACGTCCTTCACCCAGCGGCGCGTGCCCTGCATGCGGTGCACCCGCTTGGCGCCGCCCAGGTGCAGCGCCACCACGTGCGCGTCCAGCGGCGGCTGCTCGAACGTGCCCGGCACGGCGACGAAGCGCCGAACCGGCGCGTCCGCGCGCGCACCCGACGGCAAGGTGCCATGCAGCCCCTGATGCCAGCGGCCCGGGGAGCAGACCGATTGCCGCCTTGACCTCATCTCGATCGAGCCTCCGTCACCCGTGCATCCTGCCACAACGGCCGCAGCGTAGGACCCGCGGCGAAGGTCGCCGGAGGGCCACCCGGCGCGCATATCGCAGCACGCCTGCGGCGTGACGAGCCTGCGGCGCGCGCAGCCACGAACACGTCCCCGCCGCAGTCTGCTATGCTCCCGCCTGCGCGACGACGGTTGCAGCAGCGCACGACACCATCTGCATCCCCGACGTCATCGTGCGGCGCATGGGCCGGACGGCGCCCTCGCTGACCATTGCCTGGGTCCGCGGTGCTCTGCCATCACCACCCGTCGGGGGACGTCGAACGATGGCCGCAGGCCGCGAGACCAGCATCGCATCCCTGGCTGCCCTGCTCGGCGGCGTCTGCCTGCTCGTGTTCGGCACCAACCTGCAGGGCGTGCTGCTGCCGATCATCGGCCACGAGCGCGGCTCCGGCATGACCGCGATCGGCCTGTTCTCTGCCGGCTGGTCGGCGGGCTTCGTGCTCGCCTGCCTCTGCGTCGGCCAGATGCTGAGCCGACTCGGTCACGTTGCCGCCTTCGCCACGCTGGCGACATTGTCCGCCGGCTGCGCCCTGCTGCTGGCGGCGTGGCCGCGGGACGCCGCCTGGATCGCGCTCAGGGTCGTCATCGGCTTCTGCTACGGCGGCCTGTCGGCGATCGTGGAAGGCTGGCTGGTGGAGCAGGCCGGCAGCGGAGTCGCCTTCGCCAGCTACATGATCGTCAACCTGCTGGCCTCGCTGCTCGGCACGCTGAGCCTGAACCTGGTGCCGCTCGGCCGTGCCCCGTTCCTGCTGACCGCGAGCGCGATCCTGCTGTCGGTGCTTCCGATCGCGTTCGGCCGGGTGCCGCCTCCGGCGCCGCCGCCGGCGTTCCGGCCGCGCCTGGGCGGGCTGCTGCGCGCGTCCCCGGTGGGTGCGGCCGGCTGCCTCGTGGTGGGGCTGATCACCGGTGCGCTCGGCGGCCTGGGGCCGGTGTTCGGCACGATGTCGGGCCTCGGCATGCGCGACGACACGCTGATGCTGGCCGCGAACTCGGTCGGCGGAGCGCTCGCCTACGCCCCGGTCGGCATGCTCGCCGGACGCATCGACCGGCGCCGGCTGCTGCTGGGCCTGACCCTGCTCGGCATCGCGCTGTGCGTGCCGCTCATCCTGCTGCCCGCACCGTCGCCGGTCGTGGTGATCCTCATGCTCGGCGCGTTCGGCTTCGCCCAGTATCCGCTTTACGGGCTTTGCGTCGGCATCGCCGCCGCGCGCAGGCCGGACCGTCCGGGCTCGCAGACCGTGAGCGAGCTGCTGCTGCTGTTCGGGCTGGGGGCGATCGCGGGACCGCTGATCGCCGGGCAGGTGATGCGCGGCGGACCGCAGCGCCTGTTCTCGTTCATCGCGGTGGCGCTGGCATCGTTGCTCGCGACCATCGTGCTGGACCGCCTGAGCACCGGCCGCAGGCCGCCCGCCGGTGGTGCGTCGTGATCCGCGGGCCGGCCTCCCCGACCGGCCCATGCCGCGTCGCGATGCCCGCCTCGTCGTGCTTGTAACCCCGGCGGCGCTGGTGCCGAAGAGCTTGGTGACGATGACGCCGGGGCGCGCCAGGAGCCGGCCTGCAGGCATGGCCGACCAAGCAGCAGCGGCCGCAGCAGCGACCGGGAGGGTGACGATGGCCGATCCGCACGCCGACAGCCGCGCCGCATCCGGGGGCGGCGAACGCTCTGGGTGCTGCCATCGACGGGCGCACCCGGTTCGGCCTGGGCCGGCGGTTCGGGATCCGTCCCCCGACCAGGCCCGGTTTCAAGGAATTGAGTTTCGTGACAACCCTGTCCGTCGACGCGCACGAGCCGGGCGGATACCGGGAGGACAGTGGCTATAACTGGTTCGGCAAATCCTGAGGGGCAAAGCGGCGCGAACGGCGGCACCTGCGCCATCGCGGTGATGGCCAAGGCGCCGCGGCCCGGGTTCTCCAAGACCCGCCTGGTGCCGCCGCTCACGGCGGATGCGGCAGCTGCCATGAGTGCCGCGTTCCTGCGCGACACCACCCAGAACATCCGCGAGGCTGCCCGCGAGGCCGCCCTGCGCGGCTTCGCCGCCTATGCCCCGGCCGGGCTGGAGGCGCTGTTCGAAGGGCATCTCGCCGCCGACACGCCGCTGCTGCTGGCCGACGGCAGCGGCCCGATGCCGCCGCGGGTGCAGGGGTTCGGACGCTGCCTGCTGCACGCGATCCGCTCCCTGCTCGATCGCGGCTTCGGCGCCGCCTGCCTGCTCAACTCGGACGGTCCGACGCTGCCGACCTCGGTCCTGGTAAGCGCCGCCCGCACGCTCGCCCTGCCCGGCGACCGTGCCGTGCTCGGACCTGCCGAGGATGGCGGCTACTACCTGCTCGGCCTGAAGGCGGCGCACGCCGAGCTGTTCGAGGACATCGACTGGAGCACGGCGGAGGTGGCCGCGCAGACCCGTGCCAGGGCGCAGGCGATCGGCCTGCCGATGGTCGAGCTGCCGGTCTGGTACGACGTCGATGACGGCGCGGCGCTGGAGCGCCTGCGGCACTGCTGCCGCCACACCTCGGAGGATCCCGCGGGCGCCTATGCGGCACCCGCGACCCGGGCCTGCCTCGACCGTCTCGGCCTGTGATACAACCCGTGCCGGAACATGTGCGCGGGGATGTCGTCGTTGAACCCGAGCCCTCCGGAGATGCCAGGCGCTGTCGTGAAGCACGGCCTGAACGAATGGGCCCTGGCGGCCGCGGGCGGCGCCATCCTAGCCCTGACGATCGTCGGGCTGTCGCTGCACCTGCCGGGCGCCGACAGCGTCGGCTCGGTGCCGCGCACCAACCTGTTCGTCGCCGTGGCCAGCTGCGCCGCGTGTGCCTACCTGGGCGCCTGCGCGCTGCTGCTCCGCCTGCGCGCGCCGTCGCGCGGCCTGCTCTGGGTGGTGCTCGGCGTGGCGCTGGCGCTGCGCGTCGCGGTGCTGCTGGCGCCTCCGTTCCTGTCCAGCGACCTGTATCGCTACGTGTGGGACGGCCGCGTGCAGGCGGCCGGGATCAATCCGTACCGCTACGTTCCGGCCGATCCCGCGCTGCTCCGGCTGCGCGACGCGTCGATCTATCCGCACATCAACCGGCGCGGCTACGCGCCCACCATCTACCCGCCGATGGCGCAAGCGATCTTCCGCGCCATCGCCTCGATCCGCCAGTCGCTGCTCGCGGTCAGGATCGCGATGGTCGGCTTCGAGTGCCTGGCCGTCGCCTGCCTGATCGGCCTGCTGCGTCTCGCCGGGCTGCCGGACGCGCGCGTGCTGATCTATGCCTGGAACCCGCTGGCGGTGTGGGCCTTCGCCGGCAACGGTCACGTCGACGCCGCCGGGGCCGGGCTCACCGCCCTCGCCCTGCTGTGCCGGGCGCACCGGCGGGACGGCCTCGCCGGGGCGGCGCTCGGCGGCGCGATCCTGGTCACGTTCCTGCCGCTGAGGATCGCGCCGAGCCTTTGGCGGCCCGCCGCGCTGCCGCGTCCGGCCCGGTGGCTGGCGCCGCTCGCGTGCCTCGCAACCATTGTCGGCCTCTATGCCTGCTATGACGGGCTCTGCTTTCCCGGCGTCGGAATGCGGGTGTTCGGCTTCCTCTCCGCCTACGGCGACGAGGAGGGCATCGGCCGTGGGGGCGTCTGGCTGCTGGCGGGGCTCGGCGAACTCGTCACGCCGCCGCCCGCAGCCGTCCCGCTCTACCTGCTGCTGGCAGCATCGGTGCTGATGGCGATGGCCCTGGCGATGACCCTCCGGAACCGCAGGCCGTTGCCCGACGCTGAGGACACGGTGCGCCTCTGCACCCAGGCCGGATGGCTCGCCGGCGCCTTCATGATCGTGCTCAGCCCGCACTACTCCTGGTACTTCCCGTTCCTGGCGGTGTTCGCCACGGTGGCGCCGGTGCGCGCCGTGCTCTGGCTCTCGGTGGCGCCGCTGCTGCTCGACCTGCGTCCGTTCCGGGACGATTTTCTCTGGCGCGCACTGGTGTTCGGCCCGGCCATCCTGCTCGCCGCCTGGGATCTGCGCCGCCGCCGGGCGCGGCCGCCACCCCTGCTTGCCACCGGGCTCTCCACGATTGCGAGGAACAGCTGATGCAGACCGTCACCCGGGGCGAGGCGATCGAGCCGAGCCGGCAGCACGATCCGAAGCGCTATTTCGAGGCCGTGGGCGCGGAACGGGCGACGCAGGCCGCGGCGCCGCCGGTCTGCCTCTACCTGGAGGTGACCAACCGCTGCAACCTGCTGTGCGAGACCTGTCCGCGCACCTTCGAGGCGCTGGAACCGCCGGCCGACATGAGCTGGGAGCTGTTCACCCGCATCGTCGATCAGGTGCCCGACGTCTCGCGCGCGGTGCTGCACGGAGTCGGCGAGCCGATGCTGGTGCCGGCCCTGCCGCGCATGATCCGCTACCTCAAGGATCGCGGCGTGCACGTGCTGTTCAACACCAACGGCACCCTGCTCAACCCGCGCAAGTTCACCGAGCTGGTGGCGACCGGGCTCGACGAGCTGCGCGTCTCGCTCGATGCCGCCGACGCCGCGACCTACAAGCTGGTGCGCGGCAAGGATTTCTTCCACCGCATCGTGCGCGACGTGCGCCTGCTCACGCGCTACCAGGCCGAGACCGGCGCGCGCACGCCCGCGGTCTCGCTCTGGCTGACCGGCCTGAAGGAGACGGTGCAGCAGCTCCCGGCGTTCGTGCGGCTCGCCGCCGACATGGGCGTGCGTGACGTGCATCTGCAGCGTCTGGTGTTTGACGAGGCCGGGTTCGGCATGGCGCGCGCCGGAAGCTCGCTGTTCGAGCAGACGCGGGCGGAGGAGCAGGCGGCGATCGAGACCGCACAGGCGCTCGGAGCCGAGCTCGGCGTCAGCATCGACGCCTCCGGCGCGACCGAGCCCGGGCTGAGCCTGAAGCAGGTGGAGGGCGAACGCGATCAGCCCTGGTCGACCTGTCGCCGCCCCTGGTCGCTGATGTATTTCACCGCGCACGGGCGCGCGCTGCCCTGTTGCATCGCGCCGTTCTCGGCCCGCGGCTACGACGGCTACACGCTCGGCGACGCCACCCAGCAGAGCCTGCGCGAGATCTGGAACGGCCCCGCCTACCGCGACTTCCGCCGCGACCTGCTGAGCGACACGCCGCCGAAGCCCTGCCAGAACTGCGGCCTGCGCTGGAGCCTGTAGCGGTGTCCACGGCGGATGCCGCGGCCATCTCCGGGGCGGTTCCTGCGACCAGCCCCAGGATCGTCGCCGTGATCCCGGCCTGGAACGAGGCCGGCGCGATCGGCCCGACCGTCTCGCGTCTGCCGCGCGACCTCATCGGGGCGGTGATCGTGGTCGATGGCGGCAGCACCGACGGCACGGTCGACGAAGCCAGACGCGCCGGCGCCGAGGTGCTGTCCGAGCCGCGACGCGGCTACGGGCGCGCCTGCCTGAGCGGCGCCGGGCGGGCGGCCGCCATGGGGGCGCAGATCGTGCTGTTCCTGGACGGCGACGGCAGCGACTTCGGCGAGCTGGCGGGGCGCATCGTCGGTCCGATCCTGAACGGACGGGCGGACTTCGTCATCGCCACCCGCGACCGCGAGGGACGCGAGGCAGGCAGCATGGGCCTGCACCAGGTGCTGGCGGGACGCGCCGTGGGGGCCGTGGTCGGGGTGCTGACCGGCACCCGCTACCGCGACATGTGCGCCTATCGCGCGATCCGGCTGGACGTGCTGCGGTATCTCGGCATGCGGGAAATGACCTATGGCTGGAACCTCGAGATGCAGATGCGCGTGGGTGCCGCGCGGCTGCGCGTGATCGAGGTGCCGGTGCCGTACCGGCGCCGGCTCGCCGGCCGGTCCAAGGTTGCCGGCAACCTGTCGGGCACGCTCAGGGCGAGCGCCAGGATCCTGCGCACGCTGGGCAGCGTGGCGGTGCGCACCAGGGGCCTCGGCCCGGTGCGCTAGGTGCGCCGCTTCACCGCGACTTCCTGCAGCGTGAGCTGGACCGTCCTGCCGCTCTGCCAGGCGTTGGCGCCCTCGACCACCGCCGGCCACGCGATGTCGCCGCGTTCGTTCCTGAGCGCCTCGGTGGAAGCGCCGAAGCGCCGGTCGCGGTCGGCCAGCATCCGCGGATCGACCTGGCGGTCATTCACGAAGCCCATCATCAGCTGCGGGATGCCGGTGGGAAACTGCGGAAACCGGTCGACCTGCCAGGTGTGCCAGGTCTTGCCGTAGGTCGTGACCAGCGTTTCCATGAAGGCATGACCGGCGAGCTCCGGAACTCCGGGCGCGATGAGCTCGCCGGACTTCACCTCGTATTGGTGGCTGTGCCAGAGACGCTTCTCCTCGTCCGGCAACGTGCGGAAGATCCGCTCGCTGACGATGTACTCGATGCCGATCAGCTTCGCGTCGCTGCGGGCGGAGTCGTAGATGACGCACTGGTGGAAATCCTCGGACAGGTGCGTGCAGAAATGATTCGCTTCCACCTGCCGTCCCATGTCGTCGGCGTAGAAGTGAAAGCCGTTCAGGAAAGCGCTCATCGCTTCGATCGGACGCTTGGACTGCAGCGTGTCGGCCGCGCTGTCCAGGACGTGGCTGCGCCCGGATAGCGGTGATCCCGGCACCGGGACCTCCGTCTTCTGGGCGAGCGCCGAACGGCCGAACATCGAGGCCAGCGGCACCACGACGGCGGCGGCCAGCGAGCGACTGAAGCAGCGTCGGCAGGTGAGGTCGTGCATCAGCGACATGTCGGCGCAATCCTTGATCGGAAGTGAGAAGGCCGACCTCGTGCGGTTCGACCGAAAGGCCTGGTCGTGGGGTGCACCCTCGGGCGCACGCGGGCGGTCAGCCGGACAGGGCCACGGTGGCGTGCCGATAGGCGCGGCCGTCGATCAGGCTCGTCAGGAAGGCGGCGACGTCGGCGCGGCTGATCCGCTGGCGACGGCTCTTGCCGTTCGTATCCGCCAGCCAGTCGCCGGTCGGCTTGCCATCGGTCAGGCCGACCGGCTGGACGAGCGTCCAGTCGAGGCTGGACGCCTTGACGAGGATCTCCTGCTTTTCCTTGTCGGCCATGTGCTCGCGCAGCAGCGTCCGATAGAACAGCCGCAGCGGCAGCGGCAGCGCGTGCTGGCTGCCGATGCCGAACGCGCTCACGACCAGCAGGCGACCGACGCCGGCCGGCTGCATTGCCCCGATCACGTTGCGCGTCCCGACCTCGCACACGTCGGGCGTCGTGGTGCGTCGGGCACCGAGCGCCATCGCGAAGGGGTTCTGTGAGTTGCCGAGGCTGACGATGACCGCGTCGTGGCCGGGGATCGCGGCGGCGACGTCGGCCGGCCGCATGACGTCGCCGCGGATGGTGTCGAGAGTGGCGAGGTCGGACAGCCTGGACGGGTCCCGGGCGAAGCCGGTGACCCGGTGTCCCGCCGCCGTCAGCGCACGCGCCGTTGCCCGGCCGGTGCCGCCGGTCGCACCGAAGATGATGATCCTCATGGCCGTCCGTTCCTCCAGCGCCGCCAAGACTGCGCCCGGCGGCCGATGACGCAGGCATCCGCAATGGTGCAGCCCCTCTCTAGCAAGCTTGCGCCCGGCCGGAGAGAAGCATCGCCATGGAGCCGCCCGCGAAGGTTGACAAGGTCGGCGGAAGCGGCCTCTCTCGATCCGGAGTCCTGAGGGTTGGAATGCTGTGAAACGTCGATCCGTCCTGTGTTTCTGCGGCAGGGCCGCGCTCATCATGCCGGCTCTCGCGGCCGGGTCCGCCTCGTTGCCGGCTTGGGCGGCGCCTGGAGACCTGTCGGCGGCGGATCGAGCCTTCGTCGCCAAGGTCTCCCAGGGGGGGATGTACGAGGTCGAGGCCAGCAAGATCGCCTCGCAGACCGCCGGCCGCCAGGACATCCTCGATATCGGCACGACCGAGGTGCACGACCATCAGCTCGTCGGCGCCAAGCTGAAATCCATTGCCGCGTCGGTCGGCATCGAACTCGACCCCGCGCTGAACGCCGATTTCCAGAAGCGCCTCGATCGCCTCCGCGGCCTGTCCGGCAAGGCGTTCGACAACGCCTACATCAAGGAGATGGATGCGATCCACGCGGCGGATGGAGCGGCCTTCGCACAGGAGGCGAAGGCGGGACGTAATCCTGCGCTGCGCGCCTTTGCCGCAGAGACCGTCCTGATCGTCAAGCGTCACCTCGGATCGCTGCATGCGCTTCCGCTCGAGACGGTCTGACGCTGCATGATCCGGGCACCGGGGCCGCCCGGTCCGCGCGCGCCCCGAACAGTCTCGATCGCCGCCCGTCAGCCTGAGCCAGACGACCGAGCTGCCGCGCCATTGATCGCGGCACCGTGCGCCAGCAGCGCCACCGAACGCTCCGCCAGCATGATCCCGGATACCGGCTTGCGAAGCAGCTCGGTGCCGCCGGCCGCGGCATCCTCGACGGCCAGCCGCACGCTGGCGTCGGCGTAGCCGGTCAGCAGCAGGGCCGGCAACTCCGGCCGGCGCCGCCGTGCCTCCTGGATCAGCATCAGGCCGTTCATGCCCGGCATGGCGAAGTCGGAGATCAGCAGGTCCACTACGGCGCCGCCATCGAGCTGCGCCAGGGCCTCCAGGCCGTCGCTCGCCTGCGTCACCCGGTAGCCTTGCTCCTCCATCTGTCCGACCAGCACCTCGCGCACCATCGTGTCGTCATCCACGACCAGCACCCGGGCCGAGACACGAACGGTGGTCAGCACGATCCCGGACGGCGCCGGGTCGTCGTTCTCCGCCGAGGCGTCCGTCGCCTCGGGAAACCAGAGCGTGACGGTCGTGCCCCGATCGGGCGCGCTCTCGATGGCAAAGCCGCCGCC
>CAXTNV010000075.1:0-5271 GCA_964245755.1 uncultured Acetobacteraceae bacterium | reverse complement strand
TTGACCGCGAGGTTCACCAGCACGGTCTCCAGCTGCGCCTTGTCGGCCAGCAGTTCCGGCAAGTTCTCGTCCGCGGCGACCCGCATGGTGATGCCGGCGCCGAGCGTATGCGCCAGCATCTCGCGCAGGCCCTCCATCAGCGACAAGGCAGCCACCGGCTCTGCCCGCAGCGCGCCGTGGCGCGCGAACGCCAACAGCCGTCCGGTGATGGCGGCACCTCGCTTGGCGGCGTCGCCGGCCATGCGGGCGAGCTTCTTCACGTCCTGCGCGTTGCCTGACCGGCGCTGGATCAGGCCCAGCCCGCCGCTCACCGCCTGCAGCACGTTGTTGAAGTCGTGCGCGACCCCACCCGCGAGCTGCCCCAACGCCTCCATGCGCTGCGCCTGCGCGAGACGAGCCTCGGCCTGGGATCGCTCACGGACTTCCTCCCCGAGGCGCTCGTAGGCGGCCTGCAGCTCCGCGGTGCGTTCTGCGACCCTGGTTTCCAGCGAGGCGTTCAGCGCCTCCAGCCGCATCGCGGTCAGGTTGCGCTCGGCGAGGTAGGCCCGCACCTCGTATTGCCTGACCCGGCCGCGCAGCGCCGCACGCACCGCGCTCGTCAGCGCCGCAGCGCCGAGCGGACGTTCGAGCAGCACGGCGTTGCCGATCTTGCCGAACCATGCCGGCGGCCGCGCTCCGTGCTCGACGTCGCCCCGCGGCGCCGCCAGCATCACGAAGGGGAAGTCGGACCACGGCTGCTGTGCCGCGATCCAGCGCAGCAGCACGCTCGCATCGCCGTCCAGTGCCTCCTCGGTCACCAGCGCGGCTCCCGCGCCTTCGGAGGCGGCCTGCGTCAGGTCCGCGAGGTCGCTGCAGACCCGGCACAGCAGACCGATCTTGCCGAGTGTCCTCGCCGCCACATCCGCGTCACGGCCGCGCGGCGCCAGGATCAGGACCCTGTGTTCCGCCACCATGTCCATGCCGGCGTCAGCCCTCCCGCGGAGGTGCTGCAGGCGAAGCGAGCGCCGGGTCCATCAACGCACCCGCGCTGCCTCGATACCGGGGCATGCCGCTCAGCACGCCGTCGAAGTCGTGCAGGATGGCGCCGATGCTCACGCCGTCCCGACCGAGCCTGAATTCCCGGATGGTCGGTTCATGGTCCGAGGTCCGGGTCTTCACCACCGACAACCCCCGGCGCACCGAACCGGCAGCCTCGAAGAAGCGCAGCAGGATGATGGTGTCGCTCAGGTAGCTGAGGTCCACGTCCGAGCGCACGTCGCCGACCAGGCCGTGCTGGCCGAGGATGAGCAGCGTCACGACCTGCCGCTGGCTCAGGTAGCTGAGCAGCTCGTGCATCTGCAGGATCAGGTACTGCTCGTTCGGCATCGCCTGGAAGTAGCCGTTGATGCTGTCGATCAGGATTACCCGCGCGCCGTCCACCTCGACCGAGCGGCGGACGTAGTGCACGAACTCGCCCGGCGAGAGCTCGGACGGTTCGATCTGCCGGATGTGGAGCTGACCCTTGTCGAGGTACGGCCGCAGGTCCATGCCCAGGCTGGCCGAGCGGGTAAAGAAGGTGCTCAGCTCCTCGTCGAACATGAACATGGCGGCTCGTTCGCCGCGCTGCAGCGCGGCGAGGGCGCAACGGGTGGCGGTGGAGGTCTTGCCCGTGCCGGTCGGCCCCATCACCAGGGTGCTGGTACCGGGAACCAGGCCGCCTCCCAGCAAGGCGTCCAGCTCGGAAATGCCGGTCTCGACGCTGGCCGGCAGTGCCTCGATCCGGTGTTCGGCGCTGACGAGGCGCGGATACACGACGAGGCCGCCGGTCTCGATGGCGTAGTCGTGGCGGCCACCGCGGAAGCGGACGCCGCGCATCTTCACGACGCTCAAGAACCGCCGCTCCGCGCCGTAGGTGTTGCTGCTCAGTTCCAGTGCCACGACGCCGTGGGCAATGCTGTGCAGTTGCAGGTCGCGCGGCTCGGCGGTCTGGTCCTCGAGCAGGAGTACCGTGCAGTGAGAGCTCGTGAAGCGGTGCTTCAGGGCGAGGATCTGCCGACGGTAGCGCAGCGGGGTCTGCGCCAGCAGGCGCAGCTCCGACAGACTGTCGATGACGAGCCGCGCCGGCTTTTCCTGCTCGAACCGTTCCATGATGCGTCCGATCGTCTCGCCGAGCTCGAATTCCGCCGGGTGGATCAGGGTTTGCTCCTGGTCGGAGCCGAGGCCTGAGTCCGGTACCAGCTCGACGATGCATAGCTCGGCCAGCGACCAGCCGTGTGTGGCGGCGGAAACCCGCAGCTCGTGGGCAGTCTCGGAGAGAGTGATGTACATGCCGCGCTCGCCAAGCCGCTGGCCTTCCAGGAGGAACTGCAGCGCGAGGGTCGTCTTGCCGGTTCCGGGCATCCCCTCGATGAGGTAGAGGCGGTCCCGCGGCAGACCACCGGCGAGCACGGCATCCAGCCCGGTGATCCCGATCTGGGCCAAGCCGCCGCCGCTCGCATCGGCAGGCGCAGCGCCCGGATCATCGGTCATTCAGATACTCCCACATCGAGCCAGCCGTGCGGCCTGTGGGCGGGCCGGCTGCCCGGACGCCAGAACCAGGGCATGCTCAGACACCTCCCGACAACACACGGCCACGCGCAGAACGCACCGCGTGCTCGCATGTTTCGGCCGGAAAGACGCTTCTCCGTGTGCATCGGAACAGCTGGTCTCACCATCGGCCGCGCGTTGCGCCCTGTCCATCGCGTTCGGACGTCGTCTGCGGCCGGCACACCCGGGCCGGCGGCGTGTCGCGAGGCACCAGGGACGGGAACAAGCCGGTGCTGCGGCTAGGATCGTCCCAGGCGTGAACTGCAGCGCTTGAACGGCCCGGCAATCCGGCCGGCTCAAACGCCAAGCAGGGCGGAGGAAGCACTCGGCGTTTCGATGGCGGCGGATCAAGCGGAGAAGTTGCCCTGCCGCATCGAACACGTTCGGCCACCTCAGCGAGCACGACGAGCCCGATCGCTTGGAACCAGGGTTCCGCTCTCCTCATCAGGTCGAGCTGCGAGCCGAATAGCTCATGCAGAGGCCGGAGGTTGGCGAGCCCGAGCGCCGCGATGCGGATCGCCAGCGCGCCCGGCGCGCTGAAGGATGTAGCTGACGCTCTCGTAAACCCTCGGCAGGACGAACGTCAGGTCGGACGAGCTCAATGCCGGAACGAGGTTCAACACGAACACCCCTGGCGGCACTGCGATGCGGACCGCGGCCGAGCCGCTCGGGAACGCGCTCCAGTTCACCAGATCCGGCAGAAAAGCCGCCTTCAGCGGGGGAACGCTTATCAGCGGATCGAACGTCGGTCGCCGCTGCGCCTTCAACCGGGTGGGATCGCTGCTCAGCGGCAGGAAAACGGAAACAGCGAAAGAAACACGTCGAAATGGGAAAATTCCCGTCAGGAGGTTGTTCTGAGTGACGGTGGCGATCGTCATGTCGACGGACGGAGGTCCGGCGGATCCGATCGTAGACGCAATGGTGCGAGGTCGATTTCCCGATGCACGCCCGACCTCGTCCTCCGGGCAGCGTCAACTGATATCGGGATCGGCGCTGTCGTGACGAGAGGCATTTGTTCCGTGCCGCGTTCATCCACGATGCGCACCTTGCAAGACATTGTTTCGTAAAAGACCCGGCCACCGGGGTGTCTCCGGCGGTCTGCGCGACGCGGTTTAGACGAGGCTGCCGACCACAACGTGGCTAGCAAGCAGATCGGTCCGGTCGGTGCGCATCGGCAGGTTCGACCAGGAAGGCAACGCACCGGTCAACGCAACGATGCAGCCGGCGGATGAGGCGGCGCCGACCGGCGGCCAACGGGTCGCGTCTTCCTCGTCGCGATCGGATCGGCATTCCGATGCAGCCGCGGGCACACCACCACGTGGCCGAGGACACCGAGACCCGGAGCGTAATGACACGTTTCCGTTATCCGAGCGATCGTGCAGCGGTCGTGCTCGTTCCTCTCCGACACAGGTCGAACAGGACCGGGTCGCGCTGCTCGACCAGTCGGGCGGTCCATCGACTAGCCAGTTCGGGAGTCGCGGCGTGAGCCAGGATACACTTCTCCACCGCGGCCTGCGCCGGCCGGTCGGCCTGCTCGTGCGCACGCGCGTCACCCCGGACATGCTCACCGCGCTGCGGTTGCTGACGGCGCTGCTGGCGGCCCTGTGCTTCACCCATGCCGGCCGGCTGATGCGGCCGGGTGCCGGCCTGTTCCTCCTGTCCGCGCTGCTCGACCGTGCCGACGGCGAACTCGCGCGGCAGAGCCGGCGGTTCAGTCGCATCGGCCGGCACTTCGACATCACCGCCGACTGCAGCGCCGCGATGTCCATCTTCATCGGGCTCGGGCTCGGTGTCGGGCCCGGGTTGCCGCTGCTGCCGCACGCCCATGTCGGACTGGGCCTCAGCGCGGCGTTCTCCGTCGCCGCCATCTTCCTCCTGCTCTACGCACTGGAGGCGCCGACGAAGCGCGTATCGGCGGCTTCCCGACCTTTCGATCCCGACGATGTCATGCTGCTCCTGCCGCTGGTCATCTGGTGCGGGGGCGCAGGCTGGATCGTGCTGGCGGGAGGCATCGTCACGCCCCTCGTCGCCGTCGTGGTCGGTGCCGCGACGCTCATGCGTCGTGATCCCGCCGCTACGTCAACGGTGCCGCCCGCTTGACCGCTGCCAAATGCCGTCCGGCACTTGGTCCGCTGCGGCTGCAAAAGCTTCGTCGGAAGTCGGTGCATACGCCCGTGATCCGGCCTCAACCTTTTTGCGATTTCGCGATGTTGGCGGTGGAGACGCCAAGATTGCCAGACTCTCCTCTGCGTGGGGAGACGCCGAGTATCTCTGCTTGTCGATTATCCGGCGATGAGACGAATGACGAAGCGCGGGACTGCGATCTTGCGTAGCTTTTCTCGATCGCGGTCGTCCACGACGCCGCAGAGCGTCTATATCTCGCTCTGGCCCGGACATGGAGTCCGTGACCAGAACAGGGACCCGCATGATGACCACCAGAACTGGACGGTTTCTTCAGGGACTGAGCGCATCGGTGATCGTAGCCGGGGCGCTGCTGCTTCCCGCCTCCTCGATGCTTGCGGCGAGACATGGGGCAGGTGTCGCCCCGGTTGTCCACCTCGCCGATGGCGCAGAGGATACTTCGCCGGTGATCTTCCATCACTGGCCGCATGTGGACGGCAGCGTCGCCGAGATCGACCCGGCGATCTTCCATCACTGGTCCGGCGCGGCGGTGCGGGTCGCCGATGACGATCCCGACATCTTCCA
>CAXTNV010000074.1:16580-17283 GCA_964245755.1 uncultured Acetobacteraceae bacterium | reverse complement strand
GAGGTGTCGGGACCGTGACCGTGTTCGGCGGCAAAGCACAGCGAGCCGGCGCCGCCGCTGACCTGCACCGAGCCGGAAGGGTCGGTCACCACGTCCTGCCCGGCGCCGGCGCGCACCGTGTCGCCGTCGACCGCCTGGTAGGTCTGCGCTCCGGAGCCGAGCTGCACCAGGTTGCCGCTGCCGGCCAGCGCCTCCACTCCGGTCTGCATGCTCGAGGCCGCCGGCACCGCGACCTCGACGGTGCCGGCACTGGTGCCGTCGCTCAGCCAAAGCCCCTGCTTGCCGGCGGCATCGCTGCCGGTGAAGCCGATGCGGTCGAAATAGTCGAACAGGCCGAGCGGATCGAGCCCGCTCGCCGAGGCATCGGCAGGGGCGAGCTCGGCGGTGCCGGACGCGGTGCCATCGGTGACGAACAGGGAGGCATGACCCGCCGCATCGACGGCACTGAACGCGATGCGGCTGCCGAACGCGGTCAGATCGCCGATTTCGCGGTACAGGCCGAGCCGGTGCGTGCCGGCTGAGGTGCCGTCGCTCGTCCAGAGCCCGGACGCGCCGTCGGCTTCGGTGGCGGCGAACAGCACCTGGTTGCCGAGCCGGGTCATGAAGCGGACCGCGGTCAGCAGGGTGGCGCCCAGCGCCCCCCGGCTCTAGCGGGGGGCCGCGGCGCGGGCCGCGGGGCGCCACCCCCCCGCACCCCCCACCG
>CAXTNV010000074.1:5533-16570 GCA_964245755.1 uncultured Acetobacteraceae bacterium | reverse complement strand
GCCGTCGGAGCTCCAGAGCACGGAACCGCCATCGGCGGCGGCGAAGCTGAACAGCGCGATGCCGTTCAGGGAGATGAAGTCGTCGCCGCCGGCGCTCGAGCCGAGGTTGGCCACCGAGAGCTGGCGGGTGCCCGAGGCGGTGCCGTTGGTTACCCAAAGCGTGCTGGCCACGCCGCCGCCGCTGACGCGGTCGTTCTCGAACAGGACGCCGTTGCTCACTGCCGCGTAGGCGTCGGGCGCCACCGTGCTGCCGGCCGGCGAGATGCGCACCGTGCCGGCGGCGGTGCCGTCGCTGCGGTAGAGCCCCGCGCCGCCCACCTGGAACGGGTCCGGCGTGCCGGTGAAGTACAGGCTGCTTCCGACCACCTGGAACCCGTTCGCGGTCAGCCCGGAAGCCAGCAGCCTGGTGCCGCCCTGGGTGCCGTCGGTGACCCAGAGCGAGTTCGCCCGCGTCGACGGGTTCTCTGCCGCGATCACCGCGCCGCCGGCGAAGGCCTGCATAGACTGAATGAGCAGCGCCTGGCCGGAGCTGGCGAGCAGCGGCAACGCCGCGGTTCCGACGGCGGTGCCGTCGGTGCTCCAGAGCTGCGGCGCCCCCTGGGCGTTTCCGCCGATGAACAGGGTGATCGCGCCGAGGCGGACCGGGTCGAAATCCTGGGCGATGGCGACATCGAGATCGACCGCGCCGGAGGGGCCGGCCTGTGTTGCCCAGAGGTCGAGCACGCGGGTGGTCTGGTTGCTGGCGCCGAACAGGATGTGCGCGGTCATCGCGAAGCCCTTGCGTGGTCGCAACGAACTAGCCGCCAAAGGTTAACGAATGGTTGCCGCTCGGCACTACGCAGCGGCGCGGCAACCACGCTGCAGCTGTCGGCTTGACCGCTCCGGCGCGGGTTCCGCACAGTCCGGCGCCTGTCGCGGAGAGGTCACCTCGATGCCGAACCGCCGCCTCGCGCAGCGCTGCGATCCGCGTCCCGCGCTGCGGGTCGGGATGCTCGCCTCGCTGCTGCTCGCGATCCCGAGCGTCCGCGCCGCGGCCGCGGCACTCGATCCGCCTCCGGCAGCGCGCGTCTCGCCGGTGACCGAGCAGCGGTTCGGCACGACGCTCGCCGACCCCTACCGGTGGATGGAAGGCGAGCCGGTGCCGGAGTTCGCGCGGTTCCTGCGCGCCCAGGACGATCATGCCCGCGCCCTGCTGGCGCGCCTTCCGGAACGCGGCCGACTGCTTTCGGCGATCTCCGACCTCGACGGGCTGAGCATCGGGATCAGCAGGCTGACGACCGCGAATGGCGAGCGCTTCTTTCTCCGGCTCGACGCGGACCGCCAGGTTGCCCGCCTGGTGATGCAGGGTCCGCAGGCGCACGATGGCCGCGCCGGCGTCGTTCTGGTCGATCCGGCCGAACCCGGCGGTGCGGCGCGCGACGCCGAGATCGACCAGTTCGCGCCGTCGCAGGACGGCAGCCTGGTCGCCTATGGCGTCTCCACCGGCGGCTCGGGCACCTCGCTGCACGTCATCGAGACGGCGACGCGCAGGATCCGCCCCGACGTGATCGACCGCGTCCGCTTCGCCCGGCTCTCCTGGGCGCCGGACGGCCGCAGCTTCTTCTACGCGCGGCTGCCGCGTCCGGACCCGCGCGCCCGCGCCGGCGCGCCCGACGCGCCGCTGCGCATCTACCGCCACCGCCTGGGCGAGGATCCGGACCGCGACCGGCTGATCCTCGATCCCGAGCGCCTGCCCGGCGCCTTCGACGCGATGCCGTCGCGGGCGGCGCGGATCTTCCCCGCTCTGGTGGTGCCTCCCGGTTCCGATTACGTGCTGGCAGAGCTCCGCGACGGCGTCTCGCCGGAGCTCGCGATCTACGCCGCGCCCTACGCCTCGCTCGGGCTGCCGCAGGTGCCCTGGAGACAGGTCGCCGCGCCAGCCGACGGCGTCGTGGCGGTCGCGGTGCGCGGCGCACGCATCGACCTGCTCACGCATCGGGACGCGCCGCACTTCAAGATCGTCGAGACCGACCTCGATCAGCCGTCGTTCGCCGGCGCGCGGCTGCGCGTGCGGGCCGGCTCGGGCGTGCTGACCGGGATCGGCCTCGCCGCCGACGGGCTCTATTTCGCCCGCCGCGACGGCTCGGCGATGACGCTGCTGCGCCTCGCGGACGGCGCCGTGCTGCCGGAGATCATCACCCTGCCCGTCGCCGGCAGCATCGCGCCGGCAGGAGAGGATGCGGGGGGACTGCTCGCCGACCCGCGCCGCGGCGGAGTGGATGTCGGCGTGCAGTCCTGGATCCAGCCGCTCGCCTGGCTGCACTACGATCCCGCGAGCCGGGCGGTTGCAGCGCTCGGCCTTGTGCCCGGCTTCGCGCACGACCTGCGCGCCTACCAGTCGGTGGAGACCAGCGCGCGCGGCCTCGACGGCACGCTGATCCCGCTCTCCATCGTCAGCCGCCGCGACCGCCGGTACGACGGACCGCGCCCGCTGCTGCTGGAAGGCTACGGCGCCTACGGCATCGCCGAAGACCCGGCCTTCATGCCGACGCTGCTGCCATGGCTGGACGGCGGCGGCATCCTTGCGGTCGCGCACGTGCGCGGCGGCGGCGAGGGCGGACAGGCCTGGCGCGACGGCGGCAGGCTCGCGACCAAGATCAACAGCATCACCGACTTCATCGCCTGCGCGCGCACGCTGATCGCGCGGCACATCACCGATGCCGCGCATCTCGCCGGCAGCGGCACCGGGGCCGGCGGCATCCTGATCGGAGGCGCGATCACGCGCGCGCCCGAGCTGTTCCGCGCCGCCCTGATCCGGGGCGGCGCCACCAACACGCTGCGCCAGGAGTTCGCTGCGGACGGCGCGTCCAGCATCGTTGAGTTCGGCAGCGTCGCCGAGCGGGGGCAGTTCCCCGCACTGCTGCAGATGGACGCGCTGGCGCATGTGCAGGCTGGCGCCGCCTATCCGGCGGTGCTGCTGACCGGGGATGCGTCGGATCCGCGCGTGCCGCTGTGGGAGGCCGCGAAGATGACCGCGCGGCTGCAGCGGGCGAGCCGCAGCGGGCGGCCGGTGCTGCTGCGGGTCGGCTTCGAGGGAGAGCTCGGCCCCGGCGCAGCGCGAGCACGGCGCGACGCGGAGGAGGCGGACGAGCAGGCCTTCCTGCTGTGGCAGATGGGAGAGCCGGAGGACCAGCCGCCGCCGCCCTGAGCACGGCGCGGCCGTCCCGAACGCCGGCTCGAAGCCGCCGCACCGACGGCCGCGGACGACCCCGCGGGGCGAGGTTTTTTCATAGGAACTCGGACCAGCGGCGAGCGATTAGCATGTGCTGTTGGTCGATACGCTTGGCAAAAGGCGGTTGCGCGTGCAGGAAGACCAACCGACCGGGAACGCCACCCTGAGCGAACTCGTGGTCCCGCTGCATGCCGAACAGCTCGATGTCAGCCGGCTGAAGCGGGAGACCGGTCGGGTAAAAGTCTCGACCGTCACCAGGTTCCGCGAGCAGGCCGTCGACGAGATGCTTGCCGAGGAGCACGCCCACATCGAGCGTGTCGCCGTCGGGACGATCATCGATGCCATGCCTGAAATACGTCAGGAGGGCGAGGTCACGATCATCCCGGTCGTCGAGGAAGTGCTGGTGGTGGAGAAGCGGCTGTTCCTGAAACAGGAGATCCGTGTCAGCCGGGTCAGGACGACCGCGCGACATCAGGAGACCGTGGTGCTCCGCCAGCAGGAGGCCGTCGTGCAGCGGACGCAGAATGACACTGACGGTGACGTTAACGGTGCAACCTAACAACTTGAGCGGTGATTGAAATGGCGAGTGAAACAGTTGTAGCGGTATTCTCGACGCTCACGCATGCGGAGGCCGCAATCTCCGATCTCGTGGCGGCCGGCATTCCGGCGTCCTCGATTGAACATTACGCGAAAGACGAGAGCGGTGCCGGGACCCTTGGCACCCCGACCGAAGGCACCCAGCATCACGGCTTCTGGGCATGGTTGACCGGCCAGGAAACCACCCAGGAGACGCACGACGTCTATGACCGGTCGATCCAGTCTGGACGTACGGTGGTGACCGTGATCAGCGACGGCAGCAACATCGATCACATCTACACGGTGCTCGAGCGGCACAGCCCGCTCGATCTCGACGAGCAGGACGCGGCCACGGGCGGCGGCACCAGCGTGGGCGGCGCCTACGCGGGCACCACCACGACCACGGGCCTCGGTTCCACCAGCGGCATGGGCGCCACCAGCGGAATGAGCACCGGCACGGCGCCGGTTGTGGCTGCACCCGTCGTGGCTGCGGCGCCGCTCACCACCGCGACGAGCGGCGGCGCGGAGGAGGTCATCCCGCTCTCCGAGGAGACCTTGCAGGTCGGCAAGCGCGAGGTGGACCGGGGTTCGACCCGCATCCGCCGCTACGTGGTCGAGCGTCCGGTGGACGAGCAGATCCGTCTTCGCAACGAGACCGTATCGGTGTTCCGCCGACCCGTGACCGGCACCGCCACCGTGGGTGCGGACGCATTCCGCGACCATGAGATCGTGGTGACCGAGACCGCCGAGGAAGCCGTCGTGGGCAAGACCGCCCAGGTGGTCGAGGAGGTCGTCGTGCAGAAGGGTGTGCAGGAGCGGGTGGAGACGGTGCACGACACAGTGCGGCGCGAGGAGGTCGAGATCGAAGGTCCGGGCGGGCGCGATGTCGAGACGACCACCGGGACGGCCACTGGCACCACCACCGCTACCACGACGCCGCCGATCCTAAACAAGTAACCGGACCGATGCGCAAGGGCGGCAGGACGATGATCCTGCCGCCCTTCTCGTGTTCAGAGCGTCGACAGCGGCGGTGCGATGCTTTCCAGCGACCTTCCTTCGGCATCGATGCCGATCTTCAGGCCGACCACCGCGGCGATCAGCATGAGCGCCGCCGCCGCGACGTAGCCCATGGCGAGCGGCGTGCGCCCGCCGACCTCGATCAGCTCACCGAACAGCCACGGCGCTCCGGCACCACCGATGATGGTGCCGAAAGCGTAGAACAGCGCGATCGCCAGCGCCCGGGTCTCCAGCGGAAATACCTCGCTCGCCGTGAGGTAGGCGGACGACGCAGCCGCGGAAGCGAAGAAGAAGATCGACACCCAGCCGATGGTCTGCGTCGTCGCGTCGAGATCGCCGGCCGAGAACAGCCACGCAACCGCGATCATCAGCGCGCCCGAGATCGAGTAGGTGATGAAGATCATCTTGCGCCGGCCGACCGTGTCGAAGAACTTGCCCAGCAGCAGCGGCCCGAGGAAGTTGCTGATCGCGAGCGGCAGGATGAACAGCCCGACCCTGTGGGTCGACACGTGCTCGTAATGCGTCAGCACCATGCCGTAGGTGAAGAACACGGCGTTGTAGAGGAACGCCTGGCTGATCATCAGCACCAGCGCCAGGATGCTGCGGGTGCGATACGGGCCGAGCATCGCGGCCAGCACCATCCTGAAGCCGAAGCGCGCACGGCTGTGCACCACGAGCGTCTCGTGGCAGGGCGGCAGCGGCTCCCCGGTATGGTGGTAGATGCGCTGCTCGATCTCGCAGGTGATGCGCTCGCCTTCCACGTGCTTGCCGTGCGTGCAGAGCCAGCGCGGGCTCTCCGGGACCCAGCGCCGCATCACGATCACCGCGAGCCCCAGCACGCCGCCGATGGCGAAGCCGAACCGCCAGCCGAAGCGGACCGGCATCAGGTCGCCTCCGAGCAGGAAGATCGAGCCGCCGGCGCCGAGTGCCGCACCGGCCCAGAACGAGCCGTTGACGATCAGGTCGACACGCCCGCGCAGCCGTGCCGGGATCAGCTCGTCGATGGCGGAATTGATCGCCGAGTACTCGCCGCCGATGCCCAGCCCGGTGATGAAGCGGAACAGCGCGAAGCTCGCGAAATTCCACGAGCAGGCCGACAGCAGCACGCCGACGATGTAGATCCCGAGCGTCAGGCTGAAGATCGCCTTGCGTCCGACCTTGTCTGTGAGCCAGCCGAAGATCAGCGCGCCGATGACGGCGCCGACCACGTAGAGCGATGCCGAGCTGCCGATGTTGCTGGGCGTGAGCGCCAGCGTGCCGTGCTCCTGCAGGATCGGGCCGATGGAGCCGACGATGGTGACCTCGAGCCCGTCGAGGATCCAGGTGATGCCGAGTGCCACGACCACCAGCATGTGGAAGCGGCTCCAAGGCAGGCGATCGAGCCGCGCCGGGACGGTCGTGTGGACCAAGTCCGGCGTGCCGCCGGCGCCGTGACCGGCCATCGAAATCGAGTTCAAGCGGTTTTCTCCAGCCGGTCGATCAACGTCCGCACCACGGCCGGGTCGGCCAGGGTAGTGGTGTCGCCGAGATCGGCAGTGTCACCGGTGGCGATCTTGCGCAGGATGCGACGCATGATCTTGCCGGAGCGGGTCTTCGGCAGGTCCGGCACGATCAGCACCGTGTCGGGCGCCGCGTAGCGACCAAGCGCCTGGCCGACTTGGCGCGAGAGCTCGGCCTCCAGTCCGTCGGGTGGAACTCCCTCCCGCTTGAGCACCACGAAGGCGAACAGCGCGTGGCCCTTGATGTCGTGCGGCACCCCGACCACCGCGCACTCCGCCACCAGATCATGCGCGTCGAGGGCGCTCTCGACCTCGGCGCTGCCGATGCGGTGGCCGGAGACGTTGACGACGTCGTCGACGCGGCCGGTGATCCAGAAGTAGCCGTCGGCGTCGCGCCTGGCGCCGTCGCCGGAGAAATACAGCCCGGGATAGGTGGAGAAGTAGGTTTGCACGAAGCGTGCGTGGTCGCCCCAGATGGTGCGTGCCTGGCCGGGCCAGGAGCGGTCGATGCAGAGATGCCCTTCGGCCGCACCGTGCAGCACCGTTCCCTTCTCGTCCACCAGCACCGGACAGATCCCGGGCAGCGGCAGGGTGGCCGACCCGGGCTTCTGGCCGATGGCGCCCGGAAGCGGCGCGATCATGATGCCGCCGGTTTCTGTCTGCCACCAGGTATCGACCACCGGGCAGCGTTCGCCGCCCACTTCGCGATAGTACCAGAGCCAGGCTTCCGGGTTGATCGGCTCGCCCACGCTGCCGAGCACGCGCAGCGAGGCGCGCGAGGTGGCGTGCAGCGTCGCCGGATCCTCGCGCATCAGCGCGCGGATCGCCGTCGGCGCGGTGTAGAAGCAGGCCACCTGGTGCTTGTCGATGACCCGCCACCAGCGTCCCGGCTCGGGCCAGGAGGGAGTTCCCTCGAAGATCAAGCTGGTGCCGCCGTTGGCCAGCGGGCCGTAGACCACGTAGCTGTGCCCGGTCACCCAGCCGATGTCGGCGGTGCACCAGAACAGGTCGGTCGAGCGGTAATCGAACACCGCCTCGTGGGTGAAGCGCGCCCAGACCAGGTAGCCGGCGGTGCTGTGCAGCACGCCCTTCGGCTTGCCGGTGCTGCCCGAGGTATAGAGCAGCAGCAGAGGATCTTCCGCCGCCATCGTCGCCGGCTCGCACTCGGCCGGCTCGCGGCTCACCAGCGAAGCGTAGTCCTGGTCGCGGCCGGGCTGCATCGCTACCTCGGCTCCGGTGACGCGCAGCACCAGTACATGCTCTACGGCGGTCGCCGAGGGTGAGGCGAGCGCCGCGTCGGCGGCGTCTTTCAGGGCGAGGCGCTTGCCGCCGCGCCGGCCTTCATCGGCGGTGATCAGCAGCCTGGCGCCGCAGTCGCCGAGGCGGTCTGCGATGCTGGACGCGGACAGCCCGGCGAACATCACCACGTGCACGGCACCGATCCGCGCGCAGGCCAGCATGGCCACGGCGCCCTCGATCACCATCGGCAGGTAGATCGCGACCCGGTCGCCCTTGCCGATGCCGAGGCCGCGCAGCGCGTTGGCGAGCCGGCAGACCTCGGCGTGCAGCTCGCCGTAGCTGACGCGGCGGACGTCGTCCTCGACTTCCCCCTGCCAGATCAGCGCCGGCTGGTCGCGCCGCTCGCGCAGGTGGCGGTCGAGGCAGTTCACCGAGACATTGAGCAGCCCGTCGGCGAACCAGGAGATCTGCACGTCGCCGTCGAAACGGCTGGTCCCGGCCAGCGCGGGGAAGCGGATCCAGTCGATCCGTCCCGCTTCCTGCAGCCAGTAGCTGTCGGGCTCGTGCACCGCATGATTGGAGAGTACCGGAAACTGCGCCGCGTTGATCAGCGCCGAGGCGGCCAGCGACGGCTTGACGTGATAGACCGATCCGGACTCCATGATTCTGGCGACACCCCCTGGACAGGTTCGACCGGATCGTTGCCCGATCCTGGTCCCGCGATGCTGCCACGCCGACTGACGTTGCGCCCGTGCTGCTTATCCACGAGAAGCCTTGCCGGATCGGGTTCCGCTAGGCAAGGGCCGCGACTTCTATCCCCCTACCGGGAGCGTAGATCGCTCGCCAGCAACCGACCGGATAATACCAAAGGATGACGGCCTTGTCCGATCAGGGCGGCGGAGACGCCGCAAAGCACGACCAGGGCGAGGCAAAGCTCGACGAGGCGACGTCGCCTCCGCGCCTGGAACGGGTTGTCCATCTAAATCACCAGTCGAAAGGAGTTTTAGCCTATCACACATGATCGGTCGTGCAACCGGTTCAAGATCGCATTGCTGCGTCATCCGCCGGTCCTGATCCCGCCGGGCACCTGCTACGGGCGGCTCGATGCGGCTCTCGCGCCGGAGTGGCGCGGCCGCATCGGGCGGCAGCTGGAGCCGTTGCGCGCCCTGTCCCCGCGGCGCGTCTGGAGCTCGCCATCGAGGCGCTGCGCCGCCGTCGCCGGCTTCCTCGGGCGACGGCTCGGAGTGCGGCCGATGCTGGACCCGCGCCTGCTGGAGCTGGATTTCGGCGACTGGGAAGGCGTCAGCTGGGACTCGGTGCCGCGCGCGGCGCTGGACCGCTGGGCGGCGGATCCGCTCGGCTTCTGCCCACCGGGCGGCGAAAGCGGTGCCGCCTTGCTGCGGCGGGTGGAGGATTTCGCGTGCGCCCTGTTTCGCGACGGCCGGCCCTGCCTCGTGGTCTCGCACGGCGGGCCGCTGCGGCTGCTTCCGGCACTGCTCGACGGCGGCGCGGTGGACCTGCTGGCCCCGGCACCCGAACCGGCCGTGGTGCGGATCGTGCCGGTCCTGGCACGAGACGCCGCCCCAGACGCGGCCTAGGCTGCCCTGCGGGAGATCGGCTTGCGGCACGGCGGCGCGGCTCCGTGCGAACCCCCGCTCGGCCGGCCTCCGGCCACGCCCGTGTCACCCCGGGTGCCGAAAGCTCTGCGCGCCCTCGCACTCCATGCCGGTGGCGAGCCGCAGCCTGGTCGTGGTCAGCCGCAGCCTGGTCGTGGTCAGCCGCAGCCTGGTCGTGGTCAGCCGCAGCGCGGCGTCGCTCAGTGCCGCGATCGCGAGGTAGGGCGCCTCGGCAGCGACGACGGCAGCCTGACCAGGCGCAGCGCGGAGTCGAGCCTGCCCATGCGATCCAGGACGATGCCGACGGCGAGCAGCACCGCAAGCCCGAACGGCGTGATCACGAGGAAGACGATCTCAAGAAACTTGAACACGAGCTGATCCTCACTGCCGCCCCCGTTCTAGGCAGGAATGATTAACAGCCCGCTTAGAAGCCTTCGACGACCTGTCGGAACCACGGCTCGCCATCGACCAGGGGCTCACGGGAACGATCACGCAGGCGGCCGGCGCATCGAGGCGGTGCATGCGCGCCGCTGTCGCCGGATTGATCCGGTGCTATCCTGTCACGCCTTCGCCCGCGTCCAGCCACGCACAGGCGAGGCATCGGCTGCGGAGCGGACATGGCCTTCAAGGGGAAAGCACCCGGCAGCGGTTCGGGCGAGATGTCGCGCCGCACGCAGCTGCTGCGGCCATCCATCGCGCTTTCGGACCGGCAGGTGACCGAGGCGCGTCGCCTGCGTCGCGCCGGCGCGCAGCCGGAAGCGATCGCCGAGGCGATGGCGCTGCCGCTCGACGAGGTCGAGAAGGCGCTGGTGCAGATGCGTTCGCCGCGGCCCGAGACGACGCGCGGCACCCTGAACGTGACGCTGGCGGCGCACCGGCTGATCATGAAGGAGCGTGTCGGCGACGAGCCGATCTGGCAGACGATGGACCGCATGGTCGACGAGCTGCTGCGCCTGCGCGCGGCCGCGGCGCCGCGACGCAGGAGCCCGGCCGCGCAGCAGGACGACCTGCCCTTCCCGGCTCCGGGCGCCGAGAGCTAGGTCCGGCCGCGGGCTCGGGCTCGACGTGTCACCGGAGGATCTCGCGGCGCGCCACCCGCGGCTCTACCACCTCACCGCCCCCGGCGCCGTGCACGGCATCCTGCGCCATGGGCTGCTGCCTGCCAGCGCGTTGCTGACGCTGTTCGAGATCCCCGCTGCGGCGCGTCGGACCATCGAGGGCGAGCGGCGCATGGCGAGCGTGACGCTGACACACCCGGCGCACGGCCGCGCGATCATCACCGACAACCTGCCGCTGATCATGCCCTCGCTGTCCGCCTGCCTCGACGACCGGCTCTGCGCGTCGGACTGGCTGCGCATGCTCAACGAGCGCGTGTTCTTCTGGCCGGACGAGGCGGGGCTCGCACGCCTGCTGGGAGCGAGGATGAACCGGAAGCGCGACCGCGAGGTGCTGGTGTTCGACACGCTGAGCCTGGCGAGACGGCACGCCGAGCAGATGGATCTCTCGGCGATCAACTCGGGTGCCACGATGCGCCGTGCCGCGCGGCGCGGCCTGTCGACCTTCGTGCCGCTGCAGAGCCACGGCTACGAGGCTTGGCGCCGGCTTCGCGGCCGCCGCGACCGCGTGTGCGAGGTGACGGTGCGCGGCGGCGTGCGCGATGTCGCCGATCATCTGCTCGAGGTGCGCCTAGCCGCTGCGGCATGAAGCCCGGTCAACGGGCGCAGAGCGCGGTCAGCACCACGCACTCGGTCAGCACCGCACAGGCGCCGAGCACGTCGCCGGTGTGGCCGCCGACCTGCCGCCGCGCCAGCCGGGCGACGATCAGGGAGGCGGTTACGGCGCAGGCCAGAGCCGCCAGGATCATCCAGCCACGCAGCAG
>CAXTNV010000074.1:1653-5450 GCA_964245755.1 uncultured Acetobacteraceae bacterium | reverse complement strand
CGCGCCCCGGCGCCGCCAGCGCCTCGACCGCCAGGATGCGCAGCAGGCTCGACAGCAGCAGCGCCAGCGCGCCGTAGCTGCCGATGCGGCTGTCGCGCATGATCTCCAGCTTGCGCTGCGCGCCGCGGCCGCCGCCGAAGCCGTCCGCGGTATCGGCCAGGCCGTCCTCGTGCAGCGCCCCGGTGAGCAGCAGCGTCGCTGCGAGGCTGCAGCAGGCGGCCAGCGACGCCGGCAGGCCGAGCCGCATCGCCAGGGCGTACACGATGCCGCCGCACAGTCCCGCCAGCGCGCCGGCGAGCGGAAACGCCCACACCGCGCGCGCCATGTCGACCCGCGCATCGCGCGGCATCAGCCACGTGACCGGCAGGCGGGTGAAGAAGCCGATCGTGGCGGCGAGGTCGGTGCGCAGCGCCCGGAGCGACGCCGCGATCACGTGCGCTCCGCGACCCCAGCCTCGGCGAAGCTCGCCATGCCGGCGTGGCAGGCGAGTGCTGCGCGCAGCAGCGGCACCGCCAGCGCGGCACCCGATCCCTCGCCTAGTCGCAGTCCGAGCGCGAGCAGCGGCGCCAGATCGAGCGCCTCCGCCAGCGCGCGATGCCCGGCCTCGGCGGACAGGTGGCTGAGCACGGCGTGTTGCAGTGCGTCGCGTCGCAGGCTGACCAGCGGCGCCACCGCGGCGGTGCAGACGAAACCGTCGAGCAGCACCGGGACGCCGCAATGCCGCGCGCCCAGGGCCGCGCCCAGCAGTGCGGCCAGCTCGAAGCCGCCCAGGCGGCGCGCCACCTCGAGCGGATCGGCCAGCGCCGTCCGGTGCCGACGCAGCGCCGCCTCGACGGCCCGGCACTTGCGCAGCAGCCCGGCATCGTCGACGCCGGTGCCGCGTCCCACCCAGCCCGGGGCCTCGCCGCCGCAGAGCGCTGCCGCCATCGCCGCCGCTGCGGTGCTGTTGCCGATCCCCATCTCGCCCAGGCAGAGCAGGTCGGTGTCCGGCCGCACCGCCTCGTAGCCGGTGCGCACGGCGTCGAGGAAGCCGGCCTCGTCCATCGCCGGCGCTTCCACGAAGTCGGCGGTGGGCCGCTCCAGATGCAGCGCGATCACGCGCAGCGTGGCGCCGGCGTTGCCGGCGAGCTGGTTGATCGCGGCGCCCCCGGCGGCGAAGTTGCCGACCATCTGCGCCGTCACTTCGGCCGGATAGGGCGAGACGCCGCGCGCGGTGACGCCGTGGTTGCCGGCGAACACCAGGATCTCGACCCGGTCAAGCCGCGGCATCGCCCGGCGCTGCCAGGCGGCGAGCCAGGCGGAGAGCTGTTCGAGCCGCCCGAGGCTGCCGGGCGGCTTGGTCAGGGTCGCCTCGCGGGCGCTCGCCGCGGACGCGGCCCCGGCATCGGGGTCGGGAAGCTGCGTGCAGGCGCGGCGCAGCGCCTCGAGGCTCCGGAGGTCGGTCATCGAGTTCCGGGACAATCCGCGATCGCGTGGAAGAACGAGCCGCTGACGCAGCCGCGCCTGCCGCCCGCGGCCCCCAGCTCGGCGCCCCCGGCGTCACGCAGGGTCGCGAGCGGGGCGTCGCTGCCCGCATCGCTCAGGCTGGCGTAGTGGAACTCGTGACCGCGCAGCACCGTGCCGGGCGGCCCGAAGCCGGTGGTGGCGGTCAGTCGCGCCTCGCGGTAGCCGAGCACCATTCGGCGGCGGGCGAAGCTGGTGGCGTGGCCCAGCAGACCGGCCATCGCGTGCACGCCGCCTGCCGCATCCTCGATCGTCCGGCCCAGCACCATGTAGCCGCCGCACTCGCCGTGCACCGGCCGGTTCTCGGCGAAACGGCGCAGGCCGGCCAGGAACTGCCCAGAGGCGGCGAGGCGTCCGGCGTGCAGTTCCGGATAGCCCCCGGGCAGCCAGCAGCAGTCGCATCGCTCCGGCGGCGCCTCGTCGGCGAGCGGCGAGAACGGCACGATCTCGGCGCCCGCCTGCCGCCATCCCTGAACCACGTGCGGATAGAGGAAGCTGAAGGCGTCGTCGCACGCCAGGGCGATACGCTGGCCGAACGGCGGCAACGCCGGGCGCGTCGCGGCATCGTGCCGACGCAGCGGCGCCGCCATCGCCACGACGGCGTCGAGGTCGAGGCAGGCCTCGGCGCGCTTGGCCAGCGACGCGAGCAGGCCCTCCAGCGCGTCGTGCTCCTGCGCCTGCACCAGGCCGAGATGACGCTCCGGAAGCGACAGCGCCGCGTCGCGCATCAGGCAGCCGAGCACCGGCAGGCCAGCCCGCTCGATTGCCTGACGAGCACCGTCGCGATGCCGTGCGGAGGCGGCGCGGTTGATCACCACGCCCGCCACGCGCACCTGCGGATCGTGCAGCGCGAAGCCGCGCGCCACCGCCGCCGCCGACTGCGACTGGCCAGAGACGTCGAGCACCAGCAGCACCGGCAGCTCGAAGCGCGCGGCGAGATCCGCGGCCCTGCCGCGACGGCCGTCCGCCGCCTCGACCCCGTCGAACAGGCCCATCGAGGCCTCGACCAGCAGCAGTTCGTCTTCCGGAGCGTCTTCCGACGCACCGCCAAGCAGCGACGCGAGCAGCGCCGGCGGCATCGCCCAGCTATCCAGGTTGAGGCAGGGCGTGCCCAGGCAGGCGGCGTGGAAGCCGGGATCGATGTAGTCCGGGCCGGACTTGGCGGCGCGCAGCGACATCCCGCGCCGACGCAGCGCGGCGAGGATCGCCAGCGTCACCATCGTCTTGCCGCTGCCCGAGCGCGGTGCCGCGATCAGCAGGCCGCGCGTCACCCGCCGTGACTCCCCGTCGTGCGGATCCTACATTGCGCGTCGTGAGACCGGACGGAACGCTGCGTCGTGGCTGGACCACGGGCGCCTGCGCCACGGCGGCCGCCAAGGCGGCCTACGCGGCGCTGCTGCACGGCCGGTTTCCTGATCCGGTCTCGATCACCCTGCCGCGCGGCGGGGCTGCGGCATTCGCGCTGGCGGAGAGCAGGCTGCGGCATGACACGGCGACCGCGGGCGTGGTCAAGGATGCCGGCGACGATCCGGACGTCACCCACGGCGCGCTGATACGGGCCGAACTGCGACTGCTGCCAGCCGATGCCGGCGTGCGGTTCCGCGCCGGGCCGGGCGTCGGCACCGTCACCCGGCCCGGCCTCGCGCTGCCGCCCGGAGAGCCGGCGATCAACCCGGTGCCGCGGGAGATGATCCGCGCCGCACTGGCCGAGCTGCATCCGCGGCCGGCGGCGCTGGTCACGCTCTCCGTACCCGGGGGCGAGGCGCTTGCGGCGCAGACCCTGAACGGGCGGCTGGGCATCGTCGGCGGCCTGTCGATCCTCGGCACCACCGGCGTCGTGGTGCCGTTCTCCTGCGCCGCCTGGATCGACAGCATCCGGCGCGGCATCGACGTCGCGCGTGCCAGCGGGCACGAGCACGTCGCGGGCGCCACCGGCCGCACCTCGGAGGAGGCGGTGCGCAAGCTGCACGCGCTCGACGAGGTGGCGCTGATCGAGATGGGCGACTTCGTCGGCGGGATGCTGAAATACCTGCGCGCCCATCCGGTGCGCCGCGTCACCGTGGCCGGCGGCATCGGCAAGATCACCAAGCTGGCCCAGGGACGGCTCGACCTGCATTCGCGGCGCGCCGTGGTGGACCGCACGGCACTCGCGGCACTCGCCGCGGAGGCGGGCCTGCCCGCAAGCGAGATGCGACGGATCGAGGCCGCGAACACCACCGCGGAGGCGTTCACTCTCGCCGAGGCGGCCGGCGTGGGGGGGGGGGGGGGGGGGGGGGGGGCCCCCCGGCCGCGGG
>CAXTNV010000074.1:804-1643 GCA_964245755.1 uncultured Acetobacteraceae bacterium | reverse complement strand
CGTCGCCTCGCGCGCCTGGAGCGTCGCCGCGGAACCGCTGCGCGACAGCGGAGCGGCGCTGGAGATCGTGCTGTTCGACTCTCAAGGCGCGCTCCGCGGGCGGGCACCGATGGCGCCCGCGGGCGGAGCCGCGTCGCGGAACCTCCTGGGGTAGCCCGGGCTGTAGAGCGCGCTCTCCGGCCCGGGCGCGTCGCCGAGCGCCGGGCCGCCCAGCACCAGCGCGGTGCGCTCGATCGGCTCTGCCCGCAGCATCGCCGCGATGCCGGCGAGGGTCGCGCGCAGCACGCGCTGGTCCGGCCAGGAGGCGCGCGCCACCACCGCCACCGGGCAGGCTTCGCCGTAGAACGGAGAAAGCTCGGTCACGATGCGCTCGATGCCGTGGATGGCGAGGTGGATCGCGAGCGTGGCTCCGCTCGCCGCGAACGCGGCCAGCGTCTCGCGCGGCGGCATCGCCGAGGCACGGCCGGGGATGCGTGTCAGCACCAGGCTCTGCGACACCCCCGGCCGGGTCAGCTCGCAGCCGAGTGCGGCGGCGGCGGCGGCGAAGGCCGGCACCCCGGGGGTCAGGGTATAGGGGATGCCGCGACCCTCGAGCCGGCGCAGCTGCTCGGCGAGGGCGCTGTAGATCGAGAGATCGCCGGAATGCAGCCGCGCGACGTCTTCGCCGGCGCCATCCGCCGCGATGCAGTGCGCCTCGATCGCGTCCAGGTCGAGTGCCGCGGTGTCGATCAGGCGCGCCCCCGGCGGGCAGTGCCCGAGCATCGCCGCCGGCACGATGGAGCCGGCATAAAGGCACACCGGGCAGCGCGCCAGCAAGTCGCGCCCACGCAGGGTCAGCA
>CAXTNV010000074.1:0-794 GCA_964245755.1 uncultured Acetobacteraceae bacterium | reverse complement strand
CCGATGAAGTGGATGGTCATGCCGGATCATCCACCACCGCCAGCGCGCAGGTAACCCCCGCGCGCGCGATCCGCGGCAGCAGCAGCCGGCCGCCGGGTCCGGCGGCGGCGAGCGCGCAGGCCTCGGCGACGCTGCGCACGCCGACCACGTCGGCCACCCGCTGCGAGCCGCTGACGCAGCGTGGCTGCTCGGCGCGCAGTGCCGCACCCGTCACCCGCAGCACCGGCAGCGCCAGCACCCGCGCCGCCTCGAACAGTCCCGGCTCGTCGCGCTTGAAGCAGGGGATCGCGAGCAGGGCGGGCCGCATCCGGGCGCGTGCACTCGCCTCCTCCAGCAGGTCGATCACCGCCCGCGCCGCGATGCCGTGACGACAGCCGAGGCCCGCCACCGTCCTCATCGCACCCAGCACCACTGCGTGATCCGCATCGCCGGACGCAGTGCGTGCATGCTGCCGACCGCGTCGAGGCGGTCGATGCCGATCCGCGTCAGGCTGCCGCCATGCGCCGCCCGTGCCGCGAGCAGCACCGCCTCGGTCTCGATCGTCACCGCGTTCACCACCAGCCTACCGCCCGGCCGCAGCGCCGCGCGGGCCGCCTCGAGCACGCCCGGGACGGTGGCGCCGCCGCCGACGAACACCGCGTCGGGCCTGGGCAGCCCGCGCAGCGCCTCGGGCGCCGCACCCTGGTGCAGCTGCAGCGCCGGCACCCCGAGCGAGAGCGCGTTGCGGGCCGCGCGCGCGCTCCGGGCAGGCTCGTGGTCGAGGCCGATCGCGCGGTTGGCCGGGTGGCGCCGCC
>CAXTNV010000073.1:0-17369 GCA_964245755.1 uncultured Acetobacteraceae bacterium | reverse complement strand
ATTTGGAAGTGATGCTCGATGTTGTCGGCGGCCAGACTTACGTCGTGGTGGTCGGATCTGGCGGCACTAATTCTGCGTCCGTCACGCCCACGAGCTTCGGCGGCATATTGTCAGTGTTCGGAGGCGGCAACGGCGGTAACGGCGGTGCCGGGCAGAACGGGGTGGGTGGAACAGCCGGCAGCGACGCGGTACTGCAACTGGAAGCGCTGTCGAACCCAGGGTCGGGAACAGGACAGCCCGGTTCCGTTCTCAGCGGCACAAGCATTGGCGGTGCCGGAGGCCCCAGCTTCGGCACCGCATCAACCTATTCAACGTTAAGCGGTGCCGGAGCGGCGGGCTTCTGGCCCGGCGGAGGTGGTTCTGGAGGTTCAACCGGCGCTGGCGGAAACGGCGCCAGCGGGCTCGTCATACTGCAATGGTGCGGAAGCGCCATGACATAGGCGTGCGCGCACGAGCATTCGACGGCGCGTCAAGTCGGGGTCAATCATGGAATCTTGTTTCAAGTCCTGCTCCGCCTTCACCAGGGCGGAGGAGGGTGGCTACGTGGCCGATCCTCGCGACTCCGGCAACTGGACAAGCGGACAGGTCGGTGTTGGTGATCTGGTAGGATCGAATATGGGGGTCGGCGCCCCAGCACTATTGCTCTGGATGGGACCAGGCGCGCGCATAACGGCAGACCAGATGCGGAAGCTGGCTCTACCGACATATGAGACGATAGCCCGCTGCCACTATTGGTCGCCACTCGACTGCAGTACGCTCCCATCCGGCATCGACCTGATGGTATTCGATTTCGGTTGGAACAGAGGAGTGACCACCTGTCTGAACATCCTGATACGATGTTTGAATAATGGTCGGCTACAGGCTGGGCTTGCACGGCCGCTGCTTACAAACCATGCTCTGGAGAGCATTCCATCCTCCTCCATATTACCCCAAATTTGTCGCAGCGGCGTGGTGACCCTCCAGGGCATGCTAGGCATTCGGGAAGATGGAGTCGCCGGACCAGAGACGGTGAAGCAGTTGACAGCGCAACCGCAGTTTAACGTGACCGCTCTTATCCTTGCCTTGACGACTGCTCAGATCGCCTCGTATCGGGAACTGGCAAATTTCCCGGTGTATGGAGCCGGCTGGCTCGCGCGGACGGCGCGTCGTCAGACTGCCGCGTTATCTTTGGCTCTACCTCCAACCGTTAGAGGAGATCGGTCAAGCGTTGCCGCTGCCTGAGTCGGTGCGTTGCTGCGCAGACACCTTCAGCGCCGTCGGCAGACAATCGAGCGGACATTTCGGGCGCTTGGTGGCCGGCCGTCGAAGAGAAGGCCTTGCATAACTTTTAAGGCAGCTGAGCCCTGCTACCACTTCCCACTTGAGGAACATTAATCTCGATCATTGTGAGAAAGACCCGCCGTTCTGCCTCACGGCTTACCGAGGCTCGAAGAACTCGACAGGCGCTCCCTGGAAATCGGTCGGGCCGGTGTGGGTCAGGCGGGATCTCGTGTCGAGCCAAATTTCACCTCCCAGAGCTCGCCAGCGATAGCAGAAGGTAAAGTCCTCGCTCAGATAGGTTCTCGTCACAGGATCGATCATGCAATCAAACAAAGCATGTGGGACAGGTCTCACTGTCTGGTCAGTTGGATAAGCATGGACGCCTGAATAACGTGTTTCAGGATAGCTAATGATCATCTGATCAATCACCGTCCGGCTGATCAGCATGAAGCCGGTCCCGACGTAGGTCGCAGTTGCCAGACTGCCCTCTCGCTTAGCGAGTTCCCCCTGGCAGAGCTCTCCGACATACCGAAGGCCAGCCGTAGAGGGGGGAACCCCCTGCTTCAGCTGATGCTCTGAATGAGCATCCCAGTAGAACGTCTTCAGCGGATAGCATGCCGCAACGATCTCTTTCCTCGCCATAAGCATTCGCTGCACGAGAGCGGGATCAAAGCTGATGTCTCCGTCGACGAAAAGGATGTGCGTCGCGGATAAATTTTCCATGAAGTGAGCGAGGAGCGTGTTACGGCTGCGCGTGATCAGCGCGTCTTGACCAAGTAGCGCCAATGTAATGTCGTATCCATCACTCTGCGCTATCTGCATCATGCCGAACACAGATTGCATGTAACCCTGAGTCACGACGCCGCCGTAGCAAGGGGTAGCCAGGAACACATGAGCACGCATGACGAACTTCCTCCTTACCGCTCAGGTTCTGTATCACCATGACGGGTATAGGACCAACGGAACGTTTCAGCGGTGTTCTAAGTCACCCATCATAGCAGCCACCGTGGGCTCGATCTTCATTGCCAAGGCCGCTTGTGCGTAGGCATTAGGATGCAGCGGCGGATCAGGGGGTGTCAGGAGTGGGTCGAGAAAACGATCAGGATCAACGTCCCCATCACTCTCGAAAATGGCGCTGACGTCGATGTATCTTAACCAAGCGCCTTCATTAGCCGGTAGGAGAGCCAGACGACGATTGAGGCTACGTGTATTCAAGCTCACCCATGACGACCGAATGGATGGTAGAACTCCGATCACAAGCAGTTGCATCGCCGGAACTCGTTGATGGAGGAGCCGCACGACAGCGGCGATGCCCTGGTAGGTCTGGTTCGCGTCAACATGGATCCGACCGAAGTTGTTGGCTCCGATCAGAAGGATCGCTGCTCGCGGATTGACACCATCAAGCTCGCCATGCTGAAGACGCCAGAGCAGGTGACAAGTACTGTCGCCCCTGAAGCCCAGGTTGACTGCATGACGGTCGCCGTAGAACCGCTTCCAAACCGGGGCAAACTTGCGCCACGGTTGTGGGCCGTCGCTTTCCCAATCCTGCGTGATGGAGTCTCCGAGCCATAGAAGCCGTACCGTCTCGCGGTGAAGTTCGATCTGCTTTTCCTGAAAACGCTGTCTCCACCACGGCGTGCTGAGACGGGATATCGGCGTGATCGCGATGGAACTTGGTGCCGTTGCCGTCAGCATCATGGACAGGGCAGCGGCGACAATGATCCGGATCAGCACACCGCACTGTTTTGACATGCAGTTTTTAGACGTAAAGGAGGAAGAAACTAAGCAACCCAAACAACACGCAGTAGATAGAGAAAGGGCTCATAGCCCATTGCTCATGAGAGCGAAAATAATGCATGAGGAAAGCGGTGCTGCAGAAGGCGGTAAGTCCTGCGACGATCGAGGCCAGTATTGCGGGGCTCCAGTCGGAGACTGCAACCGCCGATCGGTGAAGATGCAGCGCCTGTTGAACGCTCGCCGCTAGAATTATCGGCGTTCCGATCAGAAAGGAGAATCGGGCTGCTCCCTGGTGATCGATGCCTTGAAGCACCCCTCCGACGATTGTGGCGCCTGAGCGAGAAACGCCCGGGATGAATGCCAAGCACTGCCACAAGCCTATGGCGATGGCATCGGTCCACCTCAAACTGGCGATCGGGCGATCAAGCCGACGCTTCCCGGCAGCAAGCCTCTCCCCGAGCAGCAACATGACGCCGTTAAGCACCAAGAAGATCGCAGCTATCTGCGGTGTACCGAAGAGCCGACGGAGAAAGCTCTCGAAGAGAAAACCGAGGATCACAGCGGGAATGGTCGCCAGGATGATGAGCAACGCAATATGACGGCTCTCTTTCCTGATGGATGCTGAACCGAAGCCGATGACGCCTCGTGCAAGCGTGAACCAATCGCGCCAGAAGTATGCAAGAAGGGCGCAGGCTGTGGCGAAATGCAGTGTTACAAGAAACGCAAGAAACGCGGCACCTCTTTGATCGATGTTCCAATGAAGTAGAGCTGGCACGATCACGGCATGTCCGAGGCTGCTAACCGGGAACAATTCGGTCACTCCCTGAAGGACCGCAATGATCAGCGCCTGGATGGTGGTCATGTCTGCAGTCTCACTTCGTTCAGAAGGTGGTGTTGCCGTAGCTGCGGAGAACCTGCAAGCCGGGCCAATTGACGTCGCTCCGTTCCCTGATGCATACCCAAAGCGCTTCTATAAGGATGTTGGCTAGCGTGACAGATGGTTTTCGTGCAGCGGCATAGGTGGGTTGCCACGTTGACCAGCGGTGCGGTGATCGCAGTAACCGCAGGATTCTATTCCTATGGCATGACGCGCTTGCGGAGCCGTTCGGCAGATCAATATCTACTGCATGCGGTTTTTCTATCGTCGAATGGCTTGCATGAGGGTGCCGACGTGGAACTGGCAGGGGTCAAAGTAGGGAGGGTGAGCTTGATCAGCCTGGATCCAGTCTTATACGTGGCGCACGTTGATTTCCAGGTTGACACCGCATATCGCCTCCCGTCGGACACCACTATTGGTATAGGTAGCAGCGGATTTACAACTGAGAATGCTCTGTTGGTCGATCCTGGAAGCTCGAAGACCATGCTTGCATCCGGGAATAATATACGGTCGACGAGGGAGACGCTAAGCCTTGAGCAGACAATCAGTCAGTATATCTTCGGAGCGGGTGGCCTAGGAAATCCCGCTAATCCTTAATCGCCGAGGTGCTAGTCGTTCATCGGGTAGGAGGCCATCAAGCGGCGTTGCGTGAGCCAATCGCGGATGATCTGCAGCAAACCGCTGCTTTTGTGTCCACACGCCCGCAGCGCGGCGCCGATCTCGAAGGCCTGACGGTAGTGACTGAACTGGGCGCGGTATGCCTCGCGAAGAGGCGTTGAGGGATCCCAAATGTGTGTCGCTTCCGAACCGACCCCGTTGATCTCTATGATGCGGAATGCGTCGCCGCGCCTCAGGCTCGAAATGTTTAGATATCGAACATCAATACGACCAAAATAGAAGTCCGGGATGTCAGACATGATGTAGTTGATCTTCTCTGTAAGTGTTGATGTGATGTCTGATGCGCCGTTCGCGAATATCGAGCCTTTACAGTGATTTCCAGCAAAGACCAACGTTGTCGGCACCCCCGGATCAGGAACTTTCTCCAGGTGATTGTGAAGTCGCGGCAGATAGAGGTGAGGGACAAGGCGGGTGCGCGGATCGGCCAGGATCAGTTCACGAAGCGTCGATTTACCGTCGCCGAAAAGAATCGGCGCCCTCTTATGCGTGAGAGACGTGATGCTGCCCGCAGTCGAACCAGGATGTCTGATGTAGAAAATGCCTGCCTCACCCTCGTAAGGAACCAATTCTTGCAAGACCAAGTCAACATCTCGCGGGAACGAGGCTAGAACCTCGCCTAAAGCGCTTTCGTTATGCGCCAACCGGACACCCGTACCGTTGCAGCCAATGTCCGGCTTGACGACGATCGGCAGAGACAGCGCTTCCTGGCGCAACAGGAAAATTGCTCTTGGTAGATCCTGCTCCGCGGTTCGGAAAGTCACGTATCGTGCGATCCACTGAGCCGCGAGCGGACCCGCCTGATCCAGAATTGAGCTTTTGCTCTCGCCGCAGAGACCGCCCGTGGAGATTCGCGGGTTTGCGACGGAGGGAAGGCTGAAGTCTCGGTAACGTAGGCCGAGGGCGATCCAGTAGGCCACGACGGGGGCGTAGAAAATCCAGCTTGGCCAGAATTCGAAGCTCGAAACCTGAGGGGTGCTCGCCGCTTCGGCTTCCACGGCGGTGAGATCACTCATGCCTTCTCATCCTGGAAGTGAGCCACGATGCGCCCGAAGAGTACCACCGCCAGAGCAAATCCGATCGCTCCAGCCCATCGCCATGCACCGAAATGGTTCATGAGTAATCGACCTATCCGAAGTGAGAGAAGGAAAAGCAAGCTTGTCCAGATCGACGTTGCGACGATCGCAGCAAGGGTGAAGCGTGGAAAACTAACCTGAAGAAAGCCGCATGCTGTGTAGGTCGGAAGCCTTGCGCCTGGAATGAAGCGGCTTACCAGGACCACCCGAAAGACCCTGTCGGCGAGCCATCGCCGACCTCGTGCGTGACGTTCGGCTGAGACAAGCCGGTTGATCATCGGCGACCGAGCAGCCAGCCGGCCGGCACCGTATAGGCCCAAGTCGCCTATCACGATCCCCAGGTAAAGAGCCACCAGCGCTAGGACCGGCCGGACTAGGCCAGCCTCAACCTGCGTAGCAGCAAGCACCGTCGCTGCATCCTCCAGGATGAACGTGCCGATGATAATGGCAGCCGCCTGCAGCGATGGATGCGCGCCAGCGGCCTTCAGCAGACCGGCTACCGATAGCGAGATCATGCGGAGTCAGTAATCCGGCTGCACTGGGAGCCGTGGATCAGCGCAGCCTAGAAGCCTGTTCTCGTGAGACTTATTGGCCTCTGGTTGGTGAAGGTGAGATCGCACAGCGGTCAAGCGAGGGGATGTCCAAAAAAAGTCGCTCTGACTACGACGGCCCCCCATATCTGTGTATGCCATCGACGTCACCTGATATTTCCACAGGGCGTCAGCATCAGGATCGAGCACGCTGCAGAAGGACAGGGAAGAGAAAACGCGCCCGAGCGTCGCACAGGATCAACGCCGAGGGCTCGTCCGAGCGTATAAATGCCAAGTCTCAACAGGTTACCGATCCATCCCGCTCGATGGGCACCGGCAGCCGGCGCCTCTTCTCATGCCCATCAAGCCCTGCGAGATCTGACACCTATTGCGGCAGAGCATCATCGCGATCGTGGTCTCTGCTGCACCAGCAGCGTCACGAGATCAGCAGCCAAGCTCGACCGGAGCCTGGTAGGCGCTTCTTCCGGCAAGGATGAAGCGACCCGGGAAAACTGCGACGAGACCGTCGAGACGGCATCTGATTGGACCCGATACCACGGGAGCATGGCGCTCCAGGATAGGGCTCGTGTGAGACCATCCGCCGCTTGGGATGTTCGTGTAGCGGTGTGACGGAACCATGAGGCTGGCTGCGGTGAAGCCGAAACCATTCTGGAGCTGTTGCCGTAGCCAACAGGACCGTGCCACAAGACGCAGATGATCACGCGGCGAGCTGGACTGGTTGCGGCAGCTGCAGCACTGGCTACCGGGATCAGCTTGCCTGCTCGAGCAGGTCGTGCGTCCGGAACACTTAACGTTCGCGCGGCGTCCTACTCTTCCTTTCTCCGGAAACTCGCCGACCAGGCTCGAAGCCTGGGCGTCAGTCAATCCATACTCAACGATGCCCTTTCCCTTGGGCAGCCGAACATGAGGGTGCTGGAACTGGACCGGCATCAACCAGAGTTCCAGCTCAGCTGGAACGCCTATCGACGACGTGTCCTAACGACACAGAAAATCCAGGCTGCTCGAACGAGCTATCGAAGCAGGCTCAGCCTTTTGACTGAGATCTGGAAGCACTATCAGGTTGACCCACGCATCGTGATCGGCATCTGGGGTCTGGAGTCGAACTATGGCAGCCGATCTGGCTCCTTCGGCGTAATCGATGCGCTTGCCACTCTAACTTTCGACGGACGTCGCAGAAGTTTCTTCAGCAACCAGTTGATGGATGCGCTGCTGATCTTGCAACAAGGTGATATAGCGGCGCCTCGCATGCTCGGAAGCTATGCCGGAGCAATGGGTCAACCTCAATTCATGCCCACTTCCTACCTGCGATATGCTGTGGATGGGGATGGTGATGGAAGACGTGACATCTGGTCCAGCGAAGCCGACGTATTCGCTTCGATCTCGAACTATCTCGCAAAGAATGGATGGACTGCCGGCGCTCCGTGGGGTCAGCCGGTAGCGATACCTTCTGGCTTCGATGCCGCAGAGGCTGTCCGAGATCCGGTTCGGTCACTGGGGTCGTGGATGCGTCTCGGAGTCCGTCGTTCGGATGGACAGTTGTTCTCGCGCAGCGACGTCTCCGCCAGGCTACTGCTGCCTGATGGGGCAGGTGGGGAAGCTTTCCTAGCCTACGACAATTTCGAGGTGCTGCGCCGCTATAATCCGTCTGACTTCTACGGACTGGCAGTGGGACTTCTCGGCAGCGCCACGGCATGACGCGGTTTGCGGTCGTGCTGCTGGTTGCGACGTCGATCGTGAGCCTCATGACGGGGTGCGGTCGCCGGAAGCTACAAGAGCCGGCTTCGGCTGGTGTCCACTACGTGCTTGGCCCACCTTGGCGAGGTGACGGCTGTTGGTTCTACCCGAGGGACGAGGGCTCGTACGTGGCAACTGGTCTTGCGGTCGTAGACGGTCCGCGTCAGGGAAGCAGTTCTAGAACCGCGGATGGTGAAACCTACGATCCCGCCTCGCTCACCGCATCGCATCAGACCCTGCAACTGCCGGTGGTACTTCGCGTGCGCAACCTCGAGAACGGGCGGGTCGTTACGTTGCGTGTGAACGACCGCGGGCCGGCCTCGCCGGGAAGGCTGCTCTCAGTCACGCCCGCTTCTGCTCGCCTGTTGGGAATGATACCACGTCATGCGACGCGGATACAGATCACCGAGGATACGTCGCTCAGCGAGACAGTGTTGCATTCGGTGCGTAATGCACCGGCTGGCGACCTAATCGCGGCGCCGGTCGCAGCTGTTCAGGAGCAGTCTCTGACGTCTCCGGGCACCTCGAAGTCGCCCGGGAAGGCTGCACCCCTGCCCTTGTATCAACCTGAAGCACCTCCAACCGAACTGACCCTGGGCGGGTTGGTACAAGGGTCCGCCGATCCGGGCCGGCTCTGGATTGATGCTGGCCACTTCAGCCAGCGCGTCTACGCCCGTCAGCTCGCCAGCTCGCTCGCCGGCACGCTTCGCCAGGAAGGCCATGGCCGCTCAGCCTCGTTCAGCATATGGCTAGGTCCCTTCGATCTCGTGACACAGGCTGATGCAGCACTGGACCGCGCCCGTTCAGGCGGAGTAACCGATGCTCGGATCACCGTTGAGTAGGGGCGACCCTTGTCCACCAGAAGATCATTGCTGGCAGGCGGCGCAGTATCTGCAGCCTCCATAGGTTGTGGTGTCGGATCGGCCGCGAGCCGGCATCGGGGCAGGCCGGTCGATCGACCGACGGCACCTGAGCCCGGCACGGCGGCGGTTGGTGCCGCCGACACGCCCGTCGGGCCACTCGATACCCAAGCACGGTGGGCGTTCATCATCGACGCCGCAACCGAGACGGTGCTGCTGCAGAAAGCAGCTGATGACCCGATGCCGCCGTCCTCGCTGACGAAGATGATGACGGCGTACCTCGTCTTTGCGGCTCTCAGCGAGAACCGCCTGCAACCTGCGCAGACGCTTGCGGTGAGCGAGAAGGCCTGGCGAATGCAGGGCTCGAAGATGTTCGTACCACTAGGTCAGCAGGTTGCCGTGGAGGATCTCATCCGCGGCATGCTGATCCAGTCGGGTAACGATGCTTGCGTCGTGCTCGCAGAGGGTATTGCTGGTTCGGAAGAGCAGTTCGTCATCCTGATGAACAAGCAGGCGCAGCGTCTTGGCCTGACGCACACGCAGTTCCGCAATACGACCGGCTGGCCGGATCCCGATCATCACATGTCGGCTCGCGACGTTGCGATGCTGGCACTTCATCTAATCAAAGACTATCCGCAGTATTATCATTACTTCTCCGAGAAGGACTACAAGTTCAACAACATTGCGCAGGGGAACAGGAATGTCCTGGTCGATAAGGGCCTCGCGGACGGCTTGAAGACTGGCCACACGGATGCCGGTGGATTCGGCCTGTGTGCGAGTGCGACGCGTGATGGTCGACGCGTCATCGAGGTGCTAAACGGCCTTCCGTCTTCACGAGCACGGGCGGAGGAGGGCGAGCGCTTGCTGAACTGGGCGTTCGCCAGCTTCGAGGACGTCAAGCTCTTCTCGAAGAACGAGATCGTGCAGTCGGTGCCGATCTGGCTCGGTGCCCAACCAACGGCCGCCGTGGCGGCACCCTACGACATCGTGCTGACGATGCCGCATGACTGGCGCAACCACGTGCGGATTGCGGTTGATTTCAAGTCGCCCGTGCAGGCTCCTGTAGCTGCAGGACAGGCTATTGCCTTGCTCACCGTCACTGGACGTGGGCCGCTCGATCTGCGGGTGCCTCTGCTAGCGGCTGCGAGCGTGCCGCGGCTCGCCTTACCGAACCGTGCCATCGCTGTCCTGGAGCACTCGGTCGGCGGGGGCTGACCAGATGAGCGGTATGCTGGTGACGCTTGAAGGGGGCGAGGGTGTCGGCAAGACGACGCAGACGCGAAAGCTGGCGGAGAGTCTGACGGCCCGCGGCTACGAGGTGCTGAGCACGCGTGAGCCAGGCGGCGCCCAAGGAGCAGAGGCGCTCCGGCGCTTCCTACTTGAAACGGATCATGGGCTGAGCCCTCGTGCCGAGGCGATGGTGCATTTCGCTGCACGGTTTGATCATGTCGACGCCCTGATCCGTCCTGCACTGGCTGCCGGTCGGCTCGTCCTGTGCGACCGTTTTTCCGATTCCACCCTCGCCTATCAGGGCTATGGTCTTGGTTATGGTGACCCCGCGATCCTGGCGTTCATCGAGCAATTGACCGCCCTGTTGCCGCTGCAGCCTCACCGCACGGTGATCCTAGATGTGCCGCGTGCGGAAGCGCGCGCGAGGATGCACAGTCGCGGGGAAGGAGGGGATCGTTACGAGGCACTGGATGAGTCCTTCCATGCGCGTGTCGCCGAAGGCTTCCGCACGATCGCCCGCCGGGCTGCTGCACGCTGCGTGCTCGTGTCCGCTGCGGGCTCCGTCGAGGCAGTGCACCAGCGTGTGCTGGCTGCGGTGAAACCGCAGCTGCCGTGACCGGCACCGCTGAGCGGGAGGCCACCGGGCTGCTCGGGCAGGCGGAGGCGGAGCAGGCACTGCTCGGCGCCTGGCAATCCGGCCGGCTGCATCACGGATGGTTGTTCACTGGCCCTGCCGGCATCGGCAAGGCGAGTCTTGCCTTATGGTTCGCGCGGATCGTGCTCGGTGAAGCAGAGCCTCGGGCGATCGGAAGGATGGCTGCAGGGACGCACGCGGACCTGCTGATCATCGCCAGGAGCATCGACGAGAGGCGCGCCCGGGCCCGCACGGAGATCGTGCTGGAGGATGTGAGGCCGCTCTCCGACCTCCTGCATCGCACGGCGGCTGGGGGATGGCGAGTGGTCGTCATTGACGGCGCGGATCACCTCAATCGACATGCTGCGAATGCGCTCCTCAAGCTGTTGGAGGAGCCGCCGAACAAGGTGCTCATACTGCTGACGTGCAGCGCGCTCGGCCGGCTGTTGCCGACGATCCGCAGCCGCTGCCGCCTGCTCCGGCTGCCGGCACTGGATGAGCCGAACATGCACGAAGTTCTGCAACGGCTGCTGCCCGCGCTGCAGCCCGGCGAGCGGCAGACCTTGATCGACTTCAGTGACGGCTCGCCGGGGCGTGCTCTGGCCCTGGCGGAGGAGGACGGCATCATCCTCTCCGAGATCGCGCGTGGCGCGCTATCGCGACGTCATCATCCACCGGGATCATGGTGCTATGAGGTCGCGGATGCGGTCCTGCGCCACGAGGATGGGTTTTCCGCCTTCATCGGCTTGTTGTCCGCTGCCATTTCCACGACCATGCGACGGGATCTGCGCGCAGACGCGAGCGAGCGGTCCGTCAGCCTGCTCTCCTCACGCTCCGCCGAAAGCTGGGCCGACACGTGCGCGGAGCTTGGTAGGCTGCGTGACGAGACCGAAGCCTTCAATCTGGATAAACGCCAAGCCCTACTGACAGGCCTGAGCCTGCTGAGCGGATCATGACCAAGAGCTTCACGATCACGACACCGATATACTACGTGAACGGCTCGCCTCACATCGGGCACGCCTACACCTCGATCGCCGCTGACGTTCTCGCCCGCTGGAAGCGACTCGACGGGTTCGACGTCTTCTTCCTGACCGGAACCGATGAGCACGGCCAGAAGGTCGAGCAAGCTGCGATCGCGGCCGGCGTAGCACCACAGCTGTTCGTCGATCGTGTGGCGGCGGACTTCCGGGCGATGGCAGACGCATTGAACATCTCCTACGACGACTTCGTACGCACCACCGAGCCGCGTCACCTCGACGCATGCGCAGCACTCTGGCGGCGCCTGGAACAGGCTGGCCACATCTACGAGGGGGCCTACGAGGGCTGGTATGCCTTGCGCGACGAGAGCTTCTACGGCGAGGACGAACTTACCCTGCATTCGGACGGCACCCGCACCGCTCCGACAGGAGCACCGGTGCAGTGGGTGCGCGAACCTTCCTACTTCTTTCGCCTGGCGGGGTGGCGGGAGCGGCTGCTCTCCTTCTACGAGGAAAACCCGGACTTCATCGCGCCGCCGGCGCGTCGCAACGAGATCATCAGCTTCGTGCGACAGGGTCTGAACGACCTCTCCATCAGCCGCACCAGCTTCGACTGGGGCGTTCCGGTTCCGGGCAACGCCGCCCACGTCATGTACGTGTGGTGTGATGCCCTGGTGAACTACATCACTGCTCTGGGATATCCTGACGAGGCTCACCCGCGCTGGAGCTACTGGCCGGCGGATCTGCATCTGATCGGAAAGGAGATCGCGCGCTTCCACGCCGTCTTCTGGCCCGCCTTTCTCATGGCGGCCGGGCTCGCGCTGCCCAGGCGGATCTTCTCGCACGGCTGGTGGACGGTCGAGGGCGAGAAGATGAGCAAGTCGGTCGGCAACGTGATCGACCCGCGTGCGCTGGCCGATGAGTTCGGCGTGGACGCGCTGCGGTTCTTTCTGCTTCGGGAGGTGCCTTTCGGCAGCGACGGCGACTACAGCCGCAGAGCGTTGATCGGCCGACTGAATGTCGATCTGGCCAATGATCTCGGAAACCTCGCCCAACGCTCGCTCTCGCTGATCGCGCGCAACTGCGGTGGCAGGCTGCCGGCCCGAGACACCCTGACCGAGGCTGACCAGATGCTTCTCGAACAGGCGGCGACGCTCCCGGCATCGCTGCGCGAGCAACTTGATCGGCAGGCGCTGCATGAGGCGCTCGAGACGGTTTGGCGGGTCGTCCGTGCGTGCAACGGCTACGTCGACCGACAAGCTCCTTGGGCCCTGAGGAAGACGGACCGGTTGCGGATGGCCACCGTCCTGCGCGTGCTAGCAGATAGCTTGCGCATCATCGCGACCGTGCTGCAGCCCTTCATGCCGGCCAGCATGGCGACGATGCTCGACCAGCTCGGGATACCCACGGCGCAGCGACAGCTCGATGCGCTGGGAACCGAGATCCCGGCCGGCACCATGCTTCCGCCGCCGAGCGGCGTCTTCCCGCGCCACATCGAGACTGCCGCCAACACGCCATCGGAGGGGTCGGGTTGACAGGCAACGTTGCGGCACCGATCGATTCGCACTGCCATCTCGACCGCTTCGAGCCCGAGGCCATGTCGGGCGTGCTGCAGCGGGCGCGGGCTGCCGGTCTTGGCGGCATGGTCACGATTGGCACGCGCCTCTCCGAGGCAACGCGTCAGATCGCCCTCGCGGGCCTGTCCGAGCCGGGCCTGTCGATCTGGTGCACGATCGGCACCCATCCTGATCACGTGATCGAGGAGCCGCTTCCCGCTCCTGAGGAACTCGCGGCGCAGAGCGCGCCCGGCTGCGTCATCGGCATCGGTGAAACCGGGCTCGACTATCTGCACGGGCGGCCGGAACACCGCGCGGCGCAACAGGCGAGCTTTCGCGCGCACATCCGTGCGGCCCGGCTTGCCGATGTGCCCGTGGTGGTTCATGCGCGTGATGCCGACGCCGACGTGATCGCCGTCCTCCAGGACGAGCATGACCGGGACGGTCCGTTTCCCTTCCTGCTGCACTGCTTCAGTTCAGGGATGGACCTCGCAGCTCGCGCCGTGGCTCTCGGTGGATCCATCAGCTTCTCCGGCATACTCACCTTTCCGAAATCTCAGGCGCTGCGCGAGATCGCGCGCTCGATACCGCCGCCGCGGCTCCTGATCGAGACCGATGCCCCGTATCTTGCGCCGATGCCCATGCGCGGAAGACGCAACGAACCGGCATTCGTCATCCACACAGCAGCTGTGCTGGCGGGCGTCATGAGTATGCCGGAAGCCGCGTTGCACGAGCTCACCAGCCGCAATTTTCGCACCCTGTTCCGCAAGGCTGGCTAGGTCGATGCGGGTGGTGATCCTCGGCTGCGGCGGATCCGCGGGCGTCCCACTGCTGGGCGGCACCGACGGCTCCGGTGACTGGGGAGTTTGCGATCCGGACGAGCCGCGCAACCGGCGCAGCCGCTCGTCGATCGTGATCGAGGCCGACCGGGGAAGCCGGTTGCTGATCGACACCGGCCCCGACCTGCGCGAGCAGCTGCTGAGCAACCGGATTGAGCGGATCGACGCGATCCTCTACAGCCACGCTCACGCCGACCACGTGGCCGGACTCGACGAGGTGAGGGGTATCAATCGCGTGATCGAGCGCCCGATCGAGGCCTTCGGCACCAGTGCGGTCCTGGAGGAGATCAAGCGGCGCTTCGCCTACGCCTTCCGACCATGGTCGCCGCCCGGCTTCTTCAGGCCGGTCATGATCCCGCGAGAGATCGAGCTCGGTGGCACGATGATCATCGAGGGCCTAGCTTTGCAGCTGTTCGAGCAGACGCATGGCCGGAGCGTCACGCTGGGTCTGCGAGCCGGGGCGTTCGCCTACTCGACGGACGTGGTGGAACTGGATCAGCGTGCCCTGGACGTGCTTCGCGGTGTGGATACCTGGATCGTCGACTGTTTCCAGCGCGACGCGCATCCGGCACATGCCCACCTGGAGCGAGTGTGCAGCTGGTCGAGGCGACTCGGTGTTCGCCGCACGATCCTGACCCACATGGGCAACGACATGGACTGGGGCTGGATGGTGCGGAATCTGCCGGTCGGGCTCGAGCCCGGCTATGACGGCATGAGGCTGGAGATGTGACCCCGCAGCCTCAGGAGAGCGGCACGGCGTCGATTAGAAGAGCCCTACACGCAATTTAGTTGAATCCCTCAGCTGCGCAGAGATAGCCTCGCAGACGACCTAATGACATTTCGTCATGACGGCCCGTAGCAGCGAAGGACCCTGCTCATCGCTAAGCCTTGGACCCGAGAGGTCAACCACTTTGCCGCGCAGACGCGCGAGGCAGGAAGCCATGATAAACGCCCTGAACGGGGGCCTGCCGCCCGTCAGGAAGCCGAGGCCGGGCTCCGCGACCAGGACCGTTGCTCTGATCGGCTGCAAGCGTTTCGGCCCGGTTGGCTTGCGAGTCAAGGCCTTCCCATAGCCGTCATCGGGCCAGGATCATCTTTCGCGGGGGAGACCCTCTGATGGCACCTCTAGACGACGTGTTCTCACTGGCGACCTCGATGCGCGAGGAACGGCGAGAGACCGAGATGAGCCTCGCGCAGTATCTGCAACTCTGCTCCGACGATCCGAGCTGCTACGCCGGCGCCGCCGAGCGAATGCTCAGGGCGATTGGCGAGCCCACCATGGTGGACACCTCGAAGGATGCCCGGCTGGGCCGGGTGTTCATGAACCGCACCATCCGGGTCTATCCGGCGTTCTCCGACTTCCACGGCATGGAGGAGACGGTCGAGCGGATCGTCGGCTTCTTCCGTCACGCGGCGCAGGGTCTGGAGGAGCGCAAGCAGATACTCTACCTGCTGGGCCCGGTCGGTGGCGGCAAGTCCTCGCTCGGCGAGCGGCTCAAGTCGCTCATGGAGCGCCAGCCGATCTACGTGCTCAAGGCCGGGAGCCGGATGAGCCCGGTGTTCGAGAGCCCGCTCGGGCTGTTCGACGTCGAGCGCATGGCAGAGGGCCTGCAGAAGCGCTACGGCATTCCCCGCCGCGTGTTGAGCGGGATCGCCAGCCCCTGGGCGCTGAAGCGTCTCGAGGAGTTCGACGGTGACCTGTCCCGCTTCACCGTGGTCAAGCTGCATCCTTCGAAGCTGCGCCAGATCGCCGTGGCCAAGACCGAGCCGGGCGACGACAACAACCAGGACGTCTCTGCCCTGGTAGGCAAGGTCGATATCCGCCAGCTCGAGAGCTTCAGCCAGAACGACCCGGACGCCTACAGCTTCTCCGGCGGCCTGAACCGCGCCAACCAGGGCATCCTCGAGTTCGTCGAGATGTTCAAGGCGCCGATCAAGATGCTGCATCCGCTGCTCACGGCGACGCAGGAGGGCAACTATGTGGGGACCGAGAACATCGGCTCGATTCCCTTCACCGGCGTCATCCTGGCCCACTCCAACGAGGCGGAGTGGCAGAGCTTCCGCAACAACCGGACCAATGAGGCATTCCTCGACCGGGTGTGCGTGATCAAGGTGCCATATTGCCTGCGCGTCACCGAGGAGACGCGCATCTACGAGAAGCTGATCAGCAGCTCGGCCCTCGGCGAAGCGCCATGTGCGCCTAACACTCTGGAGATGCTTGCGAAGTTTGCAGTGCTGTCGCGACTGAAGGGGCACGCGAACTCGACGCAGCACGCCAAGATGCGGGTCTATGACGGAGAGAACATTCGCGAGACCGATCCCAAGGCCAAGACCATGCAGGAATATCGCGATGCCGCCGGTGTCGATGAGGGCATGGAAGGGATCTCCACCCGCTTCGGCTTCAAGGTCCTTTCCGCCGCCTTCAACCATGACCCCAACGAGATCGCCGCCGATCCGGTGCATCTGATGTACGTGCTCGAGCAGGCGGTGCGACGTGAGCAGTTCCCACCCGAGCTCGAAGCGTCATATCTGGCGGCGTTGAAGTCGGAACTAGCCGGCCGCTACGCCGAGTTCGTGGGCAACGAGATCCAGAAAGCCTACCTCGAGAGCTATCACGACTACGGCCAGAACCTGTTCGACCGATATCTCGACTACGCCGATGCCTGGATCGAGGACCAGGACTTCAAGGACCCCGACACCGGCCAGTTGCTGAGCCGCGATCTGCTGAATGCAGAGCTGACCAAGATCGAGAAACCGGCCGGGATCGCCAACCCGAAGGATTTCCGCAACGAGGTGGTGAAGTTCTCACTGCGCTCGCGTGCCGCCTCGGGAGGCAACAATCCTTCCTGGACATCCTACGAGAAGATCCGCGACGTGATCGAGAAGCGCATGTTCAGCCAAGTGGAGGACCTGCTGCCGGTCATCAGCTTCGGCTCCAAGAAGGATGGCGACACTGAGACCAAGCACGGCCAGTTCGTCGAGCGCATGGTGGCGCGCGGATACACCGAGCGTCAGGTGCGTCGCCTGGTCGAGTGGTACATGCGCGTCAAGCAGTCGGCCTAGGTCATGACCCGGCCAATCCCGCCTTGCTCGTTATTGGACAACGCAGCTCCATCACTTGGCCGAGATGGCGAGGACATCTCGGTCGCGAGGATGCCGCTCCGTTATCGAAGACGGAACGACTAAGTGGATATTATAGACCGTCGTCCGAACCCGCACGGCAAGAACATCGAGAACAGGCAGCGGGTCCTGAGCAGGGCGCGGGACGCCATCCAGCGCGCGGCGCGTGACGCGGTGGCTTCCGGCAAGTTGCGCGAGGTGGCCAAGGGCAGCGCCATTTCGATCCCCTCGGATGCACTGCAT
>CAXTNV010000072.1:14187-17600 GCA_964245755.1 uncultured Acetobacteraceae bacterium | reverse complement strand
CGCGACCCTGCGCCGGAGCGGTCGCGAGGCAGAGGCGGCGAGGCAGCCTTCCTTCATCCCCGGAGACCGGTCCGATGCATAACCCCTCTGCCGCATCCGAGCGCTTCTTTCCGGGCTTCCGGCGGATCGAGGTCGACGCCGGCGAGGTGCGCTTCGCCGGGGTGATCGGCGGCGAGGGGCCGCCGGTGCTGCTGCTGCACGGCTACCCGCAGACCCACGTCGCCTGGCGCAGGATCGCCCCGGCGCTCGCGGCGCGACACGCGGTCGTCGTTCCGGATCTGCCCGGCTACGGCGGCAGCCGGCCGCACGGGATGGCACCGCGCTGGACCAAGCGGCGCACCGCCGGAGCGCTCGCGGCGCTGATGCGCAGCCTCGGCCACGACCGCTACGCCGTTGTCGGTCACGACCGCGGCGCCCGGGTCGGATATCGCCTGGCGCTCGACCACCCGGCCCGTGTCGGCGCCTTCGTCTCGCTTGCGGTGGTGCCTACCCTCGACGCCATGGTCAGTGTCGATCACCGGTTCGCGACGCGCGCCTTCCACTGGTTTCTGCTTGCCCAAGGGGCCGACCTTTCCGAGCGCCTGCTCGCGGCGGACCCCGACGGCTTCATCGACCTCGCCCTGAACAGGATGACGGGTTGCCGGGACGTGATCGAACCGGAGGCACTCGACGCCTACCGGACCGCCTTCCGCGACCCCGACGTGCGCCACGCCATCTGCGAGGACTACCGCGCCGCCGTGGATGAGGACCTGGCAATCGACACCGTCGACCGCGCGGCCGGTCGCAGGCTGTCCTGCGCGTTGCTGGTGCTGTGGCCCGAAGCCGACGCGGTGCCGGGTCAGCCGACGCCGATCGAGATCTGGCGAGGCTGGGCCGACGAGGTGGATGGCGTCGCGACCGGAGGCGGTCACCTGCTGCCCGAGGATGCGCCGGACGAGGTGCTGGCGGCGGTTAGCCCGTTCCTGGCGCGGCGCATCACACCTGGTGATCGCCAACCACCGACCGGATGAAGCACGGCACCGGCCGAGTGCGGCTCGTTGCGGGTCGCGCGCGGCTGGCTCCCGGAGTAGGACTCGAACCTACGACCGAGCGGTTAACAGCCGCTTGCTCTACCAGCTGAGCTATCCGGGATTGGCGCGCGACCCTATAGCGATGCGGCGGCGGGACGTAAAGCCCCGCCCCACGTTGCTCCCGAGGCAGCTGCCGGGGCAGTTCCGGAGCCGTTGAAGGCACGTGCGGATCGGATGCCGGATGCAGGCGCGCGAGGCGGTCTCAGGAGAAGCTCATGGACCCGCGTGAGGAGCGTATCGCAAGGCGACGGCTGATCGGGCTGGGTGCCGCGGCCACGGTGATCGGTGGGCTGGTGGTGCGCAACCAGATACGTCATCCGCATAAGCGCAAGCGGGTCCTCGCCGACGGCAAGCCGCGGCGGTTGCTGCTCGCGGCGCCCAACGCGTCCGGCGACCCGGTGCTGCTGACCGCGGCCGACCAGGGCATGTTCGATCGCTATCGTCTCGACATCCGCTTCGCCGCAGGGATCGGCAACAGCCGCGACGCGCTCGATCAGGTGCAGTCCGGGCGTGCCGACGCCGCTGTGGCCGCCGCGCTGGGCTGGCTGCCGCGGCTGCAGAGCGGGCTGGATGCCCGCCTGGTCTGCGGCCTGCAGGCCGGCAGCGCGCGGCTTCTCGTGGCCCGCCGATCGCCGTTGCGCCGGATCGAGGACCTGCATCGCCGCGTCATCGGCATCGCCGATCCCGACGGTCCGGACCGGCTGTTCTTCTCGATCATGATGCGCCGCAAGGGGATGGACCCGAACCATGACGTCGAGTGGCGCCCGCTTCCGGCCGCCTTCCTCGGCCTCGCCCTGGCCGAAGGGCAGGTGCAGGCGATCGTCGGCCACGACCCCTCGATCTGGAAGCTGCGCGAGACTCTGCATCTGGGCGAGCTCGCCAGCAGCATGTCGGGCAGCTACGGCGTGCGCGTCAGCCGCGTGCTCGGCGTGCGCACGGCGCTGCTGCGCGACGACCCGCAGGCTGCGGTGGCCCTGACGCTGGCCATGCAGGAGGCGGCAAGATGGGGTGCGGGGCACGCACGACAGGTCGGCGTGCTGCTGGCCGCTCACGACCCGGACCTCACGCTGCAGCAGGCCGATCGGATGCTGAAGAGCGAGGGGCACGACGTGCATCCGGTAGGACATGATCTACGAAATCAGATCGCGCAATATGTGGACGAGCTGCAACTCCTGGGATTGGCGACGCAAGACGTTGATTCTGCGGCTTTTGCCAAGCGCGTCACCGCCGACGTGCTGAAGGGCTGACTGCCGCTTCGGCGTTCCCGCCCGCCCTGGAGGACGATGCTGCGGCGCAGATGCCACATAAACACAATCCTGCCTTGTTGGTCAGGTTAATGCCCTGACGTGCACGTGGGGCCACCCTATATTCGGCACCGCACAAGGATCGCGATCTCGAAGATGGACCTGCCTGCTTCCCGCGATGCCGTGTTCGCTTCCTCGCCGCTGACCGACAACGGCCAGGCTGAGGTCCTGCAGGCGCTGCGTCGAATGGAACTGGCCGGAGCGACCGGCCGCGATGTGCTGCGCCACGCCGTCGCCGGGCCGTTGCGCGACCGCGTCGCCGTGGTGTCTTCCTTCGGCGCGGAGTCTGCGCTGTTGCTGTCGGTGGTGGCGGAGATCGATCGCACGCTGCCGGTCGTGTTCCTGGAAACCGGCAAGCATTTTCCGCAAACCCTGAGCTATCGCCGGCAGCTCACGGCGCATCTCGGCCTGACCGACGTGCGCGAGATCACGCCGCGCGGCGCCGCGGTGGCCGAACAGGATCCCGAGGGCGAGCTGTGGTTCTACGATCAGGATGCCTGCTGCCGCCTGCGCAAGGTCGGGCCGCTGGAGCGCGCCCTGGCGCCGTTCGATGGCTGGATCAGCGGACGCAAGCGCTTCCAAGCGGCGACCCGGGCCGCGCTGCCGCTGGTCGAGCGGCAGGGTAGGCGCCTGAAGCTCAACCCTCTGGCCGACTGGGATGCCGAGCAGGTGAGCCGGGAGCTCGCGCGGCGCGACCTGCCGCGTCATCCGCTGGTGGAGCAGGGCTATCCCTCGATCGGCTGCGCGGTCTGCACGCGCCCGGTGATCCCCGGCGAGGATGGCCGCGCCGGACGCTGGTCCGGATCGCGCAAGGTCGAATGCGGCATCCACGTCCCCGCGACGTAGGCATCCCCGCCTCCCGACGCCGGAGGCCTAAGGCTCCGGCGGCACCCGAGCGGTGCGCTGGCCTGCCGCCCGGCAGCCTGCTAGCGTGAACGGATGCGGGCGTGGTGGAACTGGTAGACGCGCCGGACTCAAAATTCGGTTCCGAAAGGAGTGTCGGTTCGATCCCGACCGCCCGCACCAGCCTCAGCCCCCA
>CAXTNV010000072.1:0-14087 GCA_964245755.1 uncultured Acetobacteraceae bacterium | reverse complement strand
AGGCCGCACCGGCCTCAGGCCGCGTCGCCCCGCCCGCGGCGCTGCTGTCGCAGCACTTCCTCGATCCAGCCGTTGAGCCGCAGCGTCGCCGCCTCCGCCTCCTCCAGCGCCGGATACAGATCCGGGAAGCGCAGCGCCAGCCAGCGCCAAGCGACCAGCCGCTTGTGCCGCTTTTCCGCCCGTTCCAGCTCCTCGCGCGAGGCCCGTTCGGGCGGCAGCAGCCGGCCGGCCGGCGGCGGCATCACTGCGCGTCCGGCGGCGTGGTCGGTGGCCCAGGCAGCGAGCCGCGCGATGCCGTTGTCGCGTTCGTCCACCGGGCACATCGCGTAGGTCCAGCGCTCGGTCAGGTCCAGGCCGGTCACTCCTTCCAGGGCCGAGGCGACCGCGAAGGCCTGGCTCATGTCGGCCAGCCGGTAGTTCGGGTCGTCGCGGCGCAGCACCGCACGGCGGATCCGCGCCAGTACGCCGAACAGGCTGTCCGAGCCGATCTCGGCCGCCACCGCACGCACGATATCCGCGTCGGGCTGCACCAGCGGACGCAACTCCGCCTGCTCCACCATCGGCGCGGCAAGCATGGTACGCACGAAGCCGGGGCTGCCGGCGCCGGCGAGCACAGCCACCACCCCCTCCTCCTGCTTGCCGTAACGCCCTGCGCGGCCGCCGATCTGCTTGACCTCCTGGGCGGTCAGGTCGCGGCTCTGCGTGCCGTCGAACTTGCGCAGGGCTGCGAACACGATGCGGCGGATGTTGAGGTTCAGCCCCATCCCGATGGCGTCGGTGGCGATCAGGATCTCGGCGTCGCCGGTGTTGAACCGCGCCGCCTCTGCACGCCGCACCTCCGGGCTGAGCGCGCCGTAGACCACGGCGACACGCCGGCCGCGTGCCATCAACGACGCGCGCAGGTCGAGCACCTCGCGGCGCGAGAACGCGATCAGCGCATCGCCACGTCGCAGCGCGCCCAGGCGCACCGCCTCGTCGGCGGCCACCAACGGACCCATGCGGGCAAGGATGATCTCGTCCAGCGGGTCGTCGCAGAGTGCCGCGATGCGCCGCACCATCGCGATGCAGTCGGGAGCCCCCAGCACGAACAGGTGCCGCGCCGGCGCCCCCATGATCGCTGCGGTCCAGGCGGCACCGCGCTCGGGATCGTGCAGCATCTGCGCCTCGTCGACCATCGCGACGTCGACAGGGTTGTGCAGCGGGCACATCTCGACCGTGGCGGCGAGGTGGCGGCTGCCCGCCACCGGGATGCGCTCCTCGCCGGTGGAGAGCGAGCACGGCACGCCGCGCGCGGCGAGCGCCTCGCGGAACTCGTGCGCGAGCAGGCGCAACGGCGCCAGCGCCATGCCGCTCGATGCCCGCGACAGCGTGTCGAGGGCGGTGTGCGACTTGCCGCTGTTGGTCGGCCCGGTCACCAGGGTGATGCGACGCTGCAGCGCGCGCGCTGTGCGGAAATGTGCCGAGTAACGGTCAAGCGCCGCGATGCGCGCGATCGCCGCGTTGCCGATCCGGATCCCGCTCGACCGGCCCCTGGCCTGGCGCAGCTCGACCGGCTGGCGAGCCAGTCCCTCGAGCGCTGCCGGGTCGAACTGCCAGTGCTCGATACCCGCCCGGGTGACACGGCGTGCCACCGGCAGGCGGTTCTCCGCGACCATGCGCAGCGCCTCGGCACGATCGCAGCCGAGCAGCGCCGGCACCCCGTCGAACTCGATCAGGCTCTGCTCCCAGTCGCGCAGCCGGCGCAGCTCGTCGCGCCGGCTCGCCCGCGCCGCGCGCGCCGCCGAGTCGCGTTCCTGCTCACGGCGCTCCGCCTCCCGCGCGGCGTCGGCGACGAAGCCGGCCCCGACCCTGAACGCGTCGGCGATCTCGCGCACCAGCATCGTGTCCTGCTGCGCCGACAGCGGCCGGCCGGCGACGTCGGCGAGCTCCTGGCGGATCAGCTCCAGCGCCTCCTCCGCCGTGTCGGCGGTGCCGCGCAGCCGCGCCGCCAGCACCGGCGCGAGCGAGGCGGCGAGGGCCGCGTCGTCCGGCGCCGGATCATCGACGCTCTGCACCGCCGCCTGGGCATCGGCGCGCCGCACCCAGATCCGGCCGGCGCGCTGCGTCATGTCGATCAGCCGTGAGGCCCAGCCCTTCCGGCGCACCTCGCACAACGCAATACGCACCGCGCCGTCGTCCGCCGGCAGGCGGCGAGCGCCCAGGCGCAGCAGGCGCGGCATCTCGCGGCTATGGATGGAGAGCGCTGCCTGCGCGATGGCGCGCTCGGCGGGAGATTGCAGGGACGGCATAGCTGTCCTTGCAGGCGGCCGCGGACAAAGGCAAGCGCGCTCTCGTCCGCCGAGAAGATCGCGACCACCGGCCGGCGCCGCGAGGTCGCCCACCGGGCCTGCCCTGGCCTTGCCGAAGCCGCCTGGGCTACCCTGCCGTTGCAACCGGGACCCGTTCGCGCATGCCCATGTCGCCGAAGCCGCTCGCCCGCCCGGCGAGCCCGAACTTCGCCTCCGGTCCCTGCGCCAAGCGGCCCGGCTGGACGCTGAGCGCGCTGTCGGGGGCCCTGCTCGGGCGCAGCCACCGAGCGGCCGCCGGACGGGCGCGGCTTGCCGAAGTGATCGACCGCTCCCGCGCCTTGCTCGGCATGCCGCCGGATTGGCGGCTGGGCATCGTTCCGGGATCTGATACCGGCGCCGTGGAGATGGTGCTGTGGTCGCTGCTCGGCGCGCGTCCGGTCGACGTGCTCGCCTTCGAGAGCTTCTCGGCCAGCTGGGCGCACGACGTCGTCGCCGAGCTGGCGCTGCCGGAGGCGCGGGTGCTGCAGGCGGAATATGGTCAGCTGCCGCCGCTCGATCGCGTCGACTGGACGCGCGACGTGGTGTTCGCCTGGAACGGCACCACCTCCGGCGTCTGCCTGCCGGGGCCGGGCGCCATCCCGGCGCTGCATGACGGGCTGGCGATCTGCGACGCCACCTCGGCGGCCTTCGCCATGCGGCTGCCCTGGGACCGCCTCGACGTGGTGACCTGGTCCTGGCAGAAGGTGCTCGGCGGCGAGGCGGCGCACGGAATGCTGGCGCTGTCGCCGCGTGCGGTCGCGCGGCTCGAGGCCACGCCGCCGCCGCGACCGCTGCCGAAGCTGTTCCGGCTGACTGCCAAGGGCCGGCTGATCGAGGGCATATTCTCGGGCGACACCATCAACACCCCGTCGATGCTGTGCGCCGAGGATGCGCTGGACGGGCTGCGCTGGGCCGAGGAGATCGGCGGCCTGGACGCGCTGGTCGCCCGCAGCCGCGCCAATCTGGCGGCGATCGAGGGCTGGGTAGCGGGATCGGACTGGGCCGCGTTCCTCGCCGAGGCACCCGAGCAGCGTTCCAGCACCTCGATCTGCCTGCGCATCGTCGCCCCTTGGTTCGCGGGTCTTCCTGCCGCGCGTCAGGCCGAGGCGGCACGGCATATCGCCGTTCTGCTGGAACGGGAGGGTGTTGCGCACGACATCGCCAGCTACCGCGACGCTCCTCCGGGCCTGCGCATCTGGGGAGGTGCCACGGTGCAGCTCCACGACATCGAGGCGCTGCTGCCCTGGCTGGACTGGGCGGCGGGCGAGACCCGCAGCGCCTTGGCGGCGTCGGCGGCATGACCGAGATGCCGGCCAATCCGGCGCTGCTGCCAGCTGGCTTGCGCGACCTGCTGCCGCCCGACGCCGAGGCGGAGGCGGCCTCGGTGGAAGCGATGATGGCGGTGTTCGCCGGGCACGGCTACGAGCGGGTGAAGCCGCCCCTGCTCGAGTTCGAGGACAGCCTGCTCGCCGGCTCCGGCGCCGCCGTCGCCGAGCAGACCTTCCGGCTGATGGATCCCGGCACCCGCCGCATGATGGGGCTGCGCCCGGACATGACGCCGCAGGTGGCGCGGATCGCCGCGACCCGGCTGACCAACGCGCCGCGTCCGCTGCGCCTCTGCTACGCCGGCGCATGCGTGCAGGCGCAGGGCACCGCGCTGGTCGGCGACCGGCAGATCGCCCAGGCCGGGATCGAGCTGATCGGCCCGGACTCGCCGCAGGCCGACGCCGAGATCGTCGTGCTCGGCGTCCACGCGCTGAGCGCCGTCGGCCTGACGCGGTTCAGCTTCGACCTGACCCTGCCGTCTTTGGCTTCGACCCTGATCGAGGAGGCCGGTCTGGACCCTGCCGCGCGTCCGGCGCTGCTGCACGCGCTCGACCGCAAGGACGCGGCAGAGGTTTCGCGCCTCGGCGGCCGGATCGCCCGCACCCTGACCGAGCTGCTGCTGGGCGCCGGGGCGGCGCCGCGCGCACTCGGGGTGCTGCGCCGCGCCGATCTGACGCCGGCTGCCCGCCTCCTGTTCGAGCGCCTGGCGGCCAGCGTCGCGGCGATCCAGTCGCGAGTCCCCGAGTTGCGCCTGACCATCGACCCGATCGAGTTCCGCGGCTGGCGCTACCACACCGGCCTGTGCGTGACCGTCTATGCGCCGGGACGGCACGAGGAGCTCGGGCGCGGCGGGCGCTACCTCGGCGGCGGCGGCGAGCCCGCCTGCGGGCTGACGTTGCGCCCGGAGGCTATCCTGCGCGCGGCACCGCCGCGCCCCCCACGTCCCCGGCTGTTCCTGCCGTGCGGATCGAGCGACGCCGCCGCCGCTTCGCTGCGCGCGCAGCGATACGCCACCCTGGCTGGGCTGGAGGCGGCGCCGGATCCGCGCGATGAAGCCGTGCGTCTCGGCTGCACGCACGTTCTGACGGAGGGCGCCGCGGTCGTGGCGTCCGCCGCGCCTTGAGGAGCTGAGCATGTCGAACGTCACCGTGATCGGAGCCCAGTGGGGAGACGAGGGCAAGGGCAAGATCGTCGACTGGCTGGCCAGCCGCGCCGACATCGTGGTGCGCTTCCAGGGCGGCCACAATGCCGGCCACACGCTGGTGGTCGGCGCGCAGACCTACAAGCTGTCGCTGCTGCCGAGCGGGCTGGTGCGCGGCAAGACCGGCGTGATCGGCAACGGCGTGGTCGTCGACCCGGAGGCGCTGCTCGCCGAGATCGACCGGGTGCGAGGCCAGGGTCTCGACGTCAGCCCCGACACGCTGCGCATCGCCGAGAACGCGACCCTGATCCTGCCGGTGCACGGGGCGCTCGACCGCGCCCGCGAGGCGGCGCGCGGCGAGCGGCGCATCGGCACCACCGGGCGCGGCATTGGGCCGGCTTACGAGGACAAGGTGGCGCGCCGCGCGATCCGCGTCTGCGACCTGGCCGAGCCGGAGACGCTCGACTGGAAACTGGACGAGCTGCTGCTGCACCACAACGCCCTGCTGCAGGGACTGGGTGCGCCCACCTTCGAGAAGGCGCAGCTGATGGCCTGGCTGACCGGCATGGCGCCGCGCATCCTGCCGTTCGCCGACCCCGTCTGGGAGCTGCTCGACGAGGCCCGGCGCGCCGGTCGCCGCATCCTGTTCGAGGGGGCTCAGGCGGTGATGCTCGACGTCGATCACGGCACCTACCCGTTCGTGACCAGCAGCAACACGGTGGCCGCCAACGCCGCGACCGGCAGCGGCGTCGGCGCCGCCGATGTCGGCTTCGTGCTGGGCATCGCCAAGGCCTATTCCACCCGGGTCGGCGCCGGCCCGTTCCCGAGCGAGCTGTTCGACGACACCGGCCAGCTGCTCGGCAGCCGTGGCCACGAGTTCGGCACCGTCACCGGGCGTGCGCGACGCTGCGGCTGGTTCGACGCGGTGCTGGTGCGCCGCGCGGTGCGCGTCGGCGGCATACGCGGCCTGGCGCTGACCAAGCTCGACGTGCTGGACGGGCTGGACAGCATCCGCGTCTGCACCGGCTACACCCTGGACGGCGTGCCGGTGCGTCACCTGCCGGCAGCGCCGGGGGCACAGGCGCGGATCCGGCCCGTGTTCGAGACCCTGCAGGGCTGGAAGGAGACCACCCGAGGCGCGCGTTCCTGGGGTGCCCTGCCGGCGCAGGCGATCAAGTACGTCCGGCGCATCGAGGAACTGATCGAGGCCCCGGTCACGCTGCTCTCCACCAGCCCGGAACGTGACGACACCATCCTGGTGCGCGACCCGTTCGAGGGCTGAGCCCGGCGCCGCCGCCGGGCGTCAAGGGTGCCTTAACCTTTCGGCGCCATGCTGCCTGCGCGGGCAAGCGGCGGAGGGGCGGCATGGCGGCGATCAGGCAGGGACAGGGCCGGCCCGCCGGCGGTGCCGCCAGCCTGGTCATCGACGAGCGTTTCCTGATCCAGCCCGAGGCTCGGGTCGGCGACCTCGGCGGACTTCCCTGCTTTCAGGCCGAGGATCGGCGCGGCCTCGCCGGCCCGGTGGTAGCGTCGCGGGCGTCCGCCGCGGCGCCGCCGCGCGCCAGGCTGAACGCCTACCTGCAGGCGCGTCACGACTCGCTGCTCGCGCCGCTGGCGCACGGCGCCGCCGGTTCCGCACACTGGATCATCACCGCGGCGCCACCGGCTGCGTCGCTGGCGTCGCTGGCCGTTCCGTGGAGCGGAAACGGCCTGCTGACCCACGTGCTGCGCCCGGCGGCGCAGGCGCTCGACCACCTGCAGATGCTCGGGCTGACGCACCGCGGGATCCGGCCGGACAATCTGTTCGTGGCACCCGGCGGCAAGGGGGTGGTGCTCGGACCGGCCTGGGGCGGGCCCCCGGCGATGCATCAGCCCGCTCTGTTCGAGCCGCCGTACAGCGCGCTGTGCGCACCCGCTGCGCGCGGCGACGGCAGCATCGCCGACGACGTCTACGCGCTCGGCGTGATGCTGCTGGCGCTTCTCGGCGGCGAGATGCCGCTCGCCGGCATGGAGGCGCGCGAGATCCTCCAGCTCAAGCTCGAATACGGCAGTCACGCGGCGCTCGCCGGACAGATGCGGCTGCAGCGCGGCTTCGAGGAGATCCTGCGCGCGATGCTGTCGGACGATCCGCTCGCGCGGCCCACCCCGGCGGCACTCGCCAACCTGGACGGCATCCACGCGAGGCGCGGCGGTCAGCGCACCGTGCTGCGCGCCACCCGTCCGATCGCGCTCGGCGACCGGACGGCCTGGAACCGGCGAACCCTCGCCCTGCTCTGCTCCGAGCGCCCGGCGGAGGCGATGCTGCTGCTGCGGCAGGCGGCAATGGAGCACTGGCTGCGGCGGGCGCTCGAGGATCCGGCGGCGGCGGTGGAGATCGAGGAGCTGCGCCGAGACATTACGCCGGCGGGTCCGCAGGCGGGCGTTCGAGCGACGGGCGGCACCGGCGCCTACGCCGACGATCTCTGCCTGATGCGCCTGATCGCGCTGCTCGACCCGCTGGCGCCGATGTTCTGGCGCGGCACTTGGCTCTGGCCGGATGGGCTGGGTCCGCTGCTGGCCGGCGGCGTGCTGCAGCAGCCGACCGTGGATCCGCGGGCTGCCGCCGCGCTGGTCGACGCCCTGCTGGTCCGCGGCGCCCTGAGCCGGTGGCGCTGGCAGAGGGCCGGTCGGAAGGACGCCGACGGGCCGCACCTGCCGGCACGGCTGCTGCGGCGTGCGGAACACGATGACGAGCAGGCCGTGCTGCTGCGCGTGGCCTACGCGCTCAATCCCTACCTGGCATGCGCCTCGCCGCTGCTCGCGGCGGAGGCGGCGCTGCATCCTGCGGCGATGATCGAGGCGCTGGAGCGCCTGGCGCCCGCGCCTGCGGCGAAGTCCCTGCTCGACGCGCACATGCTGGCGTTCCTCGATGCACGGTTCGAGGAGAACTCGGCGAATGCGCAACAGCCAGGCGCGGCAGACGAGGCGGACCCGGCGCTGCGCGAGCTGTCGATGCTGGCGCGCTGGCAGACGCAGCTGAAGCACGCTCCGCTCGCACGCATCGCCGGGCACCTGCTGCCGCGTCTGCAACCCAAGCTCGCCGACTGGCCCGGGCTGAGCCGCAGGCAGCAGCGCCTCGAGGCGCTGCGCGGGCTGGCTGCTTCCGGCGACCTCGCCGGCCTGGCCAGGCTCTTGACCGACGCCGGCGCGCGGTCTCAGGACGAGGCGGACCGGGAGCAGGCGGTGGAGCAAGCGGCCGGGATCGTGTCGGCGCTCGCCGAGCAGGGGCAGGGCGCCGAGCGGCGGCTGGCGGCAAGCAGACAGGCGGCGCGCGACACCGTATCGGCTATGGGCCTGTTCTGCATCATGGCGGTGCTGCTCTACGAGCTTCTGCTCTGATGGCACGCATCGCAAAGGCTGCTGCGCTGCGGGCGCCGAGAACCGGCTGGAAGTGGTGGCACGGCATGCTCGGCGGCATGCTGCTGATGGTCTCGCCCGGGGCGGCGCTGCTGCTGACGGCGCTCGCGGCGCCGGTGCTTCTGGTGCTGGTCGCCGACACCACGCCGCGACGCACGCTGACCCGCACCGTCGGGCTGTTCTGCGCCGCCGGTTCGCTGGACTCACTGCGGGCGTTCCTGTCGACGAGCCACGATCTCGATGCGGCGATTACCCTGCTCACCTATCCGACGACGATGCTGCTGGCATGGGCTGCCGCCGGATGCGGCTGGGTGCTCGACGAGATGTGCGGCCTGTGCGCTGGCCTGCTCACCAAGCTCAGCCTGGCCAGCCGCGGCAAGGCGCTCGAGGCTGAGCTGCTGCAAGTGCGGGCGGAGTGGGAGTTGGGCCCGGGCTGACCCGCAACCGCAAGACGGGGCAGGCCGGCGGTCGACCACCGATCCGGGATCGGCCGGCCAGCCCAGCCCCGACCGAGGGCCTCAGGCGGCGGCCTGCTCCCCGAGACGTCGCGTCGTGATCTGCGACTTCATTGCCTTCTGCACCTTCTCGAACGCGCGCACCTCGATCTGCCGCACCCGCTCGCGTGAGATGTTGTAGACCTGCGAGAGGTCTTCCAGCGTCGCCGGCTCCTCCTTCAAGCGACGCTCGACCAGGATGTGCCGCTCGCGCTGGTTCAGGGTGTGCAAGGCCTCGCCGAGCAACGCCTTGCGGCCGGAGAACTCCTCGTGCTCGGCCAGCATCGTCTCCTGGCTGTCGCTGTCATCGACCAGCCAGTCCTGCCACTCGCCCTCGCTGTCGGCGCGGACCGGCGCGTTCAGGCTGTGGTCGGGTGCAGCCAGTCGGCGGTTCATGTTGACCACGTCCTGCTCCGACACCGACAGCGAACGGGCGATCTGCCCGACCTGCTCCGGCCGGAGATCACCGTCCTCTATGGCCTGCATCTGGCCCTTCAGCCGGCGCAGGTTGAAGAACAGCTTCTTCTGCGCCGCCGTGGTGCCCATCTTCACCAGCGACCAGCTGTGCAGGATGTATTCCTGGATCGCCGCGCGGATCCACCACATGGCGTAGGTCGCCAGACGGAAGCCCCGGTCCGGGTCGAAGCGCTTGACCGCCTGCATCATGCCGACGTTGCCTTCGCTGATCAGCTCGCTGATCGGCAGGCCGTAGCCTCGGTAACCCATGGCGATCTTCGCCACGAGGCGCAGGTGCGAGGTGACGAGTTTGTGCGCGGCGGCACTATCCTCGTGATCGCGCCAGCGCTTGGAGAGGCTCAGCTCCTCTTCAGGGGCGAGCATCGGAAACTTGCGGATTTCCTGCAGGTAGCGGGAGAGATTACCCTCAGGACCAACATTAAGGACGGCAGAGGCCACGGTAAGGCTCCTTTCGTCTGAACTTCAGCGAACCCTCGAGGCCCTTACGGCGCGGTCGAGATCAGGTTGCACATCCGGTCAGGTTGGGCGCGGGTGAGGACATCACGTCCCTGAGACTTCTCCCGGCTGAGGCGAGAACTCCCAGGACGTCCAGACCGGCGGGCGCCCCCGTCGGAACTGCCGCGTTGATACCGGACCGGAGCGGTCCGGTCAAGATCATGCTGCGGTCAGGGACCTGAACTCTTCGTCATACATGACAGTAACGTATTGAAATCCGCCGGTGGGCGGGTCTCGAAGCGGAGCGGCCGGCCGTCGCGCGGATGCACGAAGCCGAGGCTCGCCGCGTGCAGCGCCTGGCGGGAGAAGTCCAGCGCCGCCTGGCGTGCGGCCTCGGGAAGCAGCCGGGCCGCGGCCGCCGGAACCCGACGCAGGTACACCGGATCGCCGATCAAGGCATGGCCACGCTGCGACAGATGCACCCGGATCTGGTGGGTGCGCCCGGTGGCCAGCCGGCACTCGATGAGGCTCGCGGCGCCGTGCGCGACCTGCAGCGTGCGGTAGCGGGTCAATGCCGCCTTGCCGCCGCGCGCCACCACCGTCATACGCTTGCGGTCGCGCGGGTCGCGGCCGATGGCGCCTTCGAGATCTCCGGCGGCGGGCGACAGCACGCCCCAGCACAGTGCGAGGTAGGCGCGCTCGATCCGCCGGGCGGCGAAGTCCGCCGACAGCGCGGCCAGCGCCGCTTCGGTCTTGGCCACCACCATGAGGCCGGAGGTGTCCTTGTCGAGCCGGTGCACGATCCCGGGGCGGCGCTCTCCGCCGATGCCGGGCAGGGCATCGCCGCAATGTGCCAGCAGCGCGTTGACCAGCGTTCCGTCCTCGTTGCCCGGTGCCGGATGCACCACCAGGCCGGGCGGCTTGTCGAGCACGATCAGGTCGTCATCCTCGTGCAGGATGGCAAGTGCGATCGCCTGCGCCCTCGGACGAGCGGACACCGGCTCGGGTGCGGTGACCCTGAACAGCATGCCGGCGCGAACCGGATCGGCGGCATCGCGCAGCACCGCGCCGTCGCGCAGCACATGTCCGGCGTCGATCAGGGCCTTGACGCGCGAGCGCGACACCGTGCCGATGCTGTCGGCGAGGAACCGGTCGGTGCGCTGCCCGGCCCGCTCCGGGGTGGCGACGAGCTGCAACGGGACCGCGGGCCCGGTCGGGGGGTCGGCCATGGCGTCGGCTTAGCGGAGAAGCGTGCGGGCGAGAAGGCCGGGTCGGGCGACAGCAGCACAGGGGAGGCAAAGCTCGGGATGCAGACGCGCGGCGTGAAGGCGTTGCTGGCGGCGGTGATCGTGATGGGCGTGATGATCCTGCTCGGCACCGCGGTGCTGGTCGGCACGCTGGTGCGTCGCGCAATGCATCCGCAGGCCTCCGCGGCGGCGATGCCGCTTCCCGCGGACGGGACGATGCGGCAGCTGACGCTGGATCAGCCGCCCGGCACGCGCATCGCATCCGTCACCCGCCAATCCGACACGGTGCTGGCGGTGCTCCTGTCCGGCGGCGGGAGGGCGGACCGGGTGCTGCTGTGGGACGTCGCCGCCGGACGTCTGGCGGGTATGCTCACGCTGGACCGCGCGGGCACCCGCTGAGCCGGTGGGTGCGGCCGGCTTGCACCCCCCGCGAGCGTGCTTTAAGAGCAGCTCCGGCCATGTCCTGTTCGTCTAGAGGCCTAGGACACCGCCCTCTCACGGCGGTAACAGGGGTTCGAATCCCCTACGGGACGCCACCCCTCGCTGAGCTCGGTGCCAGGCCCGTGATCCGGCTTCGTCGGTGCGTCGGGCGGCTCCGGTGAGCCTGATCTGGTGCCAGGGAATGTTCGCCAGCGGCTCCACCTGGCTCTACAATGTGGCATTGGCCGTGGCGGCGCAGATGGCCCCGCACGGGCGCGTCGACGGGCGCTTCGTGTTCAGTGCGTCCGACGCCGCCGGCCTCGACGCTCCGGGCATCCTGCACGTCGTCAAGGCGCACCAGACCCGTCGCGGGGTCGGCGCCATCGCCTCGCGCGCCGACGCCATCGTCGTCACCCTGCGAGATCCCCGCGACGCCGTGGTGTCGCTGATGCAGTACCAGAAGTTCTCGTTCTACCGTGCGCTGCTGAACGTCTGCTACGCGGCGGAAGCCTGCTTCGAGCTCGGCCGCAATCCGCGGGCGGTGACGCTGCATTACGAGTTCGGCTTCATCGACGACCCGCGCACCATCGACGGGCTGGCCCGGCACATGGGCGGCAGCGTCTCGCGGGAGCGGCGCGACGAGATCTTCGAGGCCACCCGGCGACCGGCGGTCGAGGCGTTCATCGCGCGTCTGGAACAGCAGCCCGGCACCATTGTCGACCGGGATGGCGATATCTACGACCTCGCCAGTCACTGGCATCGGCATCACGCCGGACGGACCGGCGCGACCGGACGCTGGCCCGGACTGCTGTATCCGGCGCAGGTGCAGGGCATCGAGGCCGCGCTCGCCGACTGGATGGCGTGCTTCGGCTACCGGCCGGGCGTCGTGGCGCAGAGCGTCTGGCCCTGCGTCGCGCGGCTTCGGACGCCTGGTCGGGCAGGGCTGGGCAGGGGTTCCGCCGCGGATTTGCCGCGCCAGGACCGCGATGATAATGCAGGGCGGTAGCGGTCCGCCTGCTCCGCGCGGTCGGGCATCTCGATGCATCGCGACGGCGAGCGCCCCTCCCATGATGCAGAGGACTGCGATCCTGCGACCGCCTCGTGAGCTTCGGGACACCTTCGACCTGCTGTCGGGGCTGGAACAGGGAATGCCTCTCGATCGCCTGCTGGCGCGCATCGACTGGCTCGGGGTGACGCCGCAGCAGGTGTGCTACGCGGTGCTGGGCCGCCTGCCGCAGGACCTGCACTACGAGAAGCTGGCCGCGGCGCGCTTCGAGCCCGCCGCCTACTTCGAGGCGCTGCTGCTCTGCAGCGAGTTCCAGGACCGGCTGGTGAGCAACCTGCTGTGCGCCTATCCGGAGAAGCCGCGCCGCTTCTTCGTGCACATCCCGCGCTGCGGCGGCACGTCGCTCGGGGAGACCCTCAACCTGCACGCCTGCGCGCTGCCCTACAACTCGGTCGGCGCCGACTGGTGCGGCGGCCGCGGGTTCCTCGACGCGCTGGCCGGGATCTGCCGCATGATCCCGCAGCATGAGGCGATCCACGTCACCGGACACTACACGCTGCGCTCCCTGGTCGACGGCCGGCTGGCGCGGTTCGGCGACAGCGTCTGGACCAGCGTCAGGCCGCCGCAGGAGATCGTCCTGTCGTACATCAACTACATCCTGACCATCCTGGCGGCAGACCCGGAGCTGGTGCGGCCGGATACCCGCCACTGGGCGGACCTGCTCGGCGTCGCCTCTGCAGGGACCGGGCCGCCCTCGCCGGCGCGGCGCCGGGCGCTGCTGATGCGCATGGTTCGGCACCGCACGCTGCTCCCGAAGGACCTGCTCTGCCACTTCCTCGGCGACGGCACCGCCGCGAGCGCGCTCGATCTGCTCGCGGCCGCGGATGTCGAGGTGATCGACAGCAGGCACCTCGACCGGTGGCGCGAGCAGCGCTGGAACGTGCCGCCGAGGCCATGGGCCAACGTTTCCACGCCGTTCTTCCGCTGGAGCGATCTCGACCGCGAGGCGCGGCGCGCGATCGGCCGGCTGGTCAGGCAGGACGCGGTCCTGCACCGGCTGGTCGCGGGGCGTCTCGGCCAGGCCGTCTCCGTCGGCGGACTGCAGATCGCCGCCGCATCCGCGAGCCCCATGGCGCCGCCGCCCGCCTCGGGACGCGCGCGCGTCCGCCGCGCATCACGCCCGCTCCTGCTCGATCCGGGCTTCCTGCGCATCGCCGCCGGGCCTGCCGCCGGACCTGCCGCCGGACCTGCAGCGACGAGCGGGATCGGGTGGAGCGACCCGCCGCTGAACTACCGGACCATCGAGACCACCCTGCGTCTCCCGCTGATCGACACGCGCATCCGGGTCCGCTACGTGCGCCGCCCTCCCGCTACGCGCGGGGTGCGGCTGCCGGATACCGTGCCCTGGCGCCGCGCGATGCATCGCCTGTTCGGCCGGCTCGGTAACATGCTGGCGCGCCGGTAGGCCTGGGCCGCGGACCCGGCGCCCGTGGCCCGCGGCTCGCGATCCTGCCGACGACCGGCACCTCGTGCTTGTCGCGTCCGGCGGCGCTTACCTAATCAGCAACGGCTCATCTTCGGCGGCAGGGTATGCGTCTGGCTCTCGTGCTCCTGCTCATGCTGCTGCCGGCGCCCGGCCGCGCGGACGCGATCCCGCTTGTGGCTTCGGTTCAGCTTCCCGGTCGCGCCCCGGGCGTCGGTGTGTTCCAGCGCACCGCGGACCGCGCTCGCCCCGCGCCGGCGCGTCCGATGCTGCCGGCGCGTCGGCCGGGCCTGAGCCGTCTCGCGGCGGCTTCGACCTGGATGGTGCTGCTGGGC
>CAXTNV010000071.1:14946-17759 GCA_964245755.1 uncultured Acetobacteraceae bacterium | reverse complement strand
GCCTGATCCCGCCCGTCTGCGATCGGCGGCGGCGTCAGTCGACGTAGACGGCGTCGGCGTAGCCGCGGCCGAGCGGGGCGCAGACCGCATGCGCCGGCACCAGCACGAGCACGTCCGAGACCCCCAGAGCGGCGAGCTGGTGCGGCACCCCGTCGCGGTTCTCCAGGTGGCCCGCTCCCATCAGCGCCACCACCGGGCGCCGCGGCGCTCGGGCGCGCTCCGCCGCGATCGCCTCCGCCATCGCCCGGTCCCAGGTCAGCTGGGCGTCGATGAAGTGCTGCAGCCGCTGCGGCGTCATCGGCGGCCCGCCATGGCCGGACATCGCGTCCGCGAGCCGGCTGCGATACGACGCGCCGGCCGGCGCTGGCGTGCCGACCCCTTCGCGGTCGGCGGTCGTGACGCCGGCCCAGCCATCACGCGCAACCAGGTGGATCAAGCGGCCGGACACGTTCAGCGCCAGCATCGGGACGCGGTGGTCGCGCGCGAAGCGGAACACCGGGAGGTATAGCGCGGCGTCGAACCCCCAGACATGCTTCCAGTCGGACTGCAGCAGGAAGTCGGGCTCCGACAGCCGGCCCGCTACCCAGCGGTCGAGCACCGGCTGGCTCGAGCGCGGGAACATCTCGAAGCCGAGCACCAGTTCCGGATCACGGGCGTACAGGTGCTCGATGCTGGCGAGCTGCCAGCGATGGTCGGGAGCGCTGTCATGCCGCTCGCCGAGCAGGGTGACCGCGGCGGCCGGCCCTGGCCGCGGATCGCCGAGCGGGCGCAGCGTGTCCGGAGCGACCCACTGCCCGGCGCTGACGCAGCCGGGGGCAATCAGCGCGCAGCCGGACAGCCAGAGGCCGGCGAGCAGCAGGGCGGTGGGTTTCGCGGCACGGCGCATCGGATCTCCTGGCTCGCTGCACGGGTCGCGCGTCAACGCGCCGGCGCCCTGCGCGACGGCACCGGCACGTTGCACAGCTCGGCGCCGCCGCCGGGCCTGACGTAGAACACGTCGCGCCGGTCGGCGCGGGCGTGCGCGTAGGCGGCGAAGCTCGGGGAGTTCGTGCGCATCACCTGCCAGGCCGGCCGCGCCGGCACCGGCAGCTCCGAGGCCAGACGCGCGCGCAGGATCGTCGTGCGCTGCTCCGGCCGCGCGTAGAAGCCGAGCGCCCCGCTGCCGCGCGGCAGCGTGTCCAGCGCCTCGATGCCGTCGATCACCCGTCCGACCAGAGCGATGTTGCGGTCGAGCTGGCGCGGCGCCTGGCCGATCACGGCGTACAGCTCGGCGCCGCTGCCGGTGTCGGGCGGCAGGTCGCGGCCGGCGCCCACCATGCCGTAGCAGTGGGCGAGCCAGGCGGTGCCGGTGGCGGGATCGCCTGCGACCGGCCAGCCATCGGCGAAGCCGGTCGAGGCGGCGTAGGCGTCGCGCGACGCGAGCGGGGTGATGTGCAGCCCGGCGGCGGCACGCTCGTATTCGGCGGCGGGCCGGGCGGCCATGCCCGGGGGCAGCGGCTTGCGACCGCTGGCGTCCCCCCACTGCGCCACGTAGTCGTCCTGCACCCGGTTGATGCTGGTGCGGTCGAACCACCGCGCCGCGACCAGCCGCCGGATGTTGCCGACATGCTCCGGCGCGAATCCTGGCGCCAGTTGGATCGTCACCCGCGCGCCGCCCGCGAGGTCGAGCAGCATCAGCGCGTCGGGCTCGATCGCGCCCCAGGCGTGGGGGGGCCCCCCCCCCCCCCCCACCGCCCGCCGGGGGGGGGGGGGGGCCCCCCACGACAGGATCGCCGCCGGATCCGACGCGCGCGCCGCGCCCGCCGCCAGCAGCATCGCGATCCAGAGGGCGGCCAGCCGCATCGTGCTATTCCTTTCCGGGGGGGCGCGCGAGCAGCAGCTCGCATGCCTGTCGCAGGTCTATGCGGCCGTCGAGCAGCAGCGACACCGCCTCGATCACCGGCACCGACACCTCTGCCGCGGCGGCGCGGGCGGCGAGTGCCGGGGCGGTCTCGAGGCCTTCCGCGACCCCGCCATCGGCGAACGGCGGCGCGGACAGGATCGCTCGCAGGCGCTCGCCGCGGCCGAGTGCGGCGCCCAGGCTGCCGTTGCGCGAGGCGGTGCCGGTGCAGGTCAGCACCAGGTCTCCGAGCCCGGACAGCCCGGCCGCGGTTTCCGGCCTGCCGCCGAGGCCCACGATCAGCCGGCCGAGCTCGGCGACGCCGCGCGTGATCAGCGCCGCGCGCGCGTTCTCGCCCAGCCCCGCCCCGATCGCCGCACCTGCGGCGATGGCGATCACGTTCTTCGCCGCCCCGCCGAGCTGCACGCCGAGCGGATCGTCGCTGACATAGAGCCGGAACCTCTCGGTCGCGAGCAGCCGGCTCAGCGCGGTCGCGAGCGATGCGTCCTCGGCGGCGAGCACCGCCGCGCAGGGCAGCTCGCCCGCGACCTCGGCCGCGAAGTTCGGCCCGGACAGCACCGCCAGCGGCGCTTGCGGATGCAGCGCCGCCAGCAGCTCCAGCGGCAGGTGCCCGCTGTGCCGCTCCAGCCCCTTGCAGCAGGCGAGCAGCGGCGCGCGCAGCGCGAGCCCCGAGGCGACCTCGCGCAGATGCTGCATCGGCACCGCGAGCAGCACCGCGTCCGCCTGCCGCGGCAGCTCGTGGATCACGCTCACCGCCCGCGGCAACGCCACGCCCGGCAGCCGCCGCAGGCTGCGGTCCGGCAGAAGCGCGTCCGGGCGGCGTGCCCACAGCAGCACCCGCTGGCCGGCCCGCGCGGCCTGCACCGCCAGCGCCGCGCCCCAGGCGCCGGCACCGATCACCGCGATCGTGGCC
>CAXTNV010000071.1:4114-14936 GCA_964245755.1 uncultured Acetobacteraceae bacterium | reverse complement strand
GGGGGGCACTCCGGCGGCCTGCGGTGCCGGCGCGAGACGGAGCAGCGCGGCGCGCGGCGCGCTGGCGGCCGGACGGGCGAGCCGGGCCTCGATCGCGTCCAGGATGGCGGTCGCGGCCGCCTCGAACCCCCAGGGCGGTCGCGCCACCAGCAGGCCGCTGCCGTTCAGCCGTGCGGGATCCAGCGGCGGCCGCAGCAGCAGCTCGGCACAGACCAGGTCGGGTTCTCCCGAGGCGCGCAGCCGGTCGTGGAACGCGCGCACCGGGGCGCGGTGCTTGATCGGGTACCACGCGGCGACGATGCCGCCGGCGAAGCGACGGCGCGCGAGCCGCACCGCATCGGCCAGCCGCTCGAACTCGTGCGGCTGCTCGAAAGGCGGGTCGATCAGCACCAGTCCACGACGCGGCCCGCGCGGCGGCAGCAGCGCCGCCGGCGCCCGCCAGCCGTCGCGCGCGTGTACCGCGACCTGCGCGTCGCCCAGGAACAGCCGGCGCAGCGTCGCGTGCTCCTGCGGCTGCAGCTCGCAACAGGCCAGCCGGTCCTGCGCGCGGAGCATCATCCGGAGCAGCAGCGGCGAGCCCGGGTAGAAGCTGCCGCAGCGGCGCACCAGCCCGAGATAGTCCGCGAGCGGCGGCGGCGGATCGCCTTCGAGCAGCCGGCCGATGCCATGCGCAGCCTCGAGGGTGCGCAGCGCCGGTTCGGCGCCGAGATCGGTGCGGCCGGCGCCGGCATGGGTGTCGAGCACGAACATCGCGGCCGGCTTGCGGGCGAGCGCATGCAGCAGCCAGACCAGCAGCGCGTGCTTCATGCAGTCGGCGGCGTTGCCGGCATGGTAGGCGTGTCGGTAGTTCACGCGCCGCTGCCCGATGATCGAGGCCGGCCGCTCACGGCTGCATCTCGTCCAGCGGCCAGCGCGGCCGCACCGCCGCCTGCAGACCTGCGCCCGGCCCGGCATCGGCGCCCGCGCGCAGCCGCTCGATCGCGGCCCAGGCGACCATCACCGCGTTGTCGGTGCATAGCCGGGGCGGCGGCGCCGCGAAGCGCCAGCCGCGCGCCTCGGCGACCGAGGTCAGGCGCCGGCGCAGCACCGCGTTGGCCGCAACCCCGCCGGCGACCACCAGCAGTTCCGCCCCCGGCATCATCGCGGCGGCATGCGCCGCGCGGTCGGCCAGCACGTCGGCGACCGCCTCCTGGAAGCTCGCGGCCAGGTCGGCCGCTTCCTGGCGGCTCAGCGCGATATCGGCCGACAGGTGCGCCAGGCGCTGCGCCACCGCTGTCTTCAACCCGCTGAAGGAGAAGTCGCAGCCCGGCCGTCCGAGCAGCGGCCGCGGCAGCGGCACGGCCGACGGATCGCCCTGCAGCGCCAGCCGTTCCAGCGCCGGGCCGCCCGGCCAGCCCAGGCCGAGCATCTTGGCGACCTTGTCGAAGGCCTCGCCGACGGCGTCGTCGATGGTGCCGCCGAGCCTGCGATAGCGGCCGAGCCCCTCCACCGCGACGCACTGGCAGTGACCGCCCGAGAGCAGCAGCAGCAGGTAGGGGAAGGCGGCATGCGCCGCCAGCCCGGGCAGCCGGGCGGTCAGCGCGTGCGCCTCGATATGGTTGACCGCGACGAACGGCACCCCGAGCGACAGCGCCAGCCCTTTGCCGAAGCCGCTGCCCACGATCAGCCCGCCGACCAGGCCGGGTCCGCAGCTTGCCGCCACCGCGCCGAGACCGGCCGGGCGCAGCCCGGCCTGCCGCAGCACCCGCGCGGCGAGGTCCGGCAGGTGCGCGAGGTGCGCCCGTGCCGCGATCTCCGGCACCACGCCGCCGAAGGCGTGGTGCTCGGTCTGGCTCAGCAGCGCCTCCGCCAGCACCGCGCCGTCCGCGTCCAGCACCGCGCAGGCGGTCTCGTCGCACGAGGACTCGATCGCGAGCACGGGTCTCGGCCGGGGTTGCAGCCTCAGCGCCGCCGTCGGGGCCGGCGTCGGGGGATGCGGCCAGAGCTCCGTCGGCATCGTGTCTTTCCTTCGCGAGGCACCGGTAATAGGACACGCGCATGGGTCCCGCACAGCCTTCTTCCGCGCTCCAGAAAGTCGCCGCCGAGGCCGCCGCGCGTGGCCTGGCCGGTGCCTCGCGCGTTGCCGCCCCGCGCCAGGCGCTGCCGCTGCGGGTCGGCACACGCGGCTCGCCGCTGGCGCTGGTGCAGACGCGAGCCTTCCTGACCATGCTGACCCGGTTCTGCCCGCTGCTGCGCGACATGGGGGCGTTCCAGGAGCACGCGATCAACACCTCCGGCGACCGCGTGCAGGACCGGAGGCTCGCCGAGATCGGCGGCAAGGGCCTGTTCGCCAAGGAGATCCACGAGGCGCTGGCGGATCGTCGCATCGATTTCGCCGTGCACAGCCTGAAGGACCTGGAGACGACCCTGCCGCCCGGGCTGGTGCTCGCCTGCACCCTGGCGCGCGAGGATGCGCGCGACGTGCTCATCCTCGGCCAGGGTTGCGCGGCCGCCGAGGCCGGCGATCCCTATGCCTGCCTCGCCCGCGACGCCCTGGTCGGCACCGCCTCGGTGCGCCGCCAGGCGCAGCTGCTGCACGCGCGGCCGGACCTGCGCATCACCATGCTGCGCGGCAACGTGCAGACCCGGCTCGACAAGATCGCCTCGCGCCGCTGCGACGCCACCCTGCTGGCGCTTGCCGGCCTGCGGCGGCTCGGCATGGAGGACCGCGCCGACATCGTGCTCGATCCGGAGGTGATGGTCCCCTCCGCGGGACAGGGGATCGTGGGCGTCACGGTGCGCGCCGCCGACGTGGCGCTGCGCGAGCTGCTGGCCGCGATCGAGGACTACCGGGCGCGCGCCGTCGCCACCGCCGAGCGGGCGCTGCTCGCCGAGCTCGACGGCTCCTGCCGCACCCCGATCGGCGGCCATGCGAGGCTGCTGCCGCTCACCGACGCCGACCGCCGCGCCGGTGCCGCGCCGCGGCTGCAGCTCACCGGGCTGGTGGCGCGCGAGGACGGATCGTTCCTGCTCAAGCGCGCGATCAGCGGCGCCACCGACGACGCCGAGCGTCTCGGCCGGGAGCTCGGGCGCAGCCTGCGCGCCGACAGCCCGTCCGACCTGTTCGGCTGAACCGGCGGTGCGCGCACCCGTGGCGCGCGGGATCCTGGTGACCCGGCCGGAGCCCGGCCTCGGCGAGACCGCCCGCGCGGTCGCCGCCCTCGGGCTGGAACCGATCGCCTGTCCGCTGCTGCGCATACGGATGCTGCGGCACCGCCTGCCGGCAGCGCGCCTGCTGCAGGCGATCCTGCTGACCAGCGCGCAGGCGCTGCCGTCGCTGCGCGATGCCGCACGCTCGGACCCGGCACTCCGGCAGCTGCCGCTGCTCGCGGTCGGGGACGGTACCGCGGCGCGCGCGCTGGGCGCCGGCTTCGCCGCCAGCGTCAGCGCCGGCGGCGATGCGGCGGACCTGGAGCGCCTGATACGGACGCGCCTGCCGACGGGTGCTGCGCTGCTGCTGCCGACCGCGAGCGGCCAGGGGCAGGCGCTGTGCCGGCGCCTGCGGCTGGCCGGAAACGTCGTGCACCGTCGCGTCGTCTACGCGGCCGACTGCCCCGACGGCCTGTCCGCGGCCGGGCTCGCCGCCCTGGACGCAGGCCACGTCGCGGCGTGCCTGTTCTTCTCCGCCGAGACTGCAAGGAACTTCGACCGGCTCTGTCCCGTTCCACTACGTCAGTCGCTGCGCGCCGTGCGCGCGCTGGCGATCAGTCCCCAGGTCGCGTCCACCCTCGACGCGATGCCCTGGCGGGCGGTGCAAGCCGCGCCGCGTCCGGACTCCGCATCCTTGCTTTCACTGCTGGATCCACTCAGGAGGCAGACATGACCTATGTCCCCGACGCCGACCGCTACACCCGGCATTCCTACCGCCGCTGCGGCCGCAGCGGGCTCGACCTGCCGCCGATCTCGCTCGGCCTGTGGCATAATTTCGGCGGCGCCGACGTCTACGAGACCGGCCGCGCCGTGGTGCGCCGCGCCTTCGACCGCGGCGTCACGCATTTCGATCTCGCCAACAACTACGGGCCGCCCTACGGCTCGGCGGAAGAGAACTTCGGCAAGATGCTGGCCCAGGACCTGCGGCCGCATCGCAACGAGCTGGTGATCTCCAGCAAGGCCGGCTGGGACATGTGGCCGGGGCCGTACGGCATCGGCGGCTCTCGCAAGTATCTGGTCAGCAGCCTCGACGACAGCCTGCGCCGCATGGGCCTTGACTACGTCGACATCTTCTACTCGCATCGCATCGACACCTCGACGCCGCTGCAGGAGACCATGAGCGCGCTCGACCACGTCGTGCGTCAGGGCAAGGCGCTGTATGTCGGGATCTCCTCGTACTCGCCGGAGATGACGCGCAAGGCGGCCGCCATCCTGCGCGAGCTGGGCACGCCGCTGCTGATCCACCAGCCCTCCTACTCGCTGGTCAATCGCTGGATCGAGGACAGCCTGCTGGACACGCTGGACCAGGCCGGTGCCGGCTGCATCGCCTTCTCGCCGCTCGGCCAGGGGTTGCTGACCACCAAGTACCTGGGCGGCATTCCCGAAGGGTCGCGGGCCGCCAAGGGCAGCTCGTTCTCGCGCGACCTGCTCACCGACGACCTGCTCGGCCGTGTCCGCACCCTCAACGAGATCGCCCAGCGCCGCGGGCAGAGCCTGGCGCAGATGGCGATCGCCTGGGTGCTGCGCGACCGTCGCGTGACCTCGGCGCTGATCGGGGCACGCTCGGTGGCGCAGCTCGACGACAGCCTCGACGCGCTGCACCAGCTCGACTTCAGCGAGGCCGAACTCGCCGAGATCGATCGCTCCGCGGTCGAAAGCGGCATCGACCTGTGGCGCGGCTCGGCAACCTCGGAGGCCGCCGCCGGCTGAGCCGTCGCGGCGCCGCACGGAGGATATGATGCTCTAGTGGCTGCCCTCGTCTCGCGAAACGGTTATTCTTCATTCCGCACCATGCGCGATGAAGAGGCAACGTTGCACGAAGGCGAGATTGTAGCGGTCGAAGCGGGCGATCTCGGCCTGCCCGGCGTGCCGGAGCCTCGGCGGCTCGCCAGCCTGGTCGTGCGCGACCAGGCGAGTGCGCTCTACGACTATGCCGGGGGCGGCCTCGCGATGTCCGCGGTGGCGAGCCTGTTCCTGGCGATCATGATCGAGACACCCGGGAACTTCGACCAGCTGATCGGCTGGCTGTGCGCGATGGGCGTGGTGCTCGGCATCCGCACCCTCGACCTGCTGCTGTGGTATCCGAGGCGATCGGCGGAAGCGGGAGGCGGTACGGCCGAGATCCGGCGCTACGCCGCCGGGGTCGCCGCCGCGGCATTGGTGTGGATCTTCTTTCCGCCGCTGTTCTTCCACTCGATGAGCGCAACCGGCCGCGCCGCCGCCGCGGTGGTGCTGGCCGCCATGGCGGGGGGCAGCCCGATCATGCTCGGCGCGGTGGCCGGCTTGTCGATCGGCTACTGCCTGTCGCTGATCCTGCCGTTCTCGCTGATGTTCCTGCTGCGGCCCGGTCGGGTGAACCTCTCGCTCGGCATGCTCGGCCTGTTCGACGCGGCGGTGATGACCGGGACCTGCATGGTGCTGCATCGCCGCGTCATCGACCTGATCCGCCTGTCGCGCCGCCACCAGCTGCTGATGGCCGACGCGATCTTGCAGCAGGGCCGAACCGCGGCCGCCAACGCATCGCTGCAGACTGCCCAGGCCGCCCTGCACGAGGCCAACCAGTCGCTGGAGTCGCGCATCGAGGCGCGCACCACCGACCTGCGGCACGAGATCATGGAGCGCAAGAGCTACGCGCGGGCGCTCGCCCGTCTGGCCTCGACCGACTCGCTGACCGGCCTGCTCAACCGGGCGACGCTGTCGGAGCGGCTGGGGGAGCTGCTGAAGCGCGCCGCACAGGCCGAGCCCGGGCTCGCCGTGCTGTTCCTCGACCTGGACGGCTTCAAGCAGATCAACGACCTGCAGGGCCACGACGTGGGGGATCACGTGCTGCGCGTCGTGGCGGCAAGGCTGATGGAGTGCTGCGTCGGGGCCTATGTCGCGCGATGGGGCGGCGACGAGTTCGTCATCGTGACGACGCGCTCCCCGCGCGAGGCCGAGGTGCTGGCCCTCGCGGAGAGGATCCGCAAGTCGCTGACGGCGCCGATCGAGACCGATCCGCCGCAGGGGGGTCGGCGCACGGTGCGGATCGGCGTCACCATCGGGGTCTCGCTGTGCCCGCGGCACGGCACGTCGCAGGACGAGCTGATCAGCGCCGCCGACGTGGCGATGTACTCGGGCAAGAAGGAGGGCGGCGGCCGCCTGACCGTGTTCAACACGGAGCTCGCCCGCCTGATCAGCGAGCGGCGCCTGATCGAGCAGAGCCTGCGCCGGGCGCCGGGGGACGGCGCGCTGGCGCTGCACTACCAGCCGATCATCAACGCCGCCTCCGGCCGCTGCGACGTGATGGAGGCGCTGCTGCGCTGGACCCATCCGGAGCTCGGCCGGATCAGCCCCGAGATCTTCATCCCGATCGCCGAGCAATCCGAGCAGATCGTCGCCATCGGCCGCTTCGTGCTGTTCGAGGCGTGTGGCGCCGCCATGCTCTGGCCCGGACCGGATCCCCCCGCCGTGGCGGTGAACATCTCGATCGCGCAGATCCTGTCCGGTCATCTGCTGGAGGACGTGCAGGCGGCGCTCGATGCGTCGGGCCTTCCGGTGCACCGGCTGCACCTGGAGATCACCGAGAGCATGTTCGTCGCCGACCCGTTCCGGATCATGCCGGCTCTTGAGGCGCTGCATGCTTGCGGCGTCAGCCTTGCGCTGGACGATTTCGGCACCGGCTTCTCCTCGCTGGCGCGGCTGAAGACGCTGCCGATCGACACCATCAAGATCGACCGCGCCTTCGTCCAGGAGGAGAGCGAGGGGGGGTTCGCCATCATCCGGGCGATGCTGCTGATCGCGCGCGCGATGCAGCTCGATGTGACGGCCGAAGGGGTGGAGACGGAAGCGCAGATGTCGATGCTGGCCGGCCTCGGCGCCACCAGGCTGCAGGGATACCTGCTGTCCAGGCCGATGCCGGCGGCGATGGTCCCGGCATGGCTGTCCTCCAGCCATCCCGGGCTGCAGCCGATCCACCCGCGCGAGGACGGGGGCACCGCACCGGGCGATGCCCGTGCCATGCGCGGGTGACGCGAAGTCGGCGGCGGGAAGCAGCTGTGCAAGCAGCGGGCATCACGTTTCCCGGATCTGCCGGAGCGCGGATTGGCGGACGCACCCCGCCCTCGGTAGCCTTCCTGCGGGATGCGTCCGGTGCCGTCGCGCCGGCCGCACGCCCGTCGCATGCGGCACCGGGCCAGCCAGTTCGGACCGACGCCGCCAAATCGGACGTGGCCGACAAGGGCCACGCGTGAGGAGACAAAATGACCGAGATCGAGAGACGTACGCTGCTGGCAGCGGCCGCGGGAGCACTCGCGGCCAGCCAGTTCGGCGCTTCCACCGGCGCCGAGGCCGCCGGCACCGCCGCCCGCTGGACCGCGCAACGGGCGAACAGCTGGTACGCGGCGCAGCCGTGGCTGGTCGGCGCGAACTTCGTGCCCTCGACGGCATCGAACCAGTTCGAGATGTTCCAGGCGGAGAGCTTCGACACCAAGACCATCGACCGCGAGCTCGGCTTCGCCGCCGGGATCGGCATGAACGTGATGCGCGTGTTCCTGCACGACCTGCTGTGGCAGCAGGATCCGGCCGGCTTCAAGAGCCGCTTCGAGACCTACCTGGCGATCAGCAACGCGCACGGCATACGCACCATGCCGGTGCTGTTCGACAGCTGCTGGAACCCGTTCCCCCGCCTCGGCGTGCAGCCGGCGCCGGTGCCCGGCATACATAATTCGCAGTGGGTGCAGTCGCCGGGCGCGGTGGCGCTGCAGCAGCCGGCGCAGTATCCGCGGCTGCTGAGCTACGTCACCGACGTGGTGGGCGCCTTCGCCAACGATCCGCGGGTGCTGCTGTGGGACATCTGGAACGAGCCCGACAACACCAACGGCAACAGCTACGGCTACCTGGAGCCAGTCAACAAGGTGCAGCTGGTCACCGCTCTGCTGCCGCGGGCGTTCGCCGCCGCCCGCGCGGCCTCGCCGAGCCAGCCGCTCAGCAGCCCGCTATGGGCCGGGGACTTCTCCAAGCCGGCCGGTTTCAACCCGACGCAGACGGTGCAGTTCGAGCAGTCCGACGTGTTCACCTTCCACAATTACGGCTTCCCCGAGGACTTCCTGACCGCGATCCAGCAGCTCAAGCAGTACGGCCGGCCGGTGCTGTGCTCGGAATACATGGCGCGCGACGCGGGCAGCGTGTTCGACACCTCACTGCCGATCGCGTTCGAGGAACGGGTGATGGCGATCAACTGGGGGCTGGTCAGCGGCCGCACGCAGACCATCCTGACCTGGGATTCCTGGCAGCATCCCTACGCGGCGGCGTCGGACTATGCCGGGCTCAACGCCGAGGCCTACCAGGTCGTGCTGACCCCGACCGGCGACTCGCCGCCAGCCGGCGGCAACACCACGGTGCAGCCGTACACCTCGGAGGGGCCGGTGGTATGGCACCATGACGTGTTCCAGCAGGACGGGACGCCGTACCGCACGCTCGAGACCAAGCTGATCCGGGCGCTGACCGGGCGCGGCTGAGCCGCAGCCCCGGCAGACTTCACCGAAGGGAGGGATCCGCATCCAAGGCGGATCCCTCTGAAAGATCCGGCAGCGCCTCGTGCTCCATGGACGGCAGCACGTGGCGGGCGAACAGGTCGCACTCGGCGGCGTGCGGGTAGCCCGACAGGATGAAGGCCTCGATGCCGACGGCTTGGTAGGCACGCAGCTTCGCCAGCACCTGGTCCGGGTCGCCGACAATGGCCGCACCGCATCCCGAGCGCGCGCGGCCGATGCCTGTCCACAGGTTGGCTTCGGCATAGCCGTCCGGGTCCGCGACCTGGCGCAGCTCGGCCTGGCGGCGCACCCCCTCCGAGCGGCTGTCGAGCGAGCGGGCGCGGATGCGTTCGCCTTCGGCGTCGTCGAGACGCGAGAGCAGCCGCGCCGCCGCCCGTCGCGCCTCGGCCTCGGTCTCGCGCACCACCACGTGCACCCGGTAGCCGAAGCGCAGGCGGCGCCGATGCGACGCCGCGCGGGCACGCAGGTCGGCGACCGTCGCCCGCACCGCCTCCATGCGGTCCGGCCACATCAGGTAGACGTCCGCTCCCGCCGCCGCGGTTTCGCGCGCCGCCTCCGACAGGCCGCCGAAGTACAACAGCGGCGGCCGCGCGCCGGGACGGCACAGGCCGGGCGGATCGAGCGCCAGCCGGTAGAACTCCCCCTCGTGATCGAGACGTTCTCCACCGAGCAGGGTGCGCAGGATGCGCATCCAGTCCAGGGTGCGCCGGTAGCGCGCCGCACCCTGCAGCGTCTCGCCGGGGAGGTCGGACGAGATCACGTTGATCGCCAGCCGCCCCTCCAGCATGGCGCCGAGCGAGGCCAGCTGGCGCGCCTGCTGCGGCGGCCACATCTCGCCGGCGCGGATCGCGGCGAGCAGCCGGATGCGCCGGGTCAGCGGCGCCATCCCGGCGGCAAAGCTGACGGTGTCGATGCCGAGCGCGTAGCCCGACGGCAGCAGCACGCCGTCCAGACCGCCGGTCTCGGCGGCCAGCACGATGTCGCGGCAATGCGCGAAGGACGAGCGCAGCGCCGGGTCCGGCACGCCGAGAAATTCGTAATCGTCGTCGCAAAGCGCCGAGAACCAGCTCACCTCGCAGGCCGTGCGTCCGCGGTCTCCCTGGCTCATGCCTGCCCTTCCGGTCGATGCGGCGATGTAGGATAGCATCGCCGCATCGGGGCAACGAGGCAGGCATGCGGTTCGGCTTGATCGGCACGGGACTGATGGCGCAGGAGCATATACGCAACCTGGCACTGCTGCCGCAGGCGCATATCGTGGGTCTGGCCGACCCGGTCGGCAGCTCGCTCGACTGGGCGCGACGCACGATGGCAGAGTCGCTCGGCGAGGCTGCGCGCGACGTCGCCTGCTTCGGCGACGCGTCGGCGATGCTGCGCGAGACCGGGCCGGAGGCGGTGATCATCGCCTCGCCCAACCACACCCACCACGCCATCCTGTCCGAGCTGCTCGGCTCCGGGCCGTTCGAAGGCCTGCACATCCTGTGCGAGAAGCCGATGGCGACCACGATCGCGCACGCGCGCGACATCGCCCGTGGCGCCTCCGGCCATCGCGGCGTGTTCTGGATCGGCATGGAGTATCGCTTCATGCCGCCGGTGCACCGCTTCATCGAACAGCTCGAGGCCGGGCGCGTGGGTGCGTTGCGACGCATCGCCATGCACGAGCACCGCTTTCCGTTCCTGCCCAAGGTCGGCGACTGGAACCGCTTCAATGCCAACACCGGCGGCACCATGGTCGAGAAATGCTGCCATTTCTTCGACCTGATGCGCCTGATCGCGCGCAGCGAGCCGGTGCGCGTGTTCTGTTCGGGTGCGGCCGACGTCAACCACCGCGACGAGCGCCACGGCGGCCGCGTCCCCGACATCATCGACAACAGCTTCACCGTGGTCGAGTTCGAGTCCGGCCTGCGGGCCATGCTCGACCTGTGCATGTTCGCCGAGGGCGCCGAGGAGCAGGAGCAGCTGGTCGCGATCGGTGATGCCGCCAAGCTCGAGGTCGGGATCCCGAGCGGCATCCTGACGTACTCGCCGCGCGTCCCGCTGGGCGCGCCGAAGCGGGTCGCGCGCGCTGGTCTCCGCGGCGATCCCCATCGCCACCGCCATCAGCC
>CAXTNV010000071.1:0-4104 GCA_964245755.1 uncultured Acetobacteraceae bacterium | reverse complement strand
GGCGCGGGGGGGGGGGCCGGCGCGCGACGGGCTCATGGCGGTGGCGATGGGGATCGCCGCGGAGACCAGCGCGCGCGAGGGCCGGGCGGTCCCGCTCAGCGAGATCCTGGACTGACCGCATCCGGCGGCGCCAGCAGGCGGAGTGCCAGCCACGCCAGCGGGTAGAAGCCAGCGACGCCGATGAACATCCACAGGAAGCCGCCCTGGTCGTGCACCACCCAGCCGGTGAGGCGGAGCGTGACGGCGCCGCCGAGATTGCCGCAGAACGCGCCGAACCCGACCACCGCGCCCACCCGGGCGACGGGGATGGCATCGGCGGCGAAGGCGAACAGGTTGGTCGAGAACGCCTGATGCGCCGCGAGTGCGACGCCCACGATCAGCGCCGCGCTCCACGGGCCGCGGCACCACAGCGCGCCGCACACCGGCAGCACGGCCAATGCCGCGACGCCCATGACACGCCGCCGCGCGTGCTCGCGCGCGCGCGCCGGAGCTCCCGGTCCGGCGAGCCAGGCCGGCAGTGCGCCGCCGGCCAGCGCGCCGACGCCGGCCATGCCGTAGATGGCGCCGAGCGGCGCGCCGAGCTGGCGGATGTCGAGCCCGAACTGGCGGTGGAACACGTCCGGCAGCCAGAACAGGAAGAACCACCAGCCCTGGTCGCTGAGCAGTTTCGGCAGCGCCACCGCCCAGGTGCGGCGCTGCCGCAGCAGCGGCGCGCCGGTTGCCCCGGTCGGAGCCGGCGCTGCCTGCAGCGCGGGGGGAAGGCGCAGCATCAGCCACAGAGCGAGGCAGACGAAGCCGGAGGCGCCGATGATCGCCACCGTCCCCTTCCAGCCGGCGGCCGCGTAGAGCAGCCCCACCAGCAGCGGCGTCGCCACCGCGGCCACGTTGGGCGCGGTGTTGAGGATGCCGAGCGCGGCACCGCGGCGGGCGGGCGCGATGAAGCTCGCGACCGCCTTCACCCCGGCCGGATTGGCCAGCGCCTCGAAGCCGCCCAGCGCCGCGCGTGCCACCACGAACTGCGCGACGCTGCGTGCAGCGACGTGGGCGACGGCACTCAGGCTCCAACCGCCGAGCCCGATCGCGAGCCCCGCGCGCAGACCGACCCGGTCCATGAACCAGCCCGACAGCAGCAGCGTGACCGCAACGCTGCCCTGGAACCAGGTGGTGATGGTGCCGTAGTCGGCCGCATTCCAGCCCAGCTCGCGGTCGAGTGCGGGCTTGAGCAGCGCGATCACCTGGCGGTCGGCGTAGGCGATGACGACGATGGCGAAAAGCAGCGCCAGCAGCAGCCGGACATGCAGCGTCGCCTGGTCGTCCCGCGCCGGCTGTCGCGACGGCGCCTGCTGCATCGCCGTGCCCCGCTAGAAGTCCTTGTGCAGCGAAAAGCCCGCGTATCGACCGTCGTCGCGGGCGACGCCGCGCACCACGCCGCCCAGGTTGCCGTAGGCCAGCAGTGGCGAGTAGTGCGTATCGAGCACGTTCTTCAGGATCGCGGTGATCCGCCAGCGGCTGACATTGTCGATCAGCGACAGGTTGATGTCCCAGATCCCGTAGGCGTCCTGGATCGTGTCGGGCGTCTCGGTCAGCGAGTACTGGGTGCGGCTCTGCCATTCGTAGTCGGAGCCGAGATCGAGGTCGAAGCGGTCGCTCACCGGGCGCAGGTAGTCCGCGCGCAGGTCGAACTTCCAGCGCGGCGCGAACGGCAGCGGCCCGCCGTTGACGTCGCAGCTGAGTGCGGCTGCGGGCGGGCAGTTGAACTGCACGATGTGCGCGTCGTCGTAGCTGAACACGGTGCCCAGCGTCAGTCCGCGGATCGGCCTGGCGCTGAGGTCGCCCTCGACGCCGCGGCTGGTCACCGAGCCCGCGTTGATCAGCCGGGTGATGGTGGCGCCGGCGACGCTGTCGAGGAAGTTCGCCTGGTAGTTGTCGAAGTCCTCGATGAAGGCGGCGAAGTCGGCGGTCAGCTTGCGGTCGAAGAACTGCGACTTCAGGCCGATCTCGTAGCTGTTGTTGGTCTCCGGACGCAGGGCGTCGGTGTCGGTCGGCTGCATGTTGAAGAACACGTTGTAGGCCGGTCCCTTGTAGCCGCGCGAGTAGGTGAAGTAGCTCGTCACCGTGCGCGAGACGTCGTACTGCCAGCCGATCCGGTCGGTGTAGTCGTTGTTCGCGGTCGATCCGCTGCTGGCGAAGCTCGGGCGCACGCCGGTGATCGCGGTCCGGCTGGTGGAGAGCCGGTCGAAGTCGTAGCTCAGGTCGTCGCGCACCAGCCGCAGGCCGAGGATGGCGCGCAGCGAGCGGGTGAGGTTGACGTTGCTCTCGCCGAACACCGCGTAGTCGTTGCCGGTGGTGCCGTAGTTGGCGATGCCGCTGTTGCTGGCGGCGGGCGTGGTGACGAAGCGGTCGTACTCCTCGACGTCGTCGGCGCGCAGGTAGTAGAGCCCCGCGACGTAGTCGATCAGGTGCCCCTTCGGCGAGGCGATGCGCGCCTCCTCGGATTCCTGGGTGAAGTCGAGCTCGCCGCGGTCGTCGATGCCGGGGAAGGCGGTGCTGACCTGCGACAGCTGGTCGTAATCCTGGAACTGCGTGTTGTGCCAGCGCCGCCAGGCCGTGATCGAGGTCAGGCTGTAGCCGCCGCCGAGCTGCTGCTCGACGGTGAGCGAGGCGCCGCCGTTGTCGTCCAGCACCCGGCTGCGCAGGTCCTGGTTGATGGTGGTGTTGTCGCGCGCGGCACCCACGCCGCCCTGCGCCAGCGCCTGCGCCAATTCGGCGTTGGGATGCACCACGTCGGTCGGGTAGGCGATCTGCGAGGTCGATTGGAATACCCCGTTCGGCACGTCGTCGGTCGAGCGCAGGTAGTCGAGCCCGAGCGTCACCCGCGTGGTGTCGGTGGGCGTCCAGGCCAGCTTGGAGCGGAAGCCGTCGTGGCGGTAGCCGTTGACGGTCTTGTCGTCGCCGTTCTTGCTGCCGACCGTGTCGTGCACGTTGCCGTCGTAGCCGCTGACCAGCACGCCGAGCGATCCGACCAGGTGCGGCATCACGGTGCCGGACACGCCGCCCTGCAGGCGGTACTCGTCGCCCTCGAAATACGAGGCGTCGGCGTAGCCGCGGAACGCCTCGGTCGGCTGCGCGGTGGTGATGTTGACCACGCCGGCCGACGCGTTCTTGCCGAACAGCGTGCCCTGCGGGCCGCGCAGCACCTCGATGTGGTCCAGATCGATCAGGTCGGCGGTCGCCTGCCCGGAGCGCGCCAGCACCACCCCGTCGATCACGGTCGAGACCGACGGCTCGACGCCGGGCGAGGTCGAGATGGTGCCGAGCCCGCGTATGAAGATGGTGCGGTCCTTGTTCGAGGTCTGGGTGCGGAAATCCGCACTCGGGATCTTCTGCAGCACGTCCTGCAGGTCGTGCAGGTTGTCGCGCGCCGCCTGCTGGGCGGCGAACACGGACACCGCCACCGGCACGCGCTGCAGCGGCTCGGAGCGGCGACGCGCGGTGACCGTGACCTCCTCGCCGGCCGGCCGGGCCGCCGGGGCCGCCGGGGCGGCCGGCGCGCGCACGCAGGCGGGAAGCAGCGCCATCGCGACGGCGAGCGCAGCCCGGCACACGCCGCCGCGATACGCGGGCATGAACACCGTTAGTTGGTCGTGCATTTCTTGTCACCGGCAATCAGGCGGTGCTTTGCTTAATTCGCACATCGCGAGGTGTCAAAGCGTTCGGCCCCGCCTGCCGGCATCCTTCGGCCAGATGGACTTTGCCGGCTCCGGCAGCATACTGCCGCGATCATGATGCGGCGCTTCTCCCTGCTGGTCGCGGTCTGCCTGGCGCTGGTCGTCCCCGTGCTGTGCGGCTGCCGTCAGCCCCCGCCATCGCCGTCGCCGCCGCCGGTCGCCGTCGCCGCTTCGAGTGCCTCCGCGCAGGACGGCGCCCCGCTCGCAGCGCGGGAGCAGCGCCTGCTCCAGGACGGCGAGCCCGTCACCAGCCTGAGCTACGATGCGCGCGTCTTCTTCGACAGCGACCAGGACCGGCCCCGCCCCGCCCCGGGGACGGGTCCCGCCGCCCGGCGCGCCCCGCTGCCGCCCGAGCCCCGCGCCACCCCCCGCCCCC
>CAXTNV010000070.1:4747-17842 GCA_964245755.1 uncultured Acetobacteraceae bacterium | reverse complement strand
GCGGAATGCTCCACTCAGCCTTCTGCCGCCGGTCGGTGGGTAGCAGCCGTCCCGCCTCGAGGCGACGCAGCCGCTGGCCCGGATCCGGATCGGGCGCGCGCCGGAACACGCCGAGGACGCGGCCGGGCTGCTGCGAGAGCCGCTTGACGGTTCGCCCCTCGTAGCGCCCCGGGCTGCCGCGGCCGGTGATCGGACGTAGGCGCGCCAGCACCCGCTCGCCCGGCGCCAGGGCAGGCCTGCCGCGCGGTTCGGGGTGCATCAGCACCAAGGGCGGCGGCCCCTTGCCGTCCCATCCGACCGGACGCGCGAGTGCATCGCCGTCCGGGTCGGTGCCGGTGACCTGCACCACCACGAGGTCGGCGAGACGGCCGACCGGCAGGAAGCGCTTGGCGCCGGCGGGCGCGATCTCGCCGGCGGCTCCCATCTCGCGCAGCAGGTCGCGCAGCGCCGCGCGATGCTCGGGACCCAGGCCGAAGGCGCGCGCGACTTCGCGCTTGCCGACCCGTCCCGGCGCTTCCGAGACGAAGCGCCGCAGCGCCTCGGGCGTCGGCAGCTTGCCGGCCGCGCTGCTGACGCCGCCGGGCGGCGCGGCATCGGCCGGCGGACGCGCCGTCATCTCAGCTCGACCTCGCGGGCGCCCTTCCGGCGCGCTTGCGCGCCGGCGCCGCGGTCGCCTTGGCCGCCGCCTTGACCTTGTCCCCCGTCTTCTTCACCGGAACCTTGGCCTTGGCCTTGGCCTTCGGCTTGGCGGCGCCTGCCTTGGGCTTGGCCGCAGCCGGGGCGGCAAGCGCCGGCACCGCCCGCCCGGCCAGCTTCGGCTTCGCCTTCGGGGGCGTCTTGCCCACGGTCTTTAGGCCCTTCTTGCCACGCGGCTTCAGCGCCTTGCCGCGCTCGGCCAGCAGCGCCACCGCTTCGGCCAGGGTGACGTCCTCCATCATCTTGTCGCGCGGCAGGTTGGCGACGGTCTGGCCGTGCTGGAAGTAGGGACCGAAGCGGCCGCGACGCACCATCACCGGCTCGCGGTCCTTGGGATGCTCGCCGAGGCTGCGCACCGAGGCGAGCTTCTTGGCCAGCACGTCGACCGCCCGGTTGACGCCGACGGCCAGCACGTCGTCGTCGCGGTCAAGCGAGGCGAAGATCGCTCCCATCTTCACGTAGGGGCCGAACCGGCCGATGCCCGCCTCCATCGGTTCGCCGCGCTCGGGATGGATGCCGACGATGCGCGGCAGCGACAGCAGCCCCAGGGCCTGCTCCAGCGTGACGCTGTCGCCCTCCACCCCCTTGGGCAGGGTGGAGCGCCGCACCTTGATCTTCTTGTCCTCAGGGTCGGGTTCGCCCTGCTGCAGATACAGCCCCCACGGGCCGCGCCGCACGGTGATCTCCTCGTTGCTGTCCGGGTGCACCCCGAGCGTGCGCTTGCCGTCCTTCAGCGTTTCGCCGCCGTCGGCCTCGCCGTCCACCACGAGGCGGCGGGTGTACTGGCAGGCCGGGTAGTTCGAGCAGCCGATGAAGGAGCCGTACTTGCCGAGCTTCAGGCCGAGGCGGCCGGTGCCGCAAGCGGTGCAGCGGCGCGGGTCGGAGCCGTCGGCGGGCTCGGGGAAGAAGTGCGGCCCGAGATCGGCGTCCAGCGCGTCGATCACGTCGGAGATCTTGAGGTCGCGGGTCGCGGCGATCGCGCGGCTGAACTCCTCCCAGAACTTGGCCATCACGTCGCGCCAGTCGGCGCGGCCGTCGGAGATGTCGTCGAGCCGCTCCTCCAGCCCGGCGGTGAACTGGGTGTCGACGTAGCGCTCGAAGAAGCTGGTCAGGAAGGCGGTGACTAGCCGGCCGCGATCCTCGGGGATGAAGCGCCGGTTCTCCAGCCGCACGTAGTCGCGGTCGCGCAGCACGGTGAGAATCGAGGCGTAGGTGGAGGGGCGGCCGATGCCGATCTCCTCCATCTTCTTGACCAGGCTCGCCTCGGAGAAGCGCGGCGCCGGCTGGGTGAAATGCTGCTCTGCCTCGACCGCCCTGCGCGACAGCGGATCGCGCTCGCGCATCGGCGGCAGCATGCGGCTGTCGTCCTCCGCCTCGCCACCCGGCTTGGCATCCTCGCGCCCGTCGTCGCGGCCCTCGGCATAGAGCCTGAGGAAGCCGTTGAAGGCGATGATCGAGCCGGTGGCACGCAGCCGTGCGGCTCCGCCCGGCTCGGCGATCTCCACGCTCACCTGGTCGAGTTCGGCCGACTGCATCTGGCTGGCCACGGCGCGCTTCCACACCAGCTCGTACAGCCGCCGCTGCTCGTCCGACAGGTAGCGTCCCATGTCCTCGGGTCGGCGCGAGACGTCGGTCGGGCGAACCGCCTCGTGCGCCTCCTGCGCGTTCTTGGCCTTGGTGGAATACTCGCGGGCGGCGGCGGGCAGGTAGTCGGCGCCGAAGCTGTCGCGGATGTGGCTGCGGATCTCGTCCACCGCCTCGGCCGCCATCTGCACCCCGTCGGTGCGCATGTAGGTGATCAGGCCGGTGGTCTCGCCACCGAGCTCGATGCCCTCGTAGAGCTGCTGCGCCGCGCGCATGGTCGCCTGCGCGCCCATGCCGAGCTTGCGGCTGGCCTCCTGCTGCAGCGTCGAGGTGGTGAAGGGGGGCGGCGGGTTGCGCTTGACCTTGCGCCGCTCCACCGCGGCGACGGCAAACTGGCCGGCCTCCACCGTGGCCTTGGCGGCCAGCGCCAGCGCCTCGTCGTGCAGGTCGAACTGCTCCAGCTTGCGGCCGTGCAGGTGGGTCAGCCGTGCCGTGAACGGCGCTCCCGCCGGCGTCGCGAGGTTGGCGAGCACGGTCCAGTACTCGCGCGGCTTGAAGCTCTCGATCTCCGCTTCGCGCTCGCAGATCAGGCGCAGCGCCACCGACTGCACGCGCCCGGCCGAGCGGCTGCCCGGCAGCTTGCGCCACAGCACCGGCGACAGGGTGAAGCCGACCAGGTAGTCGAGCGCGCGTCGCGCCAGGTAGGCCTCGATCAGCGGCTGGTCGAGTGCCCGCGGCCGACCCATCGCGGTACGGATTGCGCCCTTGGTGATCTCGTTGAAGGTGACGCGCTGCACGTCGACGCCGCGCAGCAGGTTGCGCTCCTCCAGCATCGCCCGCACGTGCCAGGAGATCGCCTCGCCCTCGCGGTCCGGGTCGGTCGCGAGGTAGAGCCGCTTGGCGCCACGCAAGGCGCGGGCGATCGCGGCGATCTGCCGGTCGCCGCGCTCGTCGGACTGCCAGTCCATCGCGAAGCCCTCCTCGGGCCGCACGCTGCCGTCCTTGGGCGGCAGGTCGCGGACGTGGCCGAACGATGCCAGCACCGTGTAGCCGTCGCCCAGGTACTTGTTGATGGTCTTCGCCTTCGCCGGCGATTCGACCACGACGACGTCGGTCATTGCGTCTCCGGAAAGTGCAACCCCCGGTCCGGGGCCTATGCGTGATGAACGTGTTCGGCCAGCGCGGCAAGCTTTCCCTTCCCGCGAGGAAAGCCTATCCGAGACGGCTGACCCGGTTGCCGGGAAGCGATTCGACCCTGCCGCCAAGCTCCAGCTCGGTCAGTATCGCCAGCACGGCATGCACGGAGAACTGGCAGCGGCGTACCAGATCGTCAACCGGCACCGGCGCCGGACCGAGCAGTTCCAGCAGACGGGCACGCACCCGGTTGAGCTCGGTCCACGATTCCGGAGCCTCCGCGCCCCAGCCGGCGATCAACGCCTCGCGACCTTCGGCGAAGCCGTCGGGCCCGAGCGACGGCGGCAGCTGCGGCAGCTCGGCGATCACGTCGGCGGCGCTCTCGGTCAGGTGCGCGCCCTGGCGGATCAGGTTGTTTGCACCCTTGCAGCGCGGATCGAGCGGCGAGCCCGGTACCGCGAACAGCTCGCGTCCGTAGGTCTGCGCCAGTTCCGCGGTGATCAGGCTGCCCGAACGCGGTGCCGCCTCGATCACCACGCAGCCGAGCGAGAGCCCGGCGATGATGCGGTTGCGCTGCGGGAAGTGCCGGCTCTGCGGCACGGTGCCGAACGGCGCCTCCGCCACCACCGCGCCCTGGCGGGCGATGCGCGCCTGCAGTGCCGCGTGCTCGGACGGGTAGGGCTGGTCCAGCCCGCCGGCGATACAGGCCACGGTGGGCCCGACATGCAGGGCCCCGGTATGGGCGGCACCGTCGATGCCGCGCGCCAGCCCGGAGACGGTGACCAGCCCCTTGTCGCCGAGCTCGGCCGCCAGCGCCTCGGCGATGCGCAGCCCGTTCGACGAGGCGTTGCGCGACCCGACGACGGCGACCGCGCGCCGGTGCAGCACCGCCACGCTACCCAGCACCGCCAGCGCTGCCGGCGCGTCGGGCAGCTGCGCCAGCAACGGCGGATAGGCCGCCTCGCCGAGGATCAGGAAGCGGCCGCCGAGCCCGCGCACGGCGCCGATCTCGTCCTCGATCGCCTGCCGCGACGGGATCTTCGCCACTCCCTGGCGACCGCCGTTGCGCGCCAGCACCGGCAGCGCCCCGATCGCCTCGGCGGCGGTCTCGAAGCGCAGCATCAGCCTGCGGTAGCTGGCGGGCCCGACGCCTTCGCTGCGGATCAGCCGGAGCTGGTCGACGAGCTCGGGGTCGTTCATGCCCTGCCTCCGATGCGCGGTTCGGTGCCGGCCAGCAGGCGGGCGATGTTGGCGTGGTGGCGCAGCAGCACCAGCAGCGCGACCAGAAGCCCCGACAGCGGCAACGCCGGCGCCCGATGGTCGAGCAGCAGCAGCAGGACCGGCAGCGCCGCGGCGGCGCCGAGACCGCCGGCCGAGGAGATGCGGGTCAGCCGCGCCAGCGCCAGCCAGAGCGCGCAGCACAGCACTCCCGCACGCCAGTCGAGCGCCAGCGCCACGCCGAGCAGCGTCGACACGCCCTTGCCGCCGGCGAAGCGCAGCCACACCGGCAGGCAGTGGCCGACGGTGACGCAGACCGCGGCGATCGCCGCCGCCTGCTGCACCGCCTGATGCGCACCCGGCGGGGCGACAGAGAGCGCCGTGCCGAGGCCGACCGCGGCGGCTCCCTTCAGCCCGTCGAGCAGCAGGGTGGCGGCGGCGAGGCCCCTGCGGCCGGTGCGCAGCACGTTGGTGGCGCCGATGTTGCCCGAGCCGAGCCGGCGTATGTCGCCGAGGCCCGCGGCGGCGGTCAGGATCAGGCCGAACGGGATGCTGCCGATGAGGTAGGCGAGAAGAGCGATCGCGATCAGGTGCGGGCTCATCCGAACACCCGCCGTCCGCCCTTCCAGGTGCCGAGCACCCGGCCCTCCAGCGCGCGGCCGTCGAACGGCGTGTTCTGCGCGCGTCCCGGCAGCTGGCCGGACTGCACCTGCCAGATCCGCTCGGGATCGAACAGGCAGAGATCCGCAGCCGCGCCGCGCGCAAGCCGTCCCGTCTGCAGCCCCAGCACGCGGGCCGGGCGCACGGTCAGCAGCTCGAGCGCCGCCAGCAGGCTCAGCGCGCCGTCATGCACGCGCGACAGCGTGACCCCGAGCAGCGTCGCCAGACCGACCCCGCCGGACGCGGCCTGGGCGAAGGGCAACCGCTTGTCGTCGGCGTCGCGCGGCATGTGATCCGATGCGATGGCATCGATGGTGCCGTCGGCGAGGGCGGCGCACACGGCGAGGCGGTCGGTCTCCGGACGCAGCGGCGGCGAGAGCTTGGCGAAGCTGCGGAAGTCGCCGATCGCGGTCTCGTTGAGGTCGAAGTAGGGGGGTGCGGTATCGCAGCTGACCGCCAGGCCGTCCGCCTTGGCGCGCCGGATCAGCTCGAGTGCGGCCGCGGTCGAGACGTGGCCGAAATGCAGCGTGCCGCCGGTGAGGCGTGCCAGCGCCAGGTCGCGCGCCACCAGGATCGGCTCGGCGGCGGCGGGTATGCCCGGCAGCCCCAGCCGGGTGGCGAGCTCGCCCTCGGTGGCGCTGCCGCCGCGCGCCAGCGAAGGATCCTCCGGATGCTGGATCACCATCGCGCCGAAGCCGCGCGCGTAGGAGAGCGCGATCCGCATCAACCGGCTGTCGGCGATCGCCCGGGTGCCGTCGGTGAAGGCGACCGCTCCTGCCTCGCGCAGCAGGCCGAGCTCCGCCAGCTCCTCGCCGCGGCAGCCGCGGGTCGCCGCACCGTAGGGCAGGATGGTCACGCGGCCGGTCTCCTCGCCGCGCGCGCGCAGCAGCCGCACCAGGGCCGGATCGTCGATCGCCGGGCGGGTGTTGGGCAGCACGGCGAGGGTGGTGATGCCGCCCGAGGCGGCGGCCTCGGCGGCGGAGGCGATGGTCTCGCGATACTCGTGGCCGGGCTCGCCGACACTGGCGCGCATGTCGACCAGCCCGGGGCAGAGCACCGCGCCGCCGCCCTCGACCAAGGCGGCGCCGTCCGGTGCCCCCGCATCTGCCGGCAGGTCGAGATCCTCGATCACGCCGTCGCACACCAGCAGCCGTCCCGGCCGGTCCAGGCCCGAGGCCGGATCGACCAGGCGCACGTGGTCGAACAGGACGCGACCCACCGCTGGCTTGCTCAATTGCGGCCCCGCGACAGCCGATCGAGCACCGCCATGCGCACCGCGACCCCCATCTCGACCTGCTCCTGGATCACGCTCTGGCCGTGGTCGGCGACCGCGCTGTCGATCTCGACGCCGCGGTTCATCGGTCCGGGATGCATCACCAGCGCCCCCGGACGGGCCAGCGCCAGCCGCGCCGCGTCGAGGCCGAAGAAGCGGAAATACTCGCGCTCGCTGGGCACCAGGCCGGACTGCATGCGCTCGCGCTGCAGCCGCAGCATCATCACCACGTCGACGCCGCGCATGCCCGCGTCCATGTCGTGGAACAGCTCGACGCCGAGCCGCTCGATCTCGGCGGGCATCAGCGTCGGCGGCCCGATCACCCGCACCCGGCTGCCCATCGCGGTCAGCAGGTGGATGTTCGAGCGCGCCACCCGGCTATGCGCGATGTCGCCGCAGATCGCCACCAGCAGCCCGGCCAGCCGGCCGCAGCGGCGGCGGATGGTGAGGGCGTCGAGCAGCGCCTGGGTGGGATGCTCGTGGGTGCCGTCGCCGGCGTTGATCACGCTGGCCTCGACCTTGCGGGCGAGCAGCGCCGGCGCTCCGGACTGGCCGTGCCGCACCACCAGCAGGTCGGTGCGCATGGCGTTCAGCGTGGCGGCGGTGTCGAGCAGCGTCTCACCCTTGTTCACCGACGACGTCGAGACCGACATGTTGATCACGTCCGCACCCAGCCGCTTGCCGGCCAGCTCGAAGCTGGTGCGGGTGCGGGTGGAGTCCTCGAAGAACAGGTTGATCAGGGTGCGGCCGCGCAGCAGGTCGCGCTGCGTCTTGCGCGAGCGGTTGAGCAGCACGTAGCTCTCCGCCAGGTCGAGGAACGGCTCGATGCGGACCGGGTGCATGCCCTGCAGGCCGAGCAGGTGGCGATGGCTGTCGGCGCCGTCCGCGCCGGCGAAGAAGCGGGGACCGTCAGCCAAGGGCGTGCGCCCGCACGCGGTCAGCCACGGATCCGCACCCCCGCGCGGTCAGCCACGGGCTCGCCTCCGCGCGCGGTCAGCCACAGGCTCGCGTCCGCGCGCGGTCAGCCACGCGACGCGCCCCCGGCATCCGCCGCCAGCACCGCGCCGATGCGCGCCAGCGTCTCGTCGCGCCCGAGAGCGGCGAGGGTCGCGTCGATCCCAGGGCTCATCGTGCTGCCGGTGACCGCGGCGCGCAGCGGCTGCGCCACCTGGCCGAGCTTCATCCCCCCGGCATCGGCGAAGCGCCGCAGTGCCGCATCGATCGGGGCGGCGTCGAACGGCTGCAGCGGCGCCAGTGCCGCGGCCAGCGACCGCAGCATGATCCGGTTCGGCTCGCCGAGCTGGGCCTGCGCGCGCGCCTCCAGCGGCAGCGGCACCGAGCGGGCCAGGAAAGCCGCGCTGTCGGCCAGCTCGACCAGGCTTCTCGCGCGCTCCTTCAGCCCCGGCATCAGCGCCAGGATGCGCGCCTCCGCGGTGCGGTCCAGCAGCAGCCCGTCGCGGCCGGACAGCCGCGCCAGCACGTCGCGGGTCAGGCGCGCATCGTCCGCCTGGCGCAGCCAGACGCCGTTCAGGTGCGCCAGCTTGACGTAGTCCATGCGCGCGGCGGACCGGCCGACGCCGTCGAGGTCGAACAGCGCGACCTGCTGCTCGCGCGACAGCACCTCGGCGTCGCCGTGGCCCCATCCGAGCCGGAGCAGGTAGTTGTTCAGCGCCTCCGGCAGGATGCCCTGGTCGCGGAACTCGACCACGCTCTGGGCACCATGACGCTTGGACAGCTTGGCGCCGTCCGGGCCGTGGATCAGCGGCAGATGGGCGAAGCGCGGCCGTTCCCAGCCCATCGCGGCGTAGATCTGCGACTGCCGGAAGCTGTTGGTCAGGTGGTCGTCGCCGCGGATCACGTGGCTGATCGCCATGTCGTGGTCGTCGACCACCACTGCGTGCTGGTAGGTGGGCGTGCCGTCGGCACGCAGGATGATCATGTCGTCGAGCTCGACGTTGGCGACCCGGACCTCGCCCTGCACCAGGTCGTCGACCACGGTCTCGCCCTGCTGCGGCGCGCGCAGCCGCAGGGTGAAGGGCAGGCCGGGCGGCGCCTCCGACGGATCGCGATCGCGCCAGCGCCCGTCGTAGCGCGGCGCGCGGCCCTCCGCGACCGCGCGTTCGCGCATCGCGCGCAGCTCGTCCGCAGTGCAGTAGCAGCGATAGGCGTGCCCCGCTTCGAGCAGCGCGTAGGCGACCTCCGCGTGGCGCCGCTGCCGGCTGGACTGGTAGACCGGCGGCTCGTCGGGCGTCAGCGCCATCCAGGCCAGCCCCTCGAAGATCACGTCCACCGCGTGCTGGGTGGAGCGCTCGCGATCGGTGTCCTCGATGCGCAGCAGGAACGCGCCGCCGTGATGGCGGGCGAACAGGTAGTTGAACAGGGCGGCCCTGGCGTTGCCGATATGCAGCAGGCCGGTAGGGCTCGGCGCGAAACGCGTGCGGACGCTCATGCCGCGGTTCCTAGCATGGGCGGGTCGAAAAACCATAGCGGGCTGGCGGCTCGTCCGCCGTGCGCCGCGGCGACGCGCGGAAGCGGTGGCATATGTTACGATTTCATCATATAATCGTGAGATGGAAACCCTAGTCGGCGGCGTCCCGCTCCCGCGCTCCACCGGCCGGGTACGGCATCTCCGCCGGCTGGCGTCGCTGCTGCGGGCGGCACTCGCGATCGAGCGCGAGCGGCTGGCGCTGTGGCTGCCGGTCTGCGTCGGCGTCGGCGATGCCGGCTACTTCGCGCTCCGCGCAGAGCCGCGGGCCTGGCCCGCGGTCGGTCTCGCGGCGGCCGGGGTCGCGATGATCGGCTTCGCCCGTCGCGGCGAGGCGGTGCGCATCGCGGGCGCCGCGGTGGCCGCGATCGCGATCGGCTTCCTCGCGGCACTGCTCGCCACCGGGCGCGCACCCCCGATGACGGAGCTGCCCAAGACGGCGAGCGCCGTCTCGGGCCGGATCGCGGCGATCGAGCGCTTCGCCGATGGCAGCCGCCGGCTCACCCTGGAGCATCCGCTGATCAACGAGGACCCGCCGATCGAGCGACGGCTGCGCCTGCGCCTGCGACACGACGACGATCAGGCGATGGCGGTCGGCGACCGGGTGACGCTGCGCGCCATGCTCAAGGCGCCGGCCCCGCCCGATCTCCCGGGCGCGCGGGACGCGCAGCGCGAGGCGTTCTTCGGCGGCCTCGCCGGCTCCGGCTACGCGCTGCACCCGGCGACCATCGAGCAGCGCGCCGTGCGCGGGGGCCTGGCCAGCCGCTGGCAGGCGCTGCGCGAGTCGATCGCGGCCCGGATCATGATCACCCTCCCGGGCACGCGCGGCGCGATCGCCGCCACCCTGCTCACCGGCATCAGCAGCGAGATCCCCGCCGCGGACCGCGAGGCCTTCGCGATATCGGGGCTCGCCCACCTGCTCGCCGTGGCGGGCCTGCACCTGGGCATCGTCATGGGCCTGACCATGGGAGGGCTGCGCATGGTGCTGGCGGCCTGGGAGTACGGCGCGCTGCGCCTGCCGATGCGGCAGATCGCCGCGGTCGCCGCGCTCGCGGCCGGGGCGCTGTACATGGCGCTGACCGGCATGCATCTGCCGACCGTGCGCAGCCTGGCGATGGCTTCCCTCGGGGTGCTGGCGCTGCTGCTCGGACGGCGCGCGCTGTCGATGCGCGGCCTCGGCCTCGCCGCCATGATCCTGCTCCTCGCCTCTCCCGCCTCGCTGCTCGAGGTGTCGTTCCAGATGAGCTTCGCCGCGGTGCTGGCGCTGCTCGCCGGCTACGAGGCGCTGCGTCCGTGGCTGACGCGGCTGCACGGCGACGGCAGCTGGGTGCGCCGGCTCTGGCTGCACGCCGTGGGCCTGCTGCTGACCAGCCTGCTCGCCGGCGCCGCCTCGTTGCCCTACGCCGCCTACCATTTCGGCCAGATCCAGTTCTACTTCGTGCTCGCCAACCTCGCCGCGGTGCCGATGACGGCGCTCTGGGTGATGCCGGAGGGGCTGCTGTCGCTGGCGCTGATGCCGTTCGGGCTGGAACGGCTGGCGCTGCTGCCGATGGGATGGGGCATCGACGTGATCCTTTGGCTCGCGCATCACTGCGCGGCATTGCCGGGCGCCAGCATCGCGGTGCGTGCGATGCCGCTCTGGGCGCTTGCGGTGATCTCGATCGGCCTGATCTGGCTGTGCCTGCGACGCGGGGGCTGGCGCCTGCTCGGGCTGCTGCCGGTGGGCGTCGGGCTGCTGACGCCGTTCCTCTGCCGGCCGCCGGACCTGATGGTGGCAGCCGACGCGCGGCTGATCGCGCTGCGGGTGGAGGCCGCCGCGGGACCGCGGCTGCTGCTGGAGGAGGGTTCCGGCGCCAGCCCGGTCACGCTGGCCGAGTGGGGCAAGAGCCAGGCGATCGAGGCACCCCCTTCCTACATGCCCGAGCATGGCAGCTTCGGACCGCTCACCTGTGATGCGGCGCAGGGCGGTAGCGGGCTGCGGGCACAGACCGTGGGGCTGGGGCGCGTCCAGGGCGGGGGGGGTGGGGCGTTGCGCCCGGCCGGCTCTCCCGCGGCCGGCTCTCCCGTGATCGACTGCGACCACGTGGCGCTGCTGGTCTCCCCGGTGCCGGCGCGCAGCGCCTGCCGGACGCTGCCGCGCATCGACCGCTTCACCGTCTGGCGCGACGGGGCGCAGGCGGTGTGGATCGGCCCCGAGCGGATCATCGTGCGATCCGATCGCGACGAGCGCGGGACCAGGCCGTGGATCCCCATCCCCGGCAAGCGCCGCGTGCCCGCGTTGCCGATGGCCCAGGTCGAGTAGAACTAGGAACCGACGCCCGGAAGCTCAGGCCTCCGGAAGCTCAGGCGGTCGGGGCAGCGCCCTGGCTCTGCTTGTCCGGGTAGTTGCACCAGGCCCGCGCGGCGCAGCGCCAGCACTCCGGCCGCCGCGCCTTGCACACGTAGCGTCCGTGCAGGATCAGCCAGTGATGCGCCGGACGCAGCATCACGCCCGGGATGCGCGCCACCAGCTGGTCCTCTACCGCGCGTGGCGTGGCGCCGGGCGCCAGGCCGGTGCGGTTTCCGATGCGGAAGATGTGCGTGTCGACGGCCATCGTGCTCTCGCCGAACGCGACGTTCATCACCACGTTGGCGGTCTTGCGCCCGACCCCGGGCAGCGCCTCCAGGTCCTCGCGGTCGGCAGGCACCGCCCCGCCGTGCCGCTCAACCAGCCGCGCGCTCAGGGCGGCGACGTTGCGGGCCTTTGCACGCCACAATCCGATGCTGCGCACGTGGCGGCCGATCCCCTCCTCGCCGAGCCGCACCATCGCCGCCGGGTCGGGCGCCTCGGCGAACAGGCCCGGCGTCGCGCGGTTCACCGAGGCGTCTGTCGCCTGCGCCGACAGCACCACCGACACCAGCAGCGTGAACGGGTCGGTGTAGGTGAGCTCGGTCTGCGCGTTCGGGTTGGACTGCGCCAGCGCCTCGACGAAGCGGCGGACATGGTCGCGCGGCATCGGCCGCGGCGGTGCGGGGCGGGCAGCGGGAGCGACGGCGCGCGGCGGCATGCGACGTTCTGCACGCGGCGCCGGTCGCTTGTCCATGGCATGTCGCGGCCGCGTCACCATCTGCGCTGCATGCACGTCGCCGAGCCGCCGCTGTTCGAGACCCGCATCGCCGCCAACCGCAGCCTCTCGGGGCGCGGCACGCGCCTGGTGATCCTGCTGCTGACCACCGCTAGCCTGCTGATCGGCACGCTGTTCTGGTGGCTGGGCGCGTGGCCGGTGCCGGGCTTCTGCGGGATCGAGGTGCTGCTCGCGTGCCTGCTGCTGCGGCGCAACGCGCGCGACCTGCGCAGCGAGCGCATCGTGCTCCGTCACGACACGCTGCTGCTGAGCCGGGTGGGTGCACGCGGCGAGCCCTCGGAGGCCCGGCTCTCGCCGACGTGGCTGCGCGTCGAACTGTCGGACCGGCCGGCGGCGCCGGTGCGCGTGCGCCTGGTCGGGCACGGGGTGCGCGAGGAGGTCGGAACCCTGCTCGGCGAGGCGGCGCGACGCGACCTGGCACGGGACCTCGACGCGGCGCTGCGTCGCTGCCGCTCGCCCTGGCTTGGCAGGCCGCCGCGGCAGTAAAAAGATTTCCCGCGAAACCTCTTTACCACACCGCCTCCCCATCATAAATATTTCGTTAAGCGTCTTCGAAACGGCCGCAAAGGCTATCGAGGCATCACGTCCATGAGCATCGCTTCGCCCGACCGGTTCATGATTCCGACCGTCCTGCTCTGCGGGATGCTCTGTCTTGCCGGCTACCTGCTGTCCTTCGCGCTGAGCCGGCGCCTGCAGCAAGGTGCGCTCCGTCCCACGGTCGATGTTCTGGTGCTGCTCAGGCCGCTGGCCTGCGGCATGGCACTCGGGCTGCTCGTGCTGGTCTGCGGTGGCGGTGTCGGAGGTGCCGCGTCGTCGGCCTCGCCTCCGCCGACCGGACCGTCCGGCCTGCTGCCCGCGCTGCTCTCGGTCAGCCTCGCCGGGATCTGCGCCGGCGGCTGGCGCATGCGCTCGCGGCTCGA
>CAXTNV010000070.1:0-4647 GCA_964245755.1 uncultured Acetobacteraceae bacterium | reverse complement strand
CCGCCAGCGACCTGATGGCGGCCGCATCGCTGCACGATGTCGGCAAGTCAGGCATTCCGGAGGCGATCCTCAACAAGTGCGGTGCGCTCGATGCGGGCGAGCAGCGCGCGATGCAGGCCCACACCCGCATCGGCTACCGCATGCTGGCGCAGAGCCACGAGCCGATGCTCGACCTGGCCGCCGAGATCGCGCTGCATCACCACGAGCGCTGGGACGGCACCGGCTACCCGGCCGGACTGGCCGGGGAGCGGATCCCGCTGGCCAGCCGCGCCGTGGCCCTGGCCGAGATGTTCGACGGCCTGCTCAGCCTGGGCGACGGGTCACCGAGCTTCGAGGAGATCGGCGGGCGGCTGCGTCAGGCCGCCGGCACGCAGTTCGACCCGCGGCTGGTGACGCTGCTGCTCGACGACCTGCCGGGCATGCTGGCCGCCCGGGGTGGCGCCGCGGTCGCGGCGCGTCGTCCCGAAGGCGCCCGATTCACCTGGCTCCGCCCGGACCGGATCGCCGCCTGAGGCCGCACCGGGGTTTGGCCTGCCGCTGCGGCTTGCTGTAGACAGCGCGCTCCGCCGCGACGCGCTTGTCGCAGCAACAGGGCCGGCCGCAGGCGCCGGCCGGGACGACCCGGCTTGACCATGACTTCCACAGCTCCCCCAGAGCAGCGCTCCGGCAGCTTTGCCGGCGTGCTGCGCTTCCTGTTCGCGCAGTGGCGGCGCAACCCGCGCTTCCTGCTGACCGTCGCGTCCGGCATGACCTTGGCCACCGCCACCGACGTGGTGAGCCCGGTGCTGGCGGGGCGGCTGGTCGACACGGTCACCCGGCATCAGCCGCTGTTCGATGCGGCGCTGCTGCTCGGCGGCCTGACCGGCCTCGGCATCACCGCCGTGCTCGGACGGCGTGCCGGCTATATCGGCATCACCCGGCTGACGCTGCGCATCATGAGCGACGTCGCGTCGCAGTCGTTCCGGCTGGTGCAGCGCTTCTCGTCGGACTGGCACGCCAACAACTTCGCCGGCTCGACGGTGCGGCGCATCACCCGCGGCATGTGGGCGATCGACACCCTCAACGACACGCTGCTGCTGCTGCTGCTTCCCGAGCTCGTGGTGCTGCTCGGCACGACGCTTGTGCTGGCGCTGCGCTGGCCGCTGATGGGCCTGCTGCTCGGCTGCTGCAGCGCCCTGTTCGCGGCCGTCTCGTGCCTGATGACCCTGCGCTACGTGGCGCCGTCGGCGCGGCAGTCGAACCGCTGGGACACGCGCATCGGTGCGGCCCTGGCCGACGCGATCACCTGCAACGCCGTGGTCAAGGCGTTCGGCGCCGAGGCGCGCGAGGATCGCCGCCTGACCCGCGTGCTGACACGCTGGAGCGGGCGCACCGCCCGCACCTGGGTGCGCGGCACCAACAGCGGCAACGTGCAGGCGCTGTGCCTGCTGCTGCTGCGCATCGTCGTGGTGGGCGCGGCATTGCTGCTGTGGCGTGCCGGGGAGGCGGGGCCGGGCGACATCGCCTACGTGCTGACCCTGGTGTTCCTGGTGCAGGGCTATCTGCGCGATATCGGCCAGCAGGTCAGCCAGCTGCAGCGGTCGGTCAACGAGATGGAGGAGCTGGTGGCGCTGTTCGACCAGCCCCCCGGCGTCGCCGACCGTCCCGAGGCCGGGCCGATCGAGATCACGCGCGGGGCGATCCGCTTCGAGCACGTCACGTTCCGCTACGGCGCGCACGTCCAGCCCCTGTTCCGGGAGCTGTCGATCGACATCCCGGCCGGCAGCCGGGTGGCCCTGGTGGGACCTTCGGGCTCGGGCAAGACCACCCTGACCAAGCTGCTGCAGCGACTCTACGACGTGCAGCAGGGGCGGATCCTGGTCGATGGCCAGGACATCGCGGGGGTGCGCCAGGAGAGCCTGCGCGCGCAGATCGCCATCGTGCCGCAGGAGCCGCTGCTGTTCCACCGCTCGCTGGCCGAGAACATCGCCTACGCGCGTCCCGGTGCCGGCGAGGCGGAGATCCGCCGCGCCGCCGCGCAGGCCAACGCGGACGGCTTCATCTCCCGTCTGCCGCAGGGCTACGCGACCCTGGTCGGCGAGCGCGGCGTCAAGCTGTCCGGCGGCGAGCGGCAGCGGGTGGCGATCGCACGCGCCTTCCTGGCCGACAGCCGCGTGCTGATCCTCGACGAGGCGACCTCGAGCCTGGACTCCGAGTCCGAGGCGCTGGTGCAGGAGGCGATGCAGCGGCTGATGCTGGGACGCACCGTGATCGTGATCGCGCACCGGCTCTCCACCGTGATCGCGCTGGACCGCATCCTGGTGTTCTCGCATGGCAGCCTGGTCGAGGATGGCCGCCATGCGGCGCTGCTGACCCATCCCGACGGGCTGTATCGGCGCCTGTTCGAGCGTCAGGCGCTGGGGTTGGCGGCGGAATGAGGGGGCCAGCGCCTCACGCCTGCTCGGCGGCGAGATCGTCTCCCGCCAGCGCGCTGCCGAGGGCGGCGAGGACGACGCAGCCGATCGCGAGCCAGTGTGCCGGCGACAGCCGTTCGCCGAGCAGCAGCAGCCCGGACAGCGCCGCCGCCGCCGGATCGAGGCTCATCAGGATGCCGAACGAGCGCGTGCTGACCCGGCGCATCGCGGCCATCTCCAGCGAGTACGGCAGGGCGCTGCACAGGATTGCGACCAGCAGCGACTGCAGCAGGGGTCGCAGCAGGTGCAGCGACAGGTGCTGGTGTGCTGCGGCCGCCGGCAGCATCGCCGGCAGGCAGAACGGCACCACCGCGATGCTGGCGATGGCCATGCCGAACGCGGTGGCGCCGCCGCCGCGGACGCGCTGGCCGACGCGGCGCCCGAACACGATGTAGCCGGCCCAGCACAGCCCGGCACCCAGCGCCAGCGCGGCACCGAGCGGATCGACGCCCGAGACCGCCTCCGAGGGCCGCAGCAGCAGCGCCAGCCCGGCCAGCACCAGCGCAGCCCAGAGCAGGTCGAGCGGCCGCCGCGAGCCGATAAAGGCGAGGGCCAGCGGGCCGGTGAACTCGATGGAGACCGCGGCCCCCAGCGTCATCCGCGCGAGTGCGAGGTAGAACAGCAGGTTCATCAGCCCAAGCGACAGCCCGTAGGGCAACAGCGCGCGCAGCCCGGCGCGGTCGGGCAGGCTGCGCCACGGCCGCCACATCGCCCACAGCACGATCGTCGACAGCAGGATGCGCAGCCCCACCGTCCCGGTGGCGCCGAACAGCGGGAACAGGGACTTCGCGAGCGACGCGCCGAGCTGGTACGAGGCGATGCTGCCGAGCAGCATCGGCAGGGCGAGTGGGAAGCGCCTAGCCGTCGCGCGACGCCCGCGGCTTGCCGAACCGCGCGAACGAGATCGCGAGGATCGCGTACGTCGCCCGCTTGAAGCCGACCTCCTGGTGCGGCAGCTCGGACAGCTCGATCCACTTCCACGCGTCGAACTCGGGGTGCGGATCCAGGTCGAGCCTGATGTCGGCGTCGGTGCCGGTGAAGCGCAGCGCGAACCAGCGCTGGCGCTGGCCGCGGTAGCGGCCGCCGAGTGCGCGTCCGAGCAGGTGCGGCGGCAGGTCGTAGGACAGCCAGTCCGGATGCTCGCCGACGATCTCCGCCCGGTCGGTGCCGACCTCCTCGCGCAGCTCGCGCAGCACCGCGCGGCGTGGATCCTCCCCGGCGTCGATCCCGCCCTGCGGGAGCTGCCAGACGCCGGGCCGGCCTTCCGCGTTCGGCAGGTCGGCGCGACGCGCGACCAGCACCAGCCCGTCGCGGTTGAACAGCGCCGCGCCCACGTTGGGGCGGTACGGCAGGTCGGAGAAGTCGGTGCGTGTCATCGCGCGCCTCCTGGCGGCAGCGGCGTCGCGGAGCCGGGCGTCGCCTGCGGCTCCCGCGCCAGGCTGCTGACCGGCACCAGCGCCAGTCCGCGCGCCGGCAGGTCTCGCGCCCACTCGGCGAGGCGGCGGACGGTCGCCGGAAACACCGGCCCGGCGACGGCGACCGCGTTGCCCCTGCTGATCGCGAGCCGCTCGAGCCCGGCGAGTTGCGCATCGACGCCTGCGGCATCGGCCTCGGCGTCGAGCCGCAGGTCGGCATGCACCACGGCGATGCCTGCCGGCAGCGGCTGGTCGGGCAGGGCGTCGAGGTAGAACAGGCCGCGTCCGGCGAGCTGGCGCGCCACGGACGCGAACTGCGTCGAGGCGACGAAGCGCTCGCCGCCCAGCCCGGCGGCCGCGTCGGTGACGCCCGCATACCCCTGGATGCGCGACAGCGACCACTCGAGGCGGCGCAGGTTCTCGTCTGAGCCGACGTGATCGGTCATCGCCTCGCCGCCCTCATCGTCGAGCGGCGCGCGGGCGGGCTGCATCGGCAGCGACAGCAGCAGCTCATGACCGGTGCGGCGCGCCGCCTCCAGGATGGTGCCCGGTGCGGTGGCGTAGGGCGACACCGCCAGGCTGACCGCCGGCGGCAGCGAGGCGATCGCCTCCAGGCTGTCGGCCCTGGAGAGGCCGATGCCGTCCAGCAAGATCGCGATCCGTGGCGCCGCGGCCGGCAGCGCCGGCGCCGGCGCGGCATAGAGCCGGCGCGCCTCGCGCCCATCGGCGGCGCGTCGCGGCAGCATCGCCCCCGGCGCGTGCGGCGCCGGCTCCAGCAG
>CAXTNV010000069.1:12681-18175 GCA_964245755.1 uncultured Acetobacteraceae bacterium | reverse complement strand
CAGGTGGTGGGGCCGGCACTCGGCCAGCCAGGGAGCCAGCCACCTGGCCCAGGCCAGGCAACGTCGCCGATCACCGCCGCCGTGCGTCCGGCGCGCGAGCCTGCGGAGAAGCGCACGCTGGTGGTCGGCCGCGGCATCAGCGTCCAGGGCACGGTGCAGGATGCCGAGCGGCTCGTGGTCGAGGGCACGGTGGAGGCCAGCATGATACAGGCGGCCGAACTGCACGTGGCACCGGGCGGCGTGTTCCGCGGCGAGGTGCAGGTGCAGGACGCGGAGCTCGCCGGCACCATCGACGGCACCCTGACCGCACGCGGCAACCTGATCATACGCGCGACCGGCCGCCTGCTGGGCACCGCCAGGTGCCGCAGGCTGCAGGTCGAGGATGGCGGCCAGGTCACCGGGCGGCTCGAGATGCTGACCGATCAGGCGCCGCTCGAAGCCGGGCCTTCGGTTGCCGAGCCGTTCCGGCCGGCGCCGCAGCTGCCCGAAGCGGCGACCCGCCAGGGCCAGGAAATGGGCCTGCCGGGAGGGCCCCCGGGCACCACGTCGAGCAACGTCCTGGGCTGAGCGGCGCGGCCGGGCGGCGAGGCTCAGGCGACGGTGTCGCGGCGGTCGCGCAGCATGACGTAGGCGAGCTGCGCGTGCTCGGTGCAGTAAGGCTTGCCCGGGATCGGCTCGCCGCCGCAGAAGCGGAACTGCTTGGTGCCCGGATCGCCGAGCGGCCAGCAGCAGGTCTGGCCGCGCCGCCGCTGCGTCGCCGGGCCGACGCGCGGAGGCGGTTCCGCGTCAAGCGCCGGCAGCGAGGCGCGCACGGAGGGTGCCGTCGTCGGCGGTGCGACCGTGGCGCGCAACGCGGTGACGGTTGCGGCAGCCACGTGCTCCGGGCGGGCGATGCGCTCGGGCTTCTCGGGGCGCGGGATCAGGCGCGCGACCTGCGTCGGCTCGCGATGCGCCGGCAGAACACCCGGTCCTGGCGTGCTCTTGCGGATCGGCGAGGGTCGCGCAGGCAGGATCAGGCGGTGCGCCTTGCCCACCACCGCGTTCTTGGTGACCGACAGGCGCCGCCCGATCTCGGCGGTGGAGTGTCCTTCCTGCCAGAGGCTGCGCAGACGCGAGATCGTCTCCTCGGTCCATTCCATCGCCCTGGTCCTCTCGCTCCGGAGGCCCTGAGGGTATGGCAGAACCGGCACCGGCTCAACGTCACGACCACAAAATCTTGTGGACAAAGCGGGGGATGACGCAACCCCTCGTGGGGATAACCTCGCTGCCGAGTCTCAGGAAGCTCGCCCCTCGCCGCCGCGCGCGGATGCGGCGCGGCGGCTGAGACGATCCGCTATCGAACCGGACCTTGTCTCCCGGCGCGATGCCGGACCGCCGCCCTGGTGCGAGGCGCGGGATCGGCTAGGCTGCCGCGCGTGCGGACTGCGGATGCTTCGGGGCAGCGCCGCCGTGTCGTGGAGGACCGCATGGGCGGGATTGGCCTGTTGACTCTCGCGGCGGCGGGCTGGATCGGCGTGCATGCCGGGATCGCCGGCACCGGCGTGCGCCGGAGCATCGCCGGGCGCATCGGCGACGCCCCGTTCCGCGGCGTGTTCTCCCTGCTCTCGGTGGCGGCGATCGCCTCCCTCGTGGCGAGCTACCGCCGTGCCCACCTGTTCGTGCCGCTGTGGAGCGCGCCCGCCTGGCTCGACTGGATCCTGTTGCCGCTGATGGCCGCGGCCTTCGTGCTGCTGGTCGGGTCGGTGCTGGTCGCGAACCCGACCGCGGTGGGGGGCGAGCGTCAGCTGCAGCGCGAGCCGCGCGGCGTGCTCCGCATCACCCGCCACCCGATGCTGTGGTCGTTCGCGATCTGGTCGGCGGTGCATGTCGTGGGCGGCGGCGACCTGGCCTCCGTGCTGTTCTTCGGCGCGTTCGGCGCGACCGCGCTGCTCGGCATGCCCTCGATCGACCGCAAGGTGGCGCGTCGCGATCCCGCGGGCTGGTCGAGCCTTGCCGAGCGCACCTCGGTGCTGCCGTTCGGCGCCATCCTCGGCGGCCGCAACCGCCTGGTGCTGCGCGAGGTGGGCTGGATCGTCCCGCTGGCGGGCCTCGGCCTCGGCGTGGCGCTGCTCGCCCTGCACCCCTGGCTGTTCCACGTGGCCCCGGTGCCGGGCGGCAGCTGGTAGCCTCGCTCATTTGCGCCACTTTCCGGTGCGCCCGGTCGCGCGCCGGGTGGGCGCGTGGAAGTCGTCCGGCTTGGTGCGCACCCAGGTGACGAAACGCGCGAGCTCCGGGTCTGCGCGCAGTGCCGCGGGGTCGGAGAGCTGCCGGGCGATCTCCGCCTCGGTGTAGCGGGCATGGATCGCCGCGTGGCAGATCTGGTGCAGCCGCACGGTGCCGAGCCGGGCACCGCCTTTCAGCTTGGGCGTCAGGTGGTGCAGGGAGGACCGGGCGTGCCGCGGGATGGTCCGGTCGCACAGCGCGCAGCGGGGTGCGGGATCGGCTTCAGGGTCGCGAGACGAGCGCATCCCGCCCGAGATGGGGTGAGCGGCACGGGGTTGCAGCGGCTGCGCGGACGCTCAGTCGCCGACCCGGAGCAGCTTGATCCGCCGTCCATCCACTCCGAGCGTCACCTGGCCCGCCTTGAGCGCCAGGGCGTCGTCGCCGAACACCTGACGCCGCCAGCCGGCCAGGGCCGGGATCTCCGGTGCCGCCTCCACGGCCAGGCGATCGATCTCCTCGGCCGACGCGAGCAGCCTGGGTGCCACGCCGTGCTGCTCGGCCTTGGCCGCCAGCAGCACCTTGAGCAGCGACACCAGCGCCGGCGACGGCCGCGGGCCGTCCTTGCGCGCGGCCTGCGGCAGCGTCGCCTCGGGCTCGTGCCGCACCGCCTCGATGGCGGCGAGCAGTCCGGCGCCGCCGCGACCTTCGGCGAAGCCGCGCGAGACGCCGCGCACACGCGCCAGCGCGTCGATGTCGCGCGGCGCGGTCGCCGCGATCTCCAGCAGGCTCTCGTCCTTGAGCAGGCGCTGCCGCGGCACGTTGACCCGCTGCGCCTCGCGCTCGCGCCAGGCGGCGCTGGCGCGCAGCACGCCGAGCATGCGCCGGTTGCCGGTGCGCGGCCGCAGCCGCTCCCACAGCGTTTCGGGCTCCGGGCGGAAGGTCTGCGGGTCGGACAGATACGCCATCTCCTGCGCCACCCAGTCCAGCCGACCCTCGCGCTCCAGCCGCGCGCTCAGCTTGAGGTAGACGTCGCGCAGGTAGGTGACGTCGGCGGCGGCGTAGGCGATCTGCGCCGGCGACAGCGGACGTGCCGACCAGTCGCTGAAACGGTGCGCCTTGTCGATCTCGCCGCCGGTCAGCGAGGCGACCAGGCTGTCATAGCCGACCTGGTCGCCGAAGCCCGCCACCATCGCTGCGACCTGGGTGTCGAACAGCGAGACCGGCAGCCGGCCGAAGCGGTGCAGGAAGATCTCCAGGTCCTGCCGGGCGGCGTGGAACACCTTCACCACCGCCGGGTCGTCGAGCAGCGCGCCGAGCGGGGCCAGGTCGAGGCCGTCGGCCTGGGCGTCGAGCACGATCACCTCGGCGGCACCGCCGAGCTGCACGACGCAGAGCTCGGGCCAGTACGTGCGCTCGCGCACGAACTCGGTGTCGATGGTGACGAAGCGCTCCCCGCGCAGGCGGGCGATGGCGGCGGCGAGCAGGTCGTTCTGCGTGACCAGGACGGGATCGGGATACGGCGCAGGCGCGGGACGGATCATCGCGACGCTGTTACACCTGGATCGTGCGAGGCGGAAGCACCGGCGCCGGCGGCGTGTTGACAGCCGCCCGGCCGCTCGGCTTCCTGCCTGCCGCGGCGCCGACCGGGCCGGACGGCCACGCCTCTGCCAGCAGGACCAGACCATGCATCCCTACCGCACCCATCGCTGTGCCGACCTGCGCAGCACCGACGCCGGACAGACCGTGCGTCTCTCCGGCTGGGTGCACAGCAAGCGCGACCATGGCGGGCTGCTGTTCCTCGACCTGCGCGATCATTACGGAATCACCCAGGTGGTGATCCCGGCGGGCTCGGCGCTGCTGGCGGCGGCGGAGCGGCTGCGGGTCGAGAGCGTGGTCACCGTCACCGGCGCGGTGCTGCGGCGCGAGGGCGGAACGATCAACCCGAAGCTCGCAACCGGCGAGATCGAGGTGCGGGCGCAGACCCTCGAGGTGCAGTCGGCGGCCGCGGTGCTGCCGCTGCAGGTCGCGGGCCAGGAGAGCTATCCGGAGGAGCTGCGGTTGAAATACCGCTTCATCGACCTCAGGCGCGACAAGCTGCACCGCAACATGATGCTGCGCGCGGGCGTGATCGCCAGTCTGCGTTCGCGGATGGTCGCCCAGGGCTTCACCGAGTTCCAGACCCCGATCCTGACCGCCTCCAGCCCGGAAGGCGCGCGGGACTTCCTGGTGCCGTCGCGCACCCATCCGGGACGGTTCTACGCGCTGCCGCAGGCGCCGCAGCAGTTCAAGCAGCTGGCCATGGTCGCGGGTTTCGACCGCTACTTCCAGATCGCGCCCTGCTTCCGCGACGAGGCGGCGCGCGCCGACCGATCGCCTGGCGAGTTCTACCAGCTCGACTTCGAGATGTCGTTCGTCACCCAGGACGACGTGTTCGCCACCCTGGAGCCGGTGATGGCCGGCATCTTCGAGGAGTTCGGCCAGGGGCGCAGGGTGAGCGCGGCACCGTTCGAGCGCATACCCTACGACGCGGCCTTGGCGAGCTACGGCACCGACAAGCCCGACCTGCGGAACCCGCTGCTTCTCACCGACGTCACCACCCACTTCGCCGGCTCCGGCTTCGCGCTGTTCGCCAGGATCGCCGCCGCCGGCGGCCAGGTGCGCGCCATCCCGGCCCCCGGGGCCGCCGCCCGGCCGCGCTCGTTCTTCGACAAGCTCGGCGAGTGGGCGCGCGGCGAGGGCGCCGGCGGGCTCGGCTACATCAGCTTCGAGGCGGACGGCGCGCAGGGGCCGATCGCGCGCAATCTTGACGCGCACCGGGCGGAGGCGATCCGCCTCGCCTGCGGCCTGCAGCCGGGCGACGCGGTGTTCTTCGCCGCCGGCAGCGGCGCGGAGATGGTGCGGTTCTCCGGCCTGGCGCGCACCCGCATCGCGGGCGAGCTCGGGCTGATCGAGCCGGACGCGTTCCGCTTCTGCTGGATCACCGACTTTCCGATGTACGAGATCAACGAGGAGACCGGCCGCATCGACTTCAGCCACAACCCGTTCTCGATGCCCCAGGGCGGGCTCGCGGCGCTGGACGAGCAGGACCCGCTGACCATCAAGGCGTTCCAGTACGACATCGTCTGCAACGGCGTGGAGCTGTCCTCGGGGGCGATACGCAACCACCTCCCGGAGGTGATGATCCGCGCCTTCGCCATCGCCGGCTACGGCGAGAGCGAGGTCGAGGCGCGCTTCGGTGGCATGCTGGCCGCGTTCCGCACCGGCGCGCCGCCGCACGGCGGCTCCGCGCCGG
>CAXTNV010000069.1:0-12671 GCA_964245755.1 uncultured Acetobacteraceae bacterium | reverse complement strand
GCCGGATCCGGGTCTAGGGTGGGGGGGGGGGGCTGGGGTGGCTGGGTGGCGGGTTGCCGAACGGGGGGGCGGCCGCCCGGGGGCTCCGCGCGGGGCGTCGACCGCATCGTGATGCTGCTCGCCGACGAACCCAACATACGCGAGGTGATCCTGTTCCCGCTGAACCAGGGGGGCGAGGACCCGATGATGGGCGCCCCGGCCCCGGTGGCCGCGAGCCGCCTCAAGGAGCTCTCGCTGCGGCTGGACCTGCCGCCGGCGAAGCCTGCGTGACGGCGGTCAGCACCGTTCGCGCCGTCCGGCTCGGCCTTGTGCTGCTGGCGCTCGCGGCGGGCCGGCCGGCGGCGGCCGCTGCCCTCGCCGGACTTCCCGACGTGCCGCTCGCCGCGCACCGCGCGACCTACGACCTGACGCTGTACCGGGTGCAGGGCGGCGACACGGTGGCCGCATCCGGCAGCCTGAGCTTCCAGATCGGCGACAGCTGCACGAGCTGGACGACGCAGCAGGAGCTCCGGCTGCACACGGTGACGCGCGACGGGCAGCCGGTCGACCTGGTGTCCGACTACGCGACGCTGGAGGGCAAGGACGGCCGCCACCTGGCCTTCTACATGAAGCAGCGCACCAACGGCCAGGTGGCGCAGCAGCTGCGCGGCGACGCCTCGATGGACGCGTCGGGCGGTCGGATCCGCTACACACTGCCGCATCCGACGCTGGTGCCGCTGGCCGCCGGCACGCTGTTCCCGATGGCGCACACCGCGGCGATCATCCACGCGGCGCGCGCCGGCTCGAGGAGCATCGCACCGGCGCTGTTCGACGGCACCGGACCGGACGGCGCGCAGGATACCTACGTGACCATCCTGGGCTGGCGGGCGCCGCCCACGACGTCGACGGAGCCGGGGCTGGCCGGGCTCGGCTCGAGCAGGGTCCACGTCGCGTTCTTTTCCCGCACGCCAAGCACCATCACGCCCGACTACGAGAGCGCGATGCGCTACTTCGACAACGGGGTGGCCGACCAGCTGCTGATGGATTTCGGAGGCTTCACCATGCGCGGCACGCTGCGCAGCCTGGTGCTGCCGAAGCGGCCACGCTGCTAGCGGCTGTGGCGGCGGCGGCGGCAGCGCAAGAAGGTTGACAAGCGGTTTCTGCGGGAACGATATTTTCTCGTTATTTTAGGTTCCGGTCCCGGGGCAGCATGGCGCGTGTGCGTTGCATCACGATGCAGAAGGACGAGGGCCTGCTGCTCGATGCCTGGCTGCGCTACTACGGCTACCTGTTCGGCTTCGAGAACATCGAGGTGCTCGACAACGGCTCCCGCGACCGCCTCACCGCAAGCATCCTGGAGCAGTTCGAGGCTGCCGGCGTGGTGGTGCACCGGCAGTACGACACGATCGAGCATTTCGAAGCCAAGGGCACGATCGTCGCCGGGATCATCGAGGGCTGGGACAGCGCAGGCGAATACGACTTCGCCGTGCCGTGCGACATCGACGAGTTCCTGGTGCTGTTCACCGCCGACGGCTTGTCCTGCGCGCGTCGCGGCATCGATGCAGCGATGGACGCGCTGATCGGCGTCGACCAGGCGCTGTGGATGGACACCTCGCTGTTCAACGTGCCGGGGCAGCCGGGCTGGTTCCATCCGGAGGTGTTTCCCAAGGGTTTCCTGCCGAGCCGGTCGATCCTGAGCCTCGACAGCGGCTACCACATACCGCAGACCCGGCACCGCGAAGGCACGCACCGCACCGACTTCACCTACCTGCACTACCACAACAAGCCGTACGAGATCGTGCAGGCGCACACCCGACGCAAGCTGGGCCGGCGGGTCGACCTGAACGACCTCGCCGCGCTGCGCAGCTATGCGGGGCCGGGCGCGCACATGACCAAGGATCTACTGATGTCGCGCGAGCAGTATCTGCACCAGTTCGACGACACCGTGACGCTGCGCTTCGCGCGGTTCGCGACCCTGCTGCGGGCGCTCGGCGCGCGCGACGGCATGCTGGTGGGCGAGGCGCCGTCGGCTGAGCCCGCGATGCCGGAGCAGACGACGAGCACGCTCGTGCGCCTGCCGCCGCGTCCGGGCCTGCCGGCCGAGCAGGTCGCGTTCGACGGCCGCGGCTACCTCGCCGACCATCCGGACGTGGCCGCGGCAACCGGCTGCGGGCTGCCGCACTACCTGTATTACGGCTTCCGCGAAGAACGCCGGCTGCGTCGCGGCGAGCCGGTGCAGCACGCCGTCGCGGGCTAGCGGAGACGACGGGCGGCATGAGCAGCGACACCCCCGGCCAGGACTTCCTGCTGCCGCGACTGAGCGAACTGGTGCGGCAGGCCGAGGCGAACGGCATCGCGCGCGACGTGGCGGTAGCGGTGCTCACCGACCTGATCACCGGGCCGCAGTTCAACGAAGCGGTGCCCGACGCGGATGCGGACGCCCAGCCGCGCCCGGATCGCGACCCGGGCCCGACCGACGAGGCGTTGCTGCTCGGTCGGAAGAACGAACTGATCGAGCGGTTCGTGCAGCCGAGAGGCATCATCTGAGGCCCGGCAGCCGCCGCGGCCGGCCGGAATCGGCCGCGGGATGTTCGCCGGCTTGGCCGGCAGCTCTCAGCGCAGGCCGACCTGCAGCGACAGCAGGCCGATCAGCAGCCGGGTGGCGTCGAGGGTGCCGGCACCGGCCGCGTTGTCGTAGCCGGCAATGGCCTTGTAACCCCAGTTGTCACCGGCTGTGATGTCGGGGGTGGCGAGGCTGCCGAGCTGGTAGACCGCCGGGCTGATCTGGCCGACGCGGCCGCCCAGCGCCTGCACGAACAGCGCGTTCACGCCGTTGAGCTGTGGTGCGACGAAGCTGGTGCCGCCGTAGAAGTTCGAGACCGTGCCTTCCTCGATGTACTGGTAGCCGGACTCAGGGTCGGCATTGGTCGAGATGTCGGGCAGGTTGCGTCCGGCGAATTTGGCCGGCAGCACGTACTGCACGACGTTGCCCGAGCCGGTGTTCTCGGTGAGGTTCTGGTCGGATTTGGTGACGGTGATGCCCTTGGTGTCGGCCTGGTACCAGGGCCGCGCCCAGTAGGAGCTGACGCCGCCGCCGCCGCCGGTCGAGAAAACGTCCGGGACGCTGATCACGGATCCCTTGCCCTGCGCCGCCGCCTCGCTGGAGATGTAGTCCCAGCCCCAGGCCTGCTCCTTGGCGACGGTCAGCAGGATGCCGTCCTTGAGCTTCATCTTGAACGGCAGCGTGGTGCCGCCGGCGGCGGTGACCAGCGGGTCGCTGGACGGGTGGTCGACGCTGAAGGGCGCGCTGCAAACCGGCGTGCTGGGGCTGGGCGTGCCGAACGGCGAGCAGATGTCGCGCACGGTGTCGAACGAGCCGGAGTCTCCGGCGGCGATGAACACCGTCTGGCCCTGCAGCGCCATCTCGAGGAAGGCATCGTGGAATGCCTCCAGCAGGAAGCTGTCGCCCGTGGTCTGCGTCGCCTGGTTGTAGAAGAACTCGAGTTCCGGCTGGCCCCAGCTGGACGAGATGGTGTCGGCGATGTTCTCCGATGCCGCCGCCTCGAATCCGTTGATGAAGTTGGCGTTGCTGATGTTCGGCGCGATGTAGACGCGCACCTTGGCGTCCGGCGCGATCGAGCCGGACTCCTCGACATCGAGGTCGGTCTCTCCCTCGCCGTCGGCGTTGTTGCTGCTCGCGGTCTCGCCGCCATCCACGTTCACCTTGGTGATGCGCGACGACGAGACGTTCAGGCCGATCTGCTTCCAGAACAGGTAGGCGTCGGAGGTCTTGAAGTCGTTCAGCGTCACGATGCCGATGGTGCTGCCGCGGCCGGTGATGCCGAGCTGGGACAGCGGCGTCACGTCGTAGAACTTCTCGAAGTCGGCGGGCAGGTAGTTGCCCGGCGTGCCGCCGACCAGTTTGCCCGCGACGGCTTGCGGGGCAGCGGCGACGCCCAGCGCGTCGACCACGTGCCGCGGCGCGGGGTGGGTGACGGTGTCGAAGCCGCCGATGCCGCGGACCAGCCCGGCCAGCGCCGCCGGCATGCGCATCGGCGTGGTCGAGGCAATGCCGCTGCGCCCGTTCACCGTGAAACGTTTCAACTTCAGGCCGAGCGCGCTCTGCGCGGTTCCGGCGAGGCTGACCGCCTCGACCGCCAGGTGGTTCGGGTAGACGTACTCGATGGTGAAGCCGAGGCCTTCGAGGATCGCCTCGACGTTGGCGATCTGGTTGTCGGTGGCGCCGTACCTGGCGACGAACTGCGGCACGCCGAGGAACTGGTGGTAGGTCGAACTGCCGGGCGTCTGGATGGCGCGGGCGGCGGCCTCAGCGGCGGCCTCGTTGCGCACCGGCAGGTAGACGGTCAGCGCGAGCAGGTCGCCGACCGACACGTCGGAGGGTGCCGCGGCGCGCGCGGGCGCGCCCGACCACAGGACGGGCGACAGGGCGGTCAGCACGGATGCCACCGAGATGGCCAGGCGACGCTTCAGGTTCCGCGACATCAAGTTCCCCCAGGTTCGAACCGACCGAGCATCGAAAACACGCGCCGACGCCGGGCGGCGCCGGCGGAGCGGACGAACATCTCGATCCCCGTCATGTCGTACAGTTAATGAGACGGAAATGCGCACGTCAAGCCGCTACGCGACGGGTTCGCGACCGCCGCCGCTGCACCGGCGCGGGGTCAGCGCTTCAGCAGCCGGGCGTGGTGCGACAGCTGGTCGGCGATCACGCTCTGCACGAACCAGTAGGAATGGTCGTAGCCCGGATGCCGGCGCAGGGTGAGCGCCTGGCCGGACTGCTGCGCCGCCTGCGCCAGCGCGTCGGGCCGCAGCTGCTCGGACAGGTAGGCGTCCGCCTCGCCCTGATCGACCAGGATGGTGTCGGGTCGGGTGTGCCCCGCGCGCAGCAGCAGGCAGGCGTCGTGCTTCGCCCATCGCGCGCGGTCGGAGCCGAGGTAGCGCGCGAGCGCTTTCTCGCCCCACGGTGCGGCGGCCGGGTTGGCGATCGGCGCCAGCGCGGACACCGACTGCCAGCGCTGCGGCTCGCGCAGCGCCAGCACCAGCGCGCCGTGCCCGCCCATGGAGTGGCCGATGACGCCGCGGCGGTCCGGTGCCACCGCGAACTCCGCCTCCGCCCACTCGGGAAGTTCGCGCGAGACGTGGGTGCCCATGCGGTAGTGCGCCGACCAGGGCGGCTCGGTGGCGTCGAGATAGAAACCGGCGCCGGTGCCGAAATCCCAGTCCTCGTCCTCGCCGGCGATGGCCGCACCGCGCGGGCTGGTGTCGGGCGCGACGACGGCGAGGCCATGTGCGGCGGCGGCGCGCAGGATCCCAGACTTGGTGACGAAGGTCTGCTCGTCGCAGGTCAGTCCGGCGAGGGCATAAAGCGCCGGCACCGCCTCCCCCGCCAGGGCCTGCGCCGGCAGGAACACGGCGAAGCGGGCCTCCAGCCCGAGCGCCTCGGAGGGCCGGCTGTAGAAGCCGAGGCGGCCGTCGAAGCAGCGATGCTCGCTGCGCGTGGTGAGCGACATGGCTCAGTACACCACGACGCTGCGTATGCTCTCGCCACGCGTCATCAGTTCGAAGCCTTCGTTGATCCGCTCCAGCGGCAGATGGTGCGTGATCAGCTCGTCGATCTTGATCCGGCCGTCCATGTACCAGTCGACGATCCTGGGCACGTCGGTGCGTCCGCGGGCGCCGCCGAACGCGGAGCCGATCCAGCGCCGGCCGGTGACCAGCTGGAACGGACGGGTGGAGATCTCCTGGCCGGCGCCGGCGACGCCGATCACGGTCGAGATCCCCCAGCCGCGATGCGTGCACTCCAGCGCCTGGCGCATCAGGGCGGTGCTGCCGACGCACTCGAAGGAGTAGTCCGCACCGCCGCCCGTGAGCTCGACGAGGTGGCCCACCAGGTCGCCTCCGTCTGCGAGATCCTTGGGATTGACGAAGTGGGTCATGCCGAAGCGGCGCGCCATCGCCTCGCGGGCCGGGTTGACGTCGACGCCCACGATCATTCCGGCGCCGACCATGCGCGCGCCCTGGATCACGTTCAGGCCGATGCCGCCGAGCCCGAACACCACCACGGTGCTGCCGGTCTCCACCTTGGCGGTGAACAGCACCGCGCCGACGCCGGTGGTGACGCCGCAGCCGATGTAGCAGATCTTGTCGAACGGCGCGTCGTCGCGCACCCGTGCGAGCGCGATCTCCGGCAGCACGGTGTAGTTGGCGAACGTCGAGCAGCCCATGTAGTGCAGCACCGGCTCCCCGCGGAGCGAGAAGCGCGAGGATCCGTCCGGCATCACGCCCCTGCCCTGGGTGGCGCGTATCGCGGTGCACAGGTTGGTCTTGCGCGACAGGCAGCTTTTGCACTGTCGGCATTCCGGCGTGTAGAGCGCGATGACGTGGTCACCCGGCCGCAGGCCGGTGACGCCGGCGCCCACCGCGACCACCACGCCGGCGCCCTCGGGACCGAGGATGGCGGGGAACAGCCCTTCCGGATCGGCACCGGAGAGGGTGTACTTGTCGGTGTGGCACAGGCCGGTGGCGCGGATCTCGACCAGCACCTCGCCGGCGCGCGGGCCTTCAAGCTGCACCGTCTCGATCGCCAGGGGTTGCCCGGCTTCGAGCGCCACCGCCGCGCGCACATCCATGCCTTTTCTCCGCTTCGCCGCCGATGGAATACGCGCCACCGCGGCGCGTCAACGCTCCTCGTGGGACCACGCGGCCTCGTGCCCCGCCGGGCCCGCATCTCAACCATCCGGCCGCGGCGCGGTGATGCAGACCAGCCAGGCCATTGCCAGCAGCACAAGCACGCCGGTGAGTCCCGCGCCGCCCGCCCGCGAAACGATGAAGGCGCCGCAGGACGCACCGCACAGGAAACACCCGATGATCGCGGGCAGCAGCCGCCGCTTCGGACCGGGCTCGCCGGCAGCGCTGACCAGAGAGGTGAACATTCCGGTGATGAAGGTGGTGTGCACCGACACCGACCCGAGCCTGCTCAGGACGCCGTTCTGCACGCCGAGTGCCAGGCACACGCAGATCAGGAAGGCCGCGTGGCTGGCCGGCAGGCGGGCGACGATCACGTACAGGCCGGTCGCGATCAGCACGATCTCGGCCGCCAGCGGCGCGGCCAGCCGGCGGCACGAGCCGCCTCCTGCCACTCGCGGCCAGACCGAGCCGATTGCGGTGCCGGCCAGGAAGCCGAGCACCGCGAGGGCGCAGGAGAGCGCCTGCACACCGTTGCCCTGGGCGATCGCGATCGCCATCAGGATCGAGTTGCCGGTGACGTGCCCGGTGAAGCTGCCGGACAGCAGGTAGCTGCCGGCATCGGCATATCCGCCGGCCAGCGACAGCATCAGCCCCACCGTCAGGGAGCGCGGATCCGCGAGGCGCTCGGGAGGCGACGCCACGTGCCCGTGCAGGTTCAGCTTCGCGCGAGCGCCAGCACGGCGAGCGAGCGCACCCCTTGCGCGCCGTGGATCAGCACGCCCTCGATGTCGGCGGTCGCCGAGGGTCCGGTCTGCAGCACCGCGTAGTCGACCTGATGCCATTCCGGGCGGCGGTAGGCGCCATGAAGGTTGACGACGATGTCGGCCGGGTCGAGCAGGACGATGAGGTGCTGCGGCAGGTAGCCGAGCGTGTTGATCCCGAGCGTCGCGTCGGTGAGGCAGACGGAACCGGTCTCCGCCACCGCGAAGGCGGCGCGGACGATGCCGTGCTCGACGTCGGCGAGGTCGGCGGGCCGGGTCTGCGGCGTGAGCATCCGGCTGCCGAGCACCTCCGGCACGTTGGAGCAGACGACGCGGGCCCCGGCGATCCGCGCTTGCAGCGCCGCCAGCGGGTCTCCGGGCTCGGCCACCAGCATCTCGCCGCCCATGCGCTGCAGAGCGCGCGCGAACGCCGCCAGCAGATCCGGCGGCGGATGATCATCGAAGCCCGGTATGTCTGGCGCCGGCCGATGCAGCGCCGGCCGATGCGCGCGGACCGCGGCCAGGACCGCCTCGCGGCCGCTCATCGCGGCTTCCCGCGGTTGGCCTGGTACCACTGGTGGAAGGTCTGGCCTGGCGGATGCGGCATCTCCCGGCCGCGGCTCCAGCTGTTGAACCGGTTATGCAGCACGAAGCGCGGCAGGTGGCGCAGCGCGCTTTCGGCGAGCGGCAGTGCGGCGCGATACAGCCTGGGGCTCGCCAGCAGCGCGCCGGCTGCCTGCATCATCGCCTTCTTCATCCGCGGCAGCTCGTGGGTCTCCGCCATCACGCGCCGCCAGTCGGCGATCTGGGTGTGGATGTTGATCTTGACCGGGCAGACGTTGGTGCAGCTGCCGTTCAGCGTCGAGGAGAACGGCAGCTTGCTGTATTTGCGGGCGTTGAAGGTCGGGTTGATGATCAGCCCGATCGGCCCGGCATAGGTGGCGCCGTAGCTGAGCCCGCCGCTGCGCCGGAACACCGGGCAGGTGTTCATGCAGGCGCCGCAGCGTATGCATTTCAGCGAGGTCCAGAACTTCTCCATGCCGAGCCGCTCGGAGCGGCCGTTATCGACCAGCACCACGTGCATCTCGCCACCTGCGCGCGGCCCGCGGAAGTGCGAGGTGTACTGCGTGATCGGCGAGCCGAGCGCGCTGCGTGCCAGCAGCCGCACCATCACCGCGAGGTCGTCGAGGCGCGGGATCACCTTCTCGATGCCGATCGAGGCGATGTGCAGCGGCGGCGTGTTGGCCGACAGGTCGGCGTTGCCCTCGTTGGTGCAGACGACGAAGCTGCCGGTCTCGGCCACCGCGAAGTTGGCGCCGGTCATGCCGGCATCGGCCGACAGGATCAGCGGCCGGGTCGCGTCGCGCTGCGTCCTGGCCAGGACGTGCACGTCGTCGGTGTCGGGGTCCGAGCCGAGCGTGTCGGCGAACACCCGGGCGACGTCGGAGCGCAGCTTGTGCACTGCCGGCACCACGACGTGGCTGGGCGCCTCGCCGTCGAGCTGCTGGATGCGCTCGCCGAGGTCGGTCTCGATCACCTCGACCTCGTGCTCGCCGAGGAACTCGCGCAGCCCGCACTCCTCGGTGAGCATCGACTTGCTCTTGATCAGCCGGCGCGCGTCGTGCCGGCGCAGGATGGAGAGCACGATCCGGTTGTGTTCCGCCGCGTCGCGTGCCCAGTGCACGTGGATGCCGCGGGCCTGCGCGTTGGCCTCGAACTGCTCGAGGTAATGGTCCAGCCGGGTGAGCGCGTGCTCCTTGATCGCCGAGGCGAGCTCGCGCAGCTGCTCCCACTCGTCGATCCCGTGCATCTCGCGGTCGCGCTTCTGCCGCAGGTCCCACAGCCGCTCGTCATGCATCTTCTCGTGCTGGGTGGCGGCGATGAAGCGGTCCGCCGCCTCCGACTGGTCGACCGGCCGGTCGCCGCGGATGCGCGCGCCGCGCGGCTGCGGCTCCGGCGTGCGCGAGCGCAACGGCCGCGACGTGCCCTCGGCGTGGCTCAGCCGCACGCCGTCCCGCACCGCTCCCTCGGTGGGCCCGCGATCCACCAGCTCCTTGTGCAGCACCGGCTCGTCGCTCATGCCCGTGCTCCGTTCAGGATCTGCGCGACGTGGACGAATTTCAGCGGCAGGCCGGCCCGCTCGGCGCAGCCCTGCTGGTGCAGCATGCAGGAGCTGTCCGAGGAGACGACGTACTGCGCGCCGGACTGGTGCTCGTCCAGCACCTTGTCGTGGCCCATCTTCGCCGAAACACCCTCCTCGAACACGCAGAAGGTGCCGCCGAAGCCGCAGCATTCGTCGGGGCGGGCGAGCTCGACGAACTGGATGCCGGGTATCTTTCCGAGCAGGTGCATCGGCTTGGAGAAGGGCGCGTCGCGCAGCTCGGACATGCTGGCGACGTTGAGCCCGCGCAGCGCGTTGCAGTTGTGGTGCAGCGCCACCTTGTGCGGGAATTCGGCCCAGGGAAATGCCTCGACCTTCAGGATGTCGTGCAGGAACTCGACCAGCTCGAAGGTCCTGGAGCGGACCCGCCTCACCGCATCGTTCTGCTCGATGGCGTCGAGGTTGCAGCGCACGTGGTGGGCGCAGCTTCCGGACGGGCAGACGACGTAGTCGTAGTCGGCGAAGTTGCCGACGAACAACGCCTCTGTCGCGGCCGACTCCGCGTGGCACCCGGTGTTGGTCATCGGCTGGCCGCAGCAGGTCTGGTCGGTCGGGTATTCGACCTCGAGACCCAGCCGTTCCAGCAGCTCCAGCGTCGCGATGCCGACCTCCGGATGGAACGCATCGACGTAGCAGGGGATGAACAGTCCGATCCGCATGGCTTGGCTCCGGCGCGCGCTTCCAGTCGTGTGGGACGAGGCGGATTTCGACGACCGGCCGCTCCGAATTGCTCAGGCTCCCGCGAGGCCGCTGCCGACCGTCTTGCGCGGGTCCGGCGCCTCGTCGAACTGCTGCTCGGTGACGGCGCGTGACCGCAGCGCGGCCTGCTTGAGCGTGAGGTCCTCGTCCATCGCCTCGCGTGCGATGCGCGACGCCTTGTCGTAACCGATCACCGGGCTAAGTGCGGTCACCAGCATCACGGACTCCCCCCCACGTGGCGGCCGATCCGCCTCTCGTTGAGCCTGGTGCCCTCCACCGAGTAGAGGCGGAACTTCTCGCTGCCGTCGGCGAGGATGCGGGCGCAGTGAAGAAAATTGTTGATGATGATCGGCCGCATCGCGTTCAGCTCGAAGTCGTCCTGGCTGCCGGCGAACGCCACCGCGTTGTCCTCGCCGATCACCTGGATCGCGATCATCACCATCGCCTCGCACTGCGTCGGGTTGACCTTGCCGGGCATGATCGAGAAGCCGGGCTCGTTCTCCCGGCAGCAGCAGCTCGCCTGGGCCGCAGCGCGGACCGGAGGCCAGCCAGCGCATGTCGCTGGCGATCTTCATCAGCGCGACCGCGACGCCGCGCAGCGTGGCGTGGGCCCGCACCATCGCGTCCAGCGAGCCCCTGGGCCGCGAACTCGTTGGGCGCGGTGACGAAGCGCTGGCCTGTCAGCGCGGCGATCTTCGCGGCGAGTTTGGCGCTGAAGCCCGGCGGCGCGTTCAGACCAGTGCCGACCGCGGTGCCGCCGATGGCGAGCTCCATCAGCCCATCGCGTCCGCGCCGCACGTCGGCGATCGCGTCGCATATCTGGTGCGCGTAGCCGGACCAATTCTGGCCGACGGTGAGCGGCGCGGCATGCTCCAGATGGGTGCGGCCGATCTTCACAATCCCGTCCCAGCCCTGCGCCTTGGCCTCGGTCGCACCGGCCGGCGAGTCGAGCCGCGGCAGCAGATGGTCGGCCAGCTGCTTCCCGGCGGCCACGTGAATCGCGATCGGGAAGCTGTCGTTGCTTGACTGGCCCATGTTGACGTCGTCGTTGGGATGCACCGGCGACTTGCTTGCGAGCTCGCCGCCGAGCAGCTGGATGGCGCGGTTCGACAGCACCTCGTTGAGGTTCATGTTGGACCGGGGGCCGGAACCGGTCTGCCAGACGCAGAGCGGGAAGTGCTCGTCCAGCTTGCCGGCGATGACCCCGTCGGCGGCGCGCACGATCGCCGCCGCCTTCCAGTCCTGCAGCCGGCCATCCGCCGCGTTGACCGGGGCGGCCGCCTTCTTCACCAGGCCGCAGGCGTGATACAGCGGCCTGGGCATGCGGTCGTCGCCGATGGAGAAGTGCACCAGGCTGCGCTGCGTCTGCGCACCCCAGTAGCGATCGGCCGGCACCTCGATGCTGCCCATCGAGTCTGTCTCGGTGCGGCGCCCGCTCGCCTCGATGCCGATCGGCAGGTCACGCAACGTGAGACCGGCGCAGGTTCCGGGCATGGCTATACCAGGCCCAGGTACACGGGCTTGTACAGCATCGCCTCGATCCATGTCCGGATCTCCGGCGGGCGATCCGCCGTGCCCCGGCGCTGGTCGAACATGTATTCGGCGACGCAGGCGGGCGCGGCGATAGATGTGGCCGAACTTCAGGCAGGCCTCGCCGACCGTCGGATCGTAGACGATCGGCAGGAAGCGCACCGGGTCGCCCATCACCACGCGGTAGAACAGGGTCTCGTTACGATCCAGCGGACCGATCAGGTAGATGTAGCGCTCGAGATCCGACGTCTTCTGCTCGAGATGCCCGAGCACGCGCTCGGCCTGACGCTCCAGAGCCTCGACCGCGTGCGGCAACAGGCCGAGCAGGCCGTGCGCCTCGCGCTCGGCCAAGCTTAACGCGCTGCCCTTGTTGGGCCCCGGATCCTCGATGAGCTCGAGACCGGTTGCTCCCGGGTGCGGCGTATCCTGGTCCATGATGCGCGTCCTTTGCTTGGCCGGTGCAGGTCGGATGCAGTTCGCACCGCATGGCGCCATCGGGGAAGGCCGAGTGCAGCGCGCCGAGAGGCGTCGCTGCCTCCCGCGCAGAGCGAGGAGATTGCACGGTTGTTCAGCTTGAACTGTCGCTCCGGGTGAGACAAGGGCGCAGCCTCCTGAGCATCGAAGACCCGCATCCCGACCAGCCGGGCCGGCGGTCCCGTGTCCGGCGTCGCCGGATGATCGGCGAGCCTGCGCCGTCATGGCATGTGCGCGCCGTCGCCGGCGGTCACCTCGAAGCTGGCGCCCAGCTGATCGGCGCCGCGCCTTGCCATGATCGGGCCGAGCCATATGTTCGGCCGGGCGAGCCGAAGCAGGAGCCGGGCGATGAGCGACCG
>CAXTNV010000068.1:11545-18435 GCA_964245755.1 uncultured Acetobacteraceae bacterium | reverse complement strand
TCTGCGCCGCCGAGCCGACCCGCGAAACCGAGCCGCCGACGTTCACCGCCGGGCGTATGCCGCGGAAGAACAGCTCGGTCTCCAGGAAGATCTGGCCGTCGGTGATCGAGATCACGTTGGTCGGGATGTACGCCGACACGTCGCCGGCCTGGGTCTCGATCACCGGCAGCGCCGTCAGCGAGCCGCCGCCGAACTCGTCCGACATCTTCGCCGCACGCTCCAGCAGGCGCGAATGCAGGTAGAACACGTCACCCGGATAGGCCTCTCGCGCCGGCGGACGACGCAGCAGCAGCGACATCTGCCGGTAGGCCACCGCGTGCTTGGACAGGTCGTCGTACGCGATCAGCGCATGCATGCCGTTGTCGCGGAAGAACTCGCCCATCGCGCAGCCGGTGTAGGGTGCGAGGTACTGCATCGGCGCCGGATCGGACGCGGTGGCGGCGACCACGATGGAGTACTCCATCGCGCCGTTCTCCTCCAGCGTGCGCACGATCTGCGCCACGGTGGAGCGCTTCTGCCCGATCGCGACATAGATGCAGTAGAGTGACTTCTTCTCGTCGCCGAGCGCGTTCACCGGCTTCTGGGCGATGAAGCTGTCGAGAATGATCGCGGTCTTGCCGGTCTGGCGGTCGCCGATGATCAGCTCGCGCTGGCCGCGGCCGATCGGCACCAGGCTGTCGATCGCCTTGATCCCGGTCTGCATCGGCTCGAACACCGACTGGCGCGGCATGATGCCGGGCGCCTTGACCTCGACCAGGCGGCGCTCGACGTCGGCGAGCGGCCCCTTGCCGTCGATCGGCTCGCCGAGCCCGTCCACCACGCGTCCGAGCAGACCGCGCCCGACCGGCACGTCGACGACGCTGCCGGTGCGCGACACGGTATCGCCCTCGCGTATGACGCGGTCGTTGCCGAACACCACGACGCCGACATTGTCCGCCTCGAGGTTCAGCGCCATGCCGCGCAGGTCCGCGCCCGGGAACAGCACCATCTCGCCCGCCATCACGTTCTGCAGGCCGTAGACGCGGGCGATGCCGTCGCCGACGCTGAGCACGGTGCCGGTCTCGGAGATGTCGGACTCGCTGTCGAACGACGCGATCTGCTGCTTGAGGATGTCCGAAATCTCGGCGGGACGGATTTCCATCACGCGACTCCCTTCATGGCATGGTGCAGGCGGGCGAGGCGCGACCGCAGGCTCGCGTCGTACAGGCGGGCGCCGACGCGCACCACCAGGCCGCCGAGCAGCGCCGCATCGACGCTCTCGTGAATGTCGACCCGGCCGTACCCCGCCTCGGTCAGGCGGGCGCGCAGCTGGGTGCGCTGCAGGTCGGTCAGGGCGTGGGCGCTGGACACCTCGGCGACGGTGATGCCACGGCGCGCGGCGGCCAAGCGGCCGAAGGCGGCGAGGATGCCGCGCAGGCTGGACAGCCGGCGGTTGTTGGCGATCACGCCCACGAAGTGACGCATCGTGGCGCCGAAGCCCTGTCCGTCCAGCACCGCCAGCACGGCGCCGCGCGACTGCTCCACGTCGAGCGTCGGGTCGGACAGCATCGCGCGCAGCGGCGCACTCTGGTCGATCAGCCGGCCGAGCGAAGCGGCCTGGTCCACTATCTCGTCGAGCTTGCGCTGCTCGTCGGCGAGCTCGTATAGGGCCAATGCGTAGCGGCCGGGCAGCCCGCCGCCCCGTGTCGCACCGGAAGGGGTCGCGGCGCCGGGGCGGATCGCGGTCGGGGCCGACGGCCCGCCTTCTGCTGCGCCTTCAACCACGCTCGGCGTTTCCATCTTTTCCGGTGGATTATCGCGCCACTTCCACGGCACTTGGGATGGGCGCGTCTAGCATGGGGGCCATGACCACGCAACCGACCGACGAGCCCTCCGGCCGCCCCGGGCGCGCACCGGCGCCGCTGCTGCTCACCCTGCACCTCGCCGAGCCGGGGCAGTCGCTGTTCCAGACGCTCAGGAGCCGGCATTTCCCTGCCGGGCGCAACATCGTGCCGGCGCACGTGTCGCTGTTCCACGCGCTGCCCGGGGAGGCGCGGCTCGAGATCCTGCGCCTGCTCGGCACGCTGCAGGCGGAGCGGCCGGCGATCCTGGTCGAGCCGCCGCGGTCGCTCGGCCGCGGCGTCGCATTTCCCCTGGCCTCGCCCGGGCTGCTGGCGCTGCGTGCACGGCTCGCCGGATCCTGGTCGCCATGGCTGACGCCGCAGGACCGGCAGCGCTACGCACCGCACGTCACGGTGCAGAACAAGGTGACCCCCGAACAGGCGCGCGAGACGCTGCAGCGCCTGCGGCAGGGCTTCGTGCCCTGGCGCACCGAGGGCACGGCGCTGCTGCTGTGGCGCTACCTGGGTGGGCCGTGGGAGGCGCTGGCGCGCTTCGCGCTGTCGCCGCCCGCGCAGCCTGCCGATTGACCCGGGCCGGCGCCGAGTTGCGTCGCGCGCCGCTTCGCGCAAGGTTCCGGCCGCAACCCGACCGGAACCGACGCATGAACCGAACCGCCGCCGCCCGACCGTCCGCCATCCGAGTGGGCGCCGTGCTGATCACCGCAGGCGCTCTGCAGGCGGCATCGGCCCCGCCCAGCCTGGCGCAGGTGGCACCCGCCAGCACCGATCCGCAGCGCGTGCAGGGCGGTGCCTACGCGGTCGAGCCGAGCCACACCCAGCTGCTGTTCAGCGTCTCGCACATGGGCTTCTCGACCTATTACGGCCAGTTCAGCGGCGCCAGCGGCTCGCTGCAGCTGGACCCGAAGACGCCGTCGAGAAGCCGCTTCGAGATCCGCGTGCCGACCGGCTCGGTCAGCACGACCAGCGACAAGCTGACCGGCGAGCTGAAGAGCAGCGCCTGGCTGGACGCCGCCGCCGATCCGGAGATCACCTTCCGGTCGACGGAGGTGACGCCGCTCGGGCACGGTGCGGCCAGCGTCAGCGGCAACCTCACCCTGCACGGCGTGACCCGGCCGATGACGCTGCGCGCCAGGCTGGTGGGTGCGGGCATCAATCCGCTCGACAAGAAGTACACCGTCGGCTTCGACCTGGTCGGCAGCATCCGGCGCAGCGAGTTCGGCGTGCGGACCTACGTGCCGCTGATCGGCGACACGGTGACGCTGACCGTCTCGGGCGTGTTCGAGAAGCAGGGCTGAGGCGCACCCCGCCTCATCGCGCGGCCGCAGCGGGATCTGAGAACACGATCACGCCGCCCCGGCTGCTCGACGGCCAGCCGATCGTGTGCAGCACCGCCAGCAGCTCCGGAGCGGTGCCGGGACCCGCGATGATCGCGGTGACGCTGCGGCGACGGCAGTACGTCGTGATCATCTGGCCCATCCCCGGCAGGATCGTGCCGGCCCGCAACGCCGCCACCGTCGGATCGGCAGAGTCCGCCGGCGGCAGCAGCTCGGTGAAGCCGGCGGACTGGGTGAAGGCGTAGCGCGCCTGCCATTGCCAGATCATGTTCACCCCCGGCAGGCCCGACGGAAGCAGCAGCACGTGCCGGCCGGGCCCGAGCACCGTGCCGGCGCGTGCCTCGTCGAAGAAGGGCAGCTGCCCGGCCGGTGCCCAGTGATCGACGACGCTCCGCTCCGGCAACCCGAACAGGCAGGCCAGCAGCGCCAGCACGAAGCGGCGTCCGCGCGCGATGCCGCGGCCGGGCTCGGCGAGCCAGATGCCGACGCCGAGCCCGGCGAGCAGGAAGACGTACAGGGTGAAACGGCCCGGCAGCGCGCTGCGCAGCAGCGGAACACCGTCCACCAGTGCCCAGGGCAGCCAGATGCCGGTCTGCGTGCCGTCGATCCACAGGCTCGGCCCGAGGCTGCACAGCACCAGCAGCAGCAGCATCGCCAGCAGGCCGCGCAGCACGGGCTCGGCGAGCCGGCGCGCGAACAGGGCGGTGAGGATGAGGATCAACGGCAGCCCCAGATAGGCGGTCTGCTCGGCGATGTTGCTGGCGAAGTGCCCGACGGTGGCGGCGACGTAGCTGGCACCTAGGCGAGTGACCGCCGTCGGCACCACGAAGTTCAGCGCGTCGGCGGAGTAGTCGACCGGCCGGTTCAGCACGGGCGGCAGGTTGCGCATGCCCCTGAGCAGGAACAACAGGAACGGGGAGACCAGCACCGTCACGATGGCGCCGGCCGCAATGCAGTCCACGGCCAGCCCGCGCAGCCCGGCACGCTGCAGCCGCGAGGCGAGGGGCAAGGCGACCACCCAGCCGACGGCGCCGAACACGCAGGCGGTGGCGAAGATCTCGATCGATGTGCCGAACTGCACCAGCAGGGCCGCGGTCAGCAGCGCCACGCCGCGCCGGCGCGAGATCTCTCCTGCCACCCGCTTCAGGCAGACCAGCAGCAGCAGCGGCACGACGCAGGTCATCGAGAGGTTCAGGTGCCCCAGCAGATGGGCGAACTCGTAGGCCGAGAACCCGTACAGGTAGCCGGCGACGAAGGCGGCCGGAGCATCGCGCGTGACATGTCGCGCGAGCAGGAAGGCGGACCATGCGGACAGCGCCGGCGCCAGCAGGCAGAAGCTGTTGAACGTGACGATCGCGCCTGCGGCCAGCGTCAGCGGCAGGCCGATCAGGGAAAGTGCCGGAACCGACGTGACCCAGGTCATGTCGATCCCGTATGGATACCACAGCGCGTGGCTCACCATCGGGTTGATCCCGTGCGCGATCGCCCAGGGCCACCACTGCAGGCACCACACGACGGTGAAAGCGTCGCCGCCGTAGCCGAACACGCTGCTGGCGTAGCCGCGCGTGGTGCCGAAGAAGTGCAGGGAGAGCACCAGGTACAGCACCAGCGCGATGATCGAGCCGAGCGCGCGCGGCCTCACCTGCATGACGGGTTTCCTTGATCCGGGCGGTGGCGGGTCAGGCTAGATCAATCCTGATGCCGCTCACGGACACCCCGAGCCTGCGTCCGTCCCCGGAGCCCGGCCACACCTGGTTTGGAGAGGATCCCGCGGCCTTGATCGCGAAGAACGAATGCAGGCATGGACCGAGCACGATCTCGACGTCGACGCTGCAGGCTCCCACGACGGCAGAACGGACGAACCGATCGCCGTCGTACAGCTCGACCGCGACGTCGAAGGGAAAGACGTTGCTGAGCCGGATCGTGGCCAGTGACGGACCATCCTGGTCCGGCAGCGGGAACGTCGCCATGGTATCGCCGCGGGTCCAGCGATGGCTGCCCTCGAAATCCTGCCATCCGGCATCGTGCGGTCCCAGGCCGACATGTTTGCCGACCTCGATCATGACGCCGACATACGGCCTGGCGACGTAGGTGGTGGCACGGCCACAAGCCGGGATCGTCCGCACATCGACCAGCCAGCCGTGCCGCTGCAACGCCTCGATCAGGAACGGCTCGGTGAAGCCCAGCTCCATCCAGCCGTAGCGGCGGATGCAGAACACCGACAGGCCGTCCAGACGCGGCCCCCACGGATACGGAACCGCGGGCATGGCGGCCCCGACCACCGGCTCGCCGCACAGGACCAGCAGGCCGCCGGGCCGCAGCCGCCGGCGCAGCCGCCCGAGCAGCTCGGTGAAGTCGATCGCATGGTGGAACGCCTCGAAGAAGATGATGCGGTCGAATTCTTCGCCATCGAACCCCTCGCCGAACGCGCCGCGCTCGGTGCGGACATCGAGCTGCATCGCCTCGGCCTGCGCGCGCACCAGTTCGAGCGAGGGGGCATCGATGTCGACGGCATTGGCCCGCAGTCCCAGCCGCGCCAGGAACAGCAGCAACTGCCCGCTCCCGGTGCCGTACTCGAGTATCTTCGCGTCGCTCCCGGGCGGCAGCGCGAGCGCACGCATGATCTGTCCCCACGAGAGCAGGAACTCGGACACGAGGCCGGTATCGCGAAAGAACCAGGGCGAGACGCCGCGGATGAGGTCCTGCGGCAGCGTCATCCCGGACTTCTCGTCCTGCTCCGGAGCATAGTCCCGGTCGCTGCCGCGCAGGTCACGGTAGATGCGCAGCACCATCGCCTTGTAGTCCGCGGAAAACGGATCGAGCGTCAGGAGCCGTGGTGCCAGCTCGTGCGTCAGTGCGATGGCTGAAAGTGCCTGATACTGGATCGAGTCCGGCGCGCCGTCACCGATCGCGCTCAGCGCCGCCTCGAATTCCGCACGTTCCGGGGTCATCGCCATCCTCGGTTGCTGCACCCGTAACTCGACATGCTGTCGCTCAAAGTTCGTCTGCCCTTTCCGTGGCGGCGAACGCTGACGGCATCGCCATGCGTCTGCTCAGCGCCCGCCCCGCACGACAATGCCGACCGAGGACGAGGTGAAGCCCAACAGGCTCAGCTTGAGATGCGGGTCCTGGCTGTATGGCGGCACGTCGACGACGAAATCGAGCGGATGGCCGTCCGGCGCCACCCTGAGCTGGTCGACCCAGCGGCCCACCATCCCGGAGCCGCTCGACGAGGCGCTCGATGTCCTGCCTGCGGTAGATCACGGTCGGCCCGTCGCAAAGGGTGTCCTGGTCACGCTGTTCACGACGAACTCGACGCCCGCTTCCAGGCCGTCCAGATGTTCGAGACAGCACGACGACCAGCAGAAATCGAAGCCGGTGAGATCATCGTTGATGGCGTTCATGTCGCAGCTGGCGTGGCGCACGAGGCGCGCCAAGCTCTCGCTGTCGACAGTGGACGGCACCCGAATGCTCTCAAGCGTCGCCGCGAACTCGTCCAGCTTGTCGCATCCCGCCTGATCCGCGATCGCAGGCGGCGCGTCGGTCGCCAAGATCCCTGCCGCGCGCTCGACGAAGCGTGAAGGCGGCGGCTCGGTGCCTGCCCCGGAGCCGAGCCCCGGCTTCCCTGCTGTCGCGGCGCCGTGGCGGCGGAGCTGATGGGCGATGAACACCCACTCCCAGAGCTTGCGGTGGTACTGCACCGGCCTCGCCAGCT
>CAXTNV010000068.1:280-11445 GCA_964245755.1 uncultured Acetobacteraceae bacterium | reverse complement strand
TCTTCGGCGCGAACACGCTCCCGGCCCAGGTTCGCGCGCGTTCGATCTGCCCGATCACCCGTTCGACGATTCCGTCGGCGTGCAGCGGGACGATCCGCCCGCCCACCATGCGCAGGCGCTCCACCGCCTCTGCTAGCTCCGCCTGGATCCGCTGGACTTGAACACGCGCGGTCGCTGAGGCGCGCTCGACCGCGTTGGTCTGGATGTCGGCCAGGCGCGATTTGACGCGTCGCACGGCGGCGTCGATCCTCGCATTCGCCGATGCCGCGGTTCGCGCCTCGATGGCGCGGGCGACGGGTTCAGCGAGAAGATGTCGCCATATCGCTCTGAACAAGGTCGTCCCTCGAATGTGGCCGATGCCGAGCGGCGGTTTCGTGGTCAAGATGTCTCACGTCTCCTGGACGATGAGGAGGATGTCCGGCGTCCGGAGCTTCATCCCGTGCCGCGCAACAGCTCCACGTCAGCGGCCGCTGCCGCGGCGTCCGCGCCAGGCCTCCAGGTCAGGCTCCACCGCCCGTCGATGACGACGTCGCTCAGCCGCTGCGCGCTGGCGCGCCAGGTGTAGGGCGGCATCGTCGCCGAGCCCGGCACCTCGTAGGCCGCGTGACGCGGCAGCCAGGCCCGCAGAAACTCCGCCAGCTCCGCGCTGGACAGGGTGTCGAAGAAGCTCGCGTGGCCCGCGGTGACCTCGCGGAACACCGGGATGTCGCGGGCGATGATCGGCAGCCCGAACTTCGCCGCCTCGACCAGCGGCAGCCCGAAACCCTCCGCCTCCGACACCGCCAGGAACACCGTCGCCTGACGGTAGATCTCCAGCAGCGTCTCGTCGTTCACGCCGTGGAACCAGAACAGCCGCCGACCGAACTCGGGATGCGCCTCGAGCTGGCGGAAGAAGGCGCCGTCGATCCAGCCGCGATTGCCGAGGATGGCATAGTTGACGTCCACCCCGGACGCCCACAGCGCCTCGAACGCCGCGAGCGCCTGGCGATACCCCTTTCGCGGCTCCAGCGTCCCGACGCTGAGGAAGCTGTCGCGCCGGCGGAACTCGCGCGGCAGCCTATGCGCCGAGGCAGCGCCCGGCGTCCCAGTCGGGCTCGCATCCAGGTCGCCGCCGAGATGGAACCAGCCGAGCCGGAGCGGTCGTGTCCGCTGCGGCGGATGCTCGCGCAGCCAGCCGAACAGCTCCTGCATCACCGAGCGCGAGATGCTGAGCACGCCGTCGGCCAGCTCCGCGACGTGGCGGATCCAGTTGCGATACAGCGGCGCGATCAAAGGCGGGAACATGTCGGGATGACGCGCCGGCAGCAGGTCGTAGAGCACGAACACCGTGCGCAGCCCGCGCAGGCGCTGCGCCTCGAACCAGCTCCGCGCGTCGGAGATCGTGTCCATGATCAGGTCGGCACCGATATAGACGTCACCGTCGGCGGCCCACACCGGCTCGTCCGGCGGCGCCGTCTCGCCCAGGCCGAGCAGGCCGTGCACGTAGCGCCGCGCGTAGACGTACGCGCCGTCGATCCAGCGTATCGGCTCCACCCGGTAGCCCGGCGGCGGCCGGGTCACCAGCTCGGTCATGATGCTGCGGCTGACGCGCTGGATGCCGCTCCGCGCATCGCGTATCGCCAGCACCGAGACGTCGATGAACAGGCATCGCGGGCCAGCGGGCGAGCGGTTGGCGTCGGCGTAGCCCCGCGCGGTCGCGAGCTCGTCCGGTGTGTGCGCAGGCTCCAGCGTCGGCAGCCGGTGCAGCAGCGCACGCGCCGCCGTCCGGCTCGCGCTGGCCGCGAGCGCGTCCAGCGCGGCACGGATCTGCAGCTCCGTCGCCTCCGCCGCGGGAATGCCCGACATGTCGCCGAGGCGATGCGGACGCGCACGCAGACGATCGAGCGCCTCGGCGATCACCTGCGCGTCCGGCTCCGGCGGCAGCGCGGCGAGCGCGTCGCAGGACAAGCCGCGCCAGGCGGCCGTGTCGTCCGCGAGCACCACGGTGCCGCACTGCAGCAGGTCGGGCAGCAGCACGGTCGCCTCCGCGCCAGGCAGATGCCCGGGCTGCACCAGCAGGTCGCACGCGGCCAGCGCGTCGCGTATCGCGGCAGGCTCGCTCAGGCAGCGGACGCCCGCCGCGCCGCACCGCGCGACGTCCTGCAGCACCGCCGCCGCGACGTCCGGGGCAGCCCGGTCGCAGAGCAAAAGCAGAGCGTCGGCCTCGCCGGCACGCGCCATCGACAGCCAGCCGTCGAGCAGCCTTCGTGCCACCTCGGAGTCGTCGAGCACCAGGCTGCACGCGACGAATCCTGCGGCCGGCAGCGCAAGCCTTTGCCGCGCGTCCGCCCGGCTGGCGAGGGGCTCGATCGCCGCCGGCGGCGGCACGTGGAGCACCTGCGGACCGCCCGGGCCGAGGCGATCCCGGACCTGCTCGGCGAGGATACACCCATGCACGATCACGCACTCCGCCTCGACCAGGAACGGCAGCAGGCAGTCGAAACGGCGCATCGCAGCTTGCGTGCCCTCGCGCTCGGCGAGCAGGGCGGCGTGCCAGCCATGCGACGCGTACAGCAGCCAGCTCGCTTCCGCCGGGCTCATCCTTCCGAGCACGGCGGACAGCGTGGCGTCATGCAGCACGACGCTGCCGGGATGCGCGCGCATCGTCTCCAGCAGCTCCGGGGTCGCGGCCGCGTCGGCCAGCTCGTAGAGGATGTGGTCGAAGCGGTCGGCATGCTCGCGCAGCCAGCGCAGCGGGCGCACCGGCACCGCCGCGTTCAGCCAGCTCTCGGCGTCGCCGGACCCTACCGCGATCCCGGTGACCTCGCACACCGCGGTAAGTCGCGGCAGCAGCCGTGCCGCGTAGCCGGCGATGCCGCCTGCCGCCGCCGTCGGCTGCGCGACCAGGGCGACGCGCGGCATCGGCCGGGTGCCCTGCACCACGGCACCCGCGAGCTGGCGCTCGCGATGCAGCCGCTCGAAGGCCGCGAGGCCGCGGTCGGCGACCTCGCCCCAGTCGAAGCGCGCGGCCTGCACCGGACCGTGCCGGCGCAGCGCGTCGCGGAACGCCGGATCGGTCAGCACGCGGGTCAGGCGCTCGGCGATGCTGGCGGGGTCCGCCGGATCGAACAGGGCGTCGCTGCGGCCGATCACCTCGGGAATGCTGGTGCGGTCGGAGCCGAGCACCGCGGCGCCGCAGGCCATCGCCTCCGCCGCCGGCAGCCCGAAGCCCTCGTGGAAGGAAGGGAAGACCAGCACCTCGCAGAGCCCGTACAGCCGGATCAGGTCGTCGTCCGGGATGAAGCCGAGCAGCACCAGCTCGTCCGCGGCCAGCCCGGCCGCCGCCGCCTGGCCCTCGATGCGCGCCACGTCGCCGGGACTCAGCTTGCCCGCGATCGCCAGGCGATGCCCGGCGCGGACCGGCGGCGGAAGCCTTGCGAACGCCGCCATCAGGCCGTGCAGGTTCTTCCTCGGGTCGGCCGCACCGGCGTAGAGTACGAACGGCCGCTGCAGCCGGTAGCGGCCGCGCAGCTCCACGGCCTGCGCTTCCTGTACCGGTACCGGCCGGAACCTCCGATCCACGCCGGTGCCGATGGTGGCGATCCGCCCGGGCGGCACGCGCAGTGCCGCGGCTCCCTCCGCCGCCGACGAGGCCGAGATCGCGAGCAGCAGATCGGCACGCCGCGCCTGCTGCGCCTTGCGGTAGTACCAGCGACGCGCCTCGACGCTGCCCAGGTAGGCGTCGGGCTGCAGCAGCGGGATCATGTCGTACAGCGTGACCGCCGTGGGCACCCCGAGCCCCAGCGCGCCGACGGAGCTGACGCTGTCGTCGTCGAAGCCCTCGAACAGGCTCCCGACATGCACCAGGTCGGGCTGCAGCGCCTGCAGCGCCGCCTCCCGCAGCAGCTCCGCCGCCCGGGTGCGCCAGGCGTTGCCGGAGATCATCTCCATCGTCGGGCTCGGCAGCGCGATGACGTGCAGGCGCGAGCGCGGCAGCAGGCCGTCGAACGCCGTCTCCAGCTCCGGCAGTGCCTCGGCCAGGTTGGCGTTCAGCAGCAGGTGGAACTCGTGCCGGTCGCCGCCGCTCAGCACCATCTGCCGCGCCAGCGACAGGCTGTAGCGGCCGATGCCGCGGAACCGGCTGGCGTTCTGCGCGCCCTGTAGATCGAGGATGATCCGCATGCCTGCCTTCCGGGCAGCCCTAGGTTCGAGGCCGCTGCAGCCCCGCCTTGACCGCGCGGCCGAGCATCCGCATCGGCCGGGTCACGCGCCAGGACGTGCTGACCCGTACCGCATCGAGCAGCGAGGCCACCGAGGCGTGGGCGGCTTGCAGCCGCTCCTGCTCCTGCGCCAGCGCGTGGGCGGCGGTATGCGAGCGCTGCAGCCGCGCCGCGTGCTCGTCCCGCTCCGCGATGAGTGTGTCCCGCTCCGCCAGCGCCGCATCGCGCTGTGCCAGCACCGCATCGTGCTGCATACGCAATTCCTCCTGCTGCGCCCCCATCGTCTGCTGCACCGCCTCCCGGTGCCGCCGCGCCGCGTCCAGCTCGGCGCGGTGCGCGAGCCCGGCCTGCTGATGCCGTTCCACCTCCTCGTGCGCAGCGCCGAGGCGACGCTTGAGCTGGTCGGCGTGCAGGCGAGCGCGCTGCTCGGCCTCGCGTGCGCCGTCGCGCTCCTGGCGCAGCGATGCGAGCTGCGCCTCGGCCGCCTCGCCGGCCGCCTGCGCCTGGGCAGCGACGGCGCGCAGCGCACCCAGCTCGTCATCCTGGTGCTTCACCCGGTGCGACAGGGTGTGCACCGCGTCGGACGCTTCCTCGGTGCGCAGCCTGAGCGCGTGCTCGCGGGCGGTGACGTAGTCGTCGAACACGTTGGGCGGCACAGCCAGGGCCTCGGCGAGCTCGGCCCGTTCCTCGGCGACGTAGAACGCGTTCAGACCGTCGAAATAGGCGTGCCGGTAGCGCTGGCCGAGCAGCAGCGCCTCGCACGACTCGTCGTTGCGCGTGGCCGTAAGCGGTTCGGTCGCCTCGACGACGACGATCCAGGGCCGGAACCGCCCGAGATCCATGCCGCGCAGCACGTCGGCTTCCGCACCCTCCACGTCCACCTTCAGGAAGTGGATGTCGCCCACCCCCTGGGACTCGCAGATGCTCGTCAGCGTCAGCATCGGCACCGTGATCTCGCGGCTCTCCCAACCGGCGGCGGCGTGCCGGCGCGCGAGAGCGTCGTCCCTGGTGGAGAGGCCGGTGCCGGGGATCTCGTTCAGCGCCATCAGGCCGGGCCCTGCTCCCGCCGCGACGTTGAGGTTCAGGTCGCGTGGACGCGCCTGCACCAGGCGTTCGAAATAGGCCGCGGTCGGCTCGATGTTGATGCCCGACCAGCCGCGCTCGTAGAACAGCTTGGTGACCGAGATCTCCTCAGGGTCGGCGGCGCCGACGTCGACGTAGAAGCCGGGCTCGACGTCCCTGAGCGCGCGCCATAGCACGACGTCCTCGTAGTTCTGCGCGTAGGAAATCAGGCTCATGCAGTCCGCGATCTCGATTGGGAAGGAATGGAGGGCGGGAGTTGCGCGCAGTCGGCGCCGCCGGCAACCCGGACGGCGCTCAGTGCCCGGCGGACGCTCCCGCCTGCTCCGCACTCCAGGCTACCACCTGCTGGCGCTGCTCGCCGAGCCCGTCGACGCCGAGCCGGAGCACGTCGCCTGGCTTGAGGAACACCGGATCCGGCTTCACCCCCAGCCCAACGCCGGGAGGCGTCCCGGTGGTTATCAGGTCGCCCGGATGCAGCGTCATGAAACGGCTGACATAGCTGACCAGCGCCGCGACCCCGAAGATCATGCTGCCGGTATCGCCCGTCTGCATGCGCCGGCCGTTGAGGTCGAGCCACAGGCCGAGCCGCTGCGGGTCGCCGACCTCGTCGGCGGTCACCAGGTAGGGCCCGACCGGGCCGAAGCTGTCGCAGCCCTTGCCCTTGTCCCAGGTCGGGCCGCGCTCGAGCTGGTACTCGCGCTCGCTGACGTCGTTGACGACGCAGTAGCCGGCGACGTGATCGAGCGCCTCGGCCTCGCCGACGTAGCAGGCACGGCGCCCGATCACCACGCCGAGCTCGACCTCCCAGTCGGTGCGTGTCGAGCCGCGCGGCAGCATGATCGCGTCGTTCGGGCCGCTCAGGCAGCTGATCGCCTTGGTGAAGATCGGCGGCTCCGTGGGGATCGGCAGGTTCGCCTCCGCGGCATGGTCGGCATAGTTGAGGCCGATGCCGATGAACTTGCCGATGCCGGTATAGGGGATGCCGAAGCGCGGGCTGCCGTCGGCGAGCGGCAGGTCGTCGGGGGAGATCGCGGCGATGCGGGCCAGCGCCTGCGGATCCAGGGCGCCGGCATCCAGCGCCGGCAGGTGCGCCGAGAGGTCGCGCACCCGGCCCTCGGCGTCGAGCAGTCCGGGCCTCTCCTGGCCGGCCGGGCCGTAGCGAAGCAGCTTCATGAGATCTCCTGTCGGCGGCCGACCAGCCGCGGCCGGGGTGGCGGGGACACGGAGCCTTCGACGCTGCCCGGCACGGAGACGATGCGCGAGGGCAGCATCAGCACCAGGGCCGCCGAGACCAGGGCCGCGAACGCCAGCACGTAGAGTCCGGCGGCGGGCGATCCGAGGTGCACGTCGGACCAGGCGCGCAGGTTGGGTGCCACGAAGCCGCCGAGATTGCCCAGCGAGTTGATCGCCGCGATGCCGCCGGCGGCCGCGACGCCGCCGAGATAGCCGGTCGGGAACGTCCAGAAGATCGGCTGCACGCAGATCGCCCCGGTGGTGACGAAGCACAGGGCGAAGATCGCGAGCAGCGGCGGCGTGTTCGCAGACACAACCAGGCCGGCGCTGATGAACAGCAGGAACAGCACCGCGTAGGCGCGTGAGCGTCCGGTGCGAACGGCGCGGCTGGGCCAGTACGCCGCCATCAGCGCGGCGCAGAGCCAGGGGATGCCGACCACCAGCCCGACCTCCGGGCCGATCTTCACCCCGAGCAGGGCGCTGACCTGGCTCGGCAGGTAGAAGGTCACGCCGTAGACGCTGATCTGCAGGAAGAAATACACCGCGAGCAGGTGCAGCAGGCGCGGGTCGAGCAGGGCACGTCCGAGATGCAGGCCGCCCCGCTCCACCTTCTGCTGCGTCTCGGCGGCGATGGCGCGCGACAGCGCGGCTCTCTCGTCCGCCGCGAGCCAGCTCGCGTGCTCGGGATGATCGGTCAGTCCGAACAGCGCGTAGATCCCGATCACGCAGGCGAGCAGTCCCTCGATCAGGAACATCCACTGCCAGCCGGCGAGGCCGAGCGCCCCGTCGAGCGCCAGCAGGCCGCCGGAGAGCGGGCTTCCCAGCGTCAGCGCGATGGGAAAGCCGAAATAGAACAGCCCCAGCACCCGGCCGCGCTCCGATGCCGGGAACCAGTAGGTCATGTAGAGGATCGCGCCGGGGAAGAAGCCGGCCTCCGCGGCGCCGAGCAGCAGCCGCAGGCCGACGAACGAGTAGGAGCCGCGGGTGAACATCATCGCCGCAGCGACCAGCCCCCAGCTGACCATGATCCGGCACATCCAGACGCGGGCGCCGACGCGATGCAGGATCAGGTTGCTCGGCAGCTCGAACACCGCGTAGGTGACGAAGAACACGCTGGCCCCGAGCGCGAAGGCGGCGTCCGACACGCCCACCTCGGTGTGCAGCGCCTGCTTGGCGAAGCCGATGTTGGTGCGGTCCAGCATGGCGATGAGGTACATCACCAGCAGCAGCGGCATCAGCCGCCACCGCGCCTTGGTGATGGCGGACGCCAGCGCCGGATCGAGAGCAGGGTCATCGGCCATCGCGGTCATCTCCGCTGCTTCCGGACCAGCTCGCCGGCGGTGGAAGTAAGGACCGATCGGCGGCCAAGGCAAGACCCTGCATCGACGGCGACAGCGGCAAGCGCCAACCGGGAAGACAGCTCGGGAGGCGGCCCTAGCCCTTTGTCAGCAGCAGCTGCTCCAGCAGATCGACGAGCTGGCGTGGCCCGTACGGCTTGCGCAGCAGGCGGTAGCCGAGCTCCGCCCGCCAGGCCGGCTGGAACACCTCCGGCCGGCCCGACGCGATCACCACGGGAATGGCGGGCACGCGCTTCCTGATGCTGGCCGCGACCTCGGCGCCATCGAAGCTGCCGGGCATGTGGAAGTCGGTCACCAGGGCGGTGAAGTGGTTCGGCGAGGTGCGGATCAGCTCCATCGCCTCGTCGCCGGTCCTCGCCTCGGCGACCTCGTGGCCGGCCTCCTGCAGCGTCTCGGTCATGATCTCCCGGATCAGAGGTTCATCTTCCACCAGAAGAACGCACACGTGGGCCCCTCGATCAGCTGCTTTCCGTTTCGACAAACAACCCGGCGGCCCTGCCGATGGTGGCATCACGACGTGGTGTGAGGCGGCGCCTCGCGGTGGAAGTCGCGCGGGGGCTGTGCAAGAAGCCCTGGCGCACGAAACCCTGGCGCAGGAAACCCTGGCGCAAGAAGCTTCCGGCCGGAAAGCGGCCGGAGCCCAGGCGAGATCGAGGCGGGTCGGCGGCACGATGGACGGGACAGAACACAGGGTGACCTCGCCGGGACCGGGACATCATTCGTCGAACGGCCGCAACATCATCCCGAGCGGCGGCGACCACGACGGCCGCGACATCTTCTTCGCCGCCGTGCAGATGAGCCGGATGCCGATGTGCCTCAGCGACCCGCACCAGCCGGACGGCCCGATCGTGTTCTGCAACCAGGCGTTCGAGGAGCTCACCGGGTACGGGCAGGACGAGATCCTTGGCCGGAACTGCCGCTTCCTGCAGGGCGAGGATACCGATCCTGCCACCATCGCGGAGATCCGGCGCGGCATCGCTGCCGGCGAGGACGTGCAGCAGGAGATCCTGAACTACCGCAAGGACGGATCCAGCTTCTGGAACGCCCTGTTCATCAGCCCGGTCATCGACACCCAGGGCAGCCTCACCTACCACTTCGCGAGCCAGCTGAACGTCACCCGCCGGCACGAGGCGGAGGCGGTGCTGCAGCAATCGCAGCGCATGGAGACGCTCGGCGGCATGGCGTCCAGCCTGGCGCACGAGTTCAACAACCTGATGACCATCGTTCTGGCGAGCATCGAGCGCGCGGCGGAAGAGCTGGATGGCGCGCGGCGCGACAAGCAGCTCGGGCGTGCCAGGTGGGGCGCGCAGCGGGCGGCACGACTCACCGACCAGATGCTCTCCTTCGCCCGGCGGCAGTTCCACGACAACCAGATGCTGGACGTCAACGAGATGCTGGGCAACTTCGACAGCATCCTCGAGCAGATGGCCGGATCCGAGGTGGCCGTCGTGCTGGACCTGGCGCCGGAGCCGCTGACGGCGCGCATCGATCCGGGCCAGATGGAGCTTGCGCTGCTCAACCTGGTGCGCAACGCCGCCGACGCCATGCCGAAGGGCGGCAGGATCGTGGTGACGACGCGGCTGCGCCGCGATCCCGCGACCGGCGCCCCCTCGGTCGAGATCGCGCTGAGCGACACGGGCGTCGGGATGCCCGCCGAGGTGGTCAGGCGGGCAACCGAGCCGTTCTTCACCACAAAGGAGCGCGGCAAGGGCACCGGGCTCGGCCTGTCGATGGTCAGCGGCTTCGCCGAGCAGTCCGATGGCAGGCTGGAGATCGAGTCCGAGCCCGGCGCCGGAACCACGATCCGCCTGATCTTTCCCTCGCTCGCACCCTGACCAGCGGCTCTCCTACAGGAACGACACCGGATCGACGTCGACGTCGATGCGCACCCCGGGCGGCGGCCGCACCTGTGCCAGCCAGTCGCGCAGCAGCGGCTGCACCGCCACATCGCGTCGTGTGCGCAGCAGCAGGCGCCGGCGATGGCGGCCGCGCAGGATCGCCAGCGGCGCCGGCGCCGGACCCAGCACCTGCACCCCCTCGGCCTGCGGCGCGCAGCGCCCGAGCCCGCGCGCGACGGAGTCGGCAGCCGCGGCGGTGTCGGCGCTGACGATCAGGGCGGCGAGACGGCCGTAGGGCGGCCAGTGTCCGGGACGCCGGCTCTCCGCCTCACGACGCATGAAGGCGGCGAAATCCTGGCCGACCAGCGCCACCATCACCGGATGCTCCGGCGCGTAGGTCTGCAGCAGCACCCGGCCCGGCGCCTCCGCACGGCCGGCGCGGCCGGCGACCTGGTGCAGCAGCTGAACCGTGCGCTCGGCCGCGCGCAGGTCGCCGCCGGCAAGGCCGAGGTCGGCATCGACCACGCCGACCAGGGTGAGATGCGGGAAGTGCCAGCCCTTGGCGACGATCTGCGTGCCGACGATGAGGTCGACCTCGCGCGCGGCGATGCGGCGCACCGCCTCGGTGGCGGCGTGCGGGCCGGGCAGCGTGTCGCTGGCCATGACCAGCAGGCGCGCCTCGGGAAACGACAGCCGCGCCTCCTCGGTGATGCGCTCGACGCCGGGGCCGATCGGGGTCAGGCTGGCCTCGGCGCCGCACACCGGACAGTGCTGCGGCACCGGCTCGGTATGGCCGCAATGGTGGCAGGTCAGGATGCGGCGTGCCCGATGCTCGACCAGCCAGGCGGTGCAGTTCGGGCATTGCAGCCGGTGGCCGCAGCTGCGGCACAGGGTCAACGGCGCGTAGCCGCGCCGGTTGAGGAACAGCATCACCTGCTCGCCGCGCCCCAGCGTCTCGTCGACCGCCGTCTTGAGCGTCGGCGACAGGAACAGGCCGCGCTCGGGCGGCGCGTCGCGCATGTCGATCGCCGACACCGCAGGCAGGCTGGCGCCGCCGTGCCGTGCCGCCAGGGTGGCCCGCCGGTAGCGGCCAGCCTCGACGTTGGCCAGCGTCTCCAGGCTGGGCGTCGCGGAAACCAGCAGCGCCGCCGCGTCCGAAAGCCGGGCCCGCACCACCGCCATGTCGCGGGCGTTGTAGGTGACGCCGTCCTCCTGCTTGAAGGCGGTTTCGTGCTCCTCGTCGACGACGATCAGGCCGAGGTCGGTGAAGGGCAGGAACAGCGCCGAGCGCGCGCCCACCAGCACCGGCGCCTCGCCGCACGCGACCGCGCGCCAGGCGATGCGCCGCTGCTTGGAGCCGAGATCGGAATGCCACACCGCGGGCTCGGTGCCGAAGCGCTGCACGAAGCGCTGCAGCCACTGCGACGACAGCGCGATCTCCGGCAGCAGCACCA
>CAXTNV010000068.1:0-270 GCA_964245755.1 uncultured Acetobacteraceae bacterium | reverse complement strand
GTGACGGAGAAGCGGCTCTCCTGCACCGCCTGGCGCAGCAGCTGCGCCTGCACCCGCTGGTCGTCGGACAGCCTCCGGGCGCCGGGATGGACGGGATCCGGACGCCGGAACGCTGGCCGATGCGGCAGCGGCGCCTCGGCCAGCAATCCAGCCCCCGCCATCGCCCGGATCACCCCGGCCCCGGGGGCGGCGGGGCGCCGCCGCGCGGGGGGGGGCCGCCGGGCCGCCCCCCGGCGCGCCGCCCGCCCCCGGGCCCGCGCGGGGGGGGGG
>CAXTNV010000067.1:11256-18783 GCA_964245755.1 uncultured Acetobacteraceae bacterium | reverse complement strand
GCATGGGCAACCCGGACAGCCCGACACCGCCGCACATCGTGGCCAAGCTGGTCGAGACGGTCGCCGACCCGCGCTCGCACCGCTACTCGGTGAGCCGCGGCATCCCTGGGCTGCGCCGGGCGCTGGCCGGCTATTACGGGCGCCGCTTCGGGGTGAAGCTCGATGCGGAGAGCCAGGTCGTGGTGACGCTCGGCTCCAAGGAGGGGCTCGCCAACCTGTCGGCGGCGATCACCAGTCCGGGAGACACCATCCTGGTGCCGAACCCGTCCTACCCGATCCACCAGTTCGGCTTCATCATCGCCGGCGCCTCGGTGCGCTCCGTCCCGGCGCGGCCGGACGAGGACATGCTGCGCGCACTGGAGCGCGCGGTGCGGCACTCGGTGCCGAAGCCGACCGCGCTGATCGTCAACTTTCCGTCCAACCCGACCGCCTACCTCGCCGAGCTGGAGTTCTACCGCGAGCTGGTGGCGTTCGCCCGGCGCGAGGAGATCTGGGTCCTTTCCGACCTCGCCTACGCGGAGATCTATTTCGGCGGCAAGCCGCCGCCCTCGATCCTGCAGGTCCCCGGCGCGATGGACGTCGCGGTCGAGTTCACCTCGCTGTCCAAGACCTACTCGATGGCCGGGTGGCGCATCGGCTTCGCCGCCGGCAATCCGCGCCTGATCAACGCGCTGACGCGCATCAAGTCGTACCTCGACTACGGCGCCTTCACCCCGATCCAGGTGGCGGCGGTGGCGGCGCTGAACGGGCCGCAGGACTGCGTCGAGGACATCCGCACGCTGTACCGCGAGCGGCGCGACGTGCTGATCCGCGGCCTCTCCGCCGCCGGCTGGGAGGTGCCGGTGCCGGAGGGATCGATGTTCGCCTGGGCCCCCGTGCCGGAACGTTTCGCCCAGCTCGGCAGCGTCGGCTTCGCCAAGCTGCTGATGCAGCAGGCCGGCGTCGCGGTGGCGCCGGGGCTCGGCTTCGGTGAGCACGGCGAGGGCTTCGTGCGCATCGGCCTGGTCGAGAACACCCAGCGCCTGCGCCAGGCAACGCGCAACATCAAGGCGTTCCTCGGCGGCCACGACGCGGCCGGCCGCGGCGAGCGGTCGCGTCAGCCCCACCTCGAAGCGGCCGACCTGGACAGCTAGCCTTGACATCGATCCAGCCGGGGCCGTCAGCGCTGTCGCCGCTCAGGATCGGCATCGCCGGCCTCGGCACCGTCGGGGTCGGGGTGGTGCGGCTGCTGCACGCCAATGCCGAGCTGATCGCCGCCCGGGCCGGACGACCGCTCGCCGGGGGCGCGGTGGCGGCGCGCTCGCGGCGGCGCGAGCGCGGCATCGACGTCTCCGACCTGCGCTGGCACGACGACCCGGTCGGTCTCGCCGACGACGCGTCGGTCGACGTGGTGGTCGAGCTGATGGGCGGCGCCGAAGGACCGGCGCGTCGGCTGGTCGAGGCGTGCCTGGTCGCAGGCCGTCCGGTGGTCACCGCCAACAAGGCGCTGATCGCGGTGCACGGCGCCGAGCTGGCCGCCGAGGCGGAGCGGCGGCAGACCCCGCTCGCCTTCGAGGCTGCGGTCGCCGGCGGCATCCCGGTGATCAAGGCGGTGCGCGAGGGGCTTGCCGCCGACCGGCTCACCCGGGTCGGCGGCATCCTCAACGGCACCTGCAACTACATCCTCAGCGCCATGCGCGAGAGCGGCCGCGACTTCGCCGCCATCCTCGCCGAGGCGCAGGCGCTGGGCTACGCCGAGGCGGACCCGCAGGCCGACATCGACGGCATCGACGCGGCGCACAAGCTCGCCATCCTGGCCGCGCTCGCCTTCGGCCGTCCGGTGGATTTCGCTTCCGTGCACGTGGAGGGCATACGCCACGTGGGCCGGCTCGACATCGGCTTCGCCGCCGAGCTCGGCTACCGGATCAAGCTGCTCGGCATCGCCCAGCTGACCGGGGCCGGGGTGGAGGCGCGCGTGCATCCCTGCCTGGTGCCGGTCTCGGCGCCGATCGCGCTGGTCGAGGGCGTGTTCAACGCGGTGTTCGCCGAGGGCGATTTCGTCGGCCGGATGATGATCGAGGGCAGGGGTGCGGGCGCCGGGCCGACCGCGGCCGCCGTCGTCGCCGACCTGATCGACATCGCCCGCGGCAGCCGCATCCCGGTGTGGGGGGCGCGGACGAACTCGCTGTCGCGCATCGTCAGCGTGCCGATCACCCGGCACACCGGCGACTACTACCTGCGCCTGCACGTGCTCGACCGTCCCGGGGTGATCGCCGAGATCACGGCGGTGCTGCGCGACTGCGGCGTCTCGCTCAGGAGCATGCTGCAGCACGGCCAGAGTGGCGCGGCATCGGGCGCTGCAGCGCCGGGCGAGGAGGCGGTGCCGATCGTGCTGGTCACCCACCGCACGGGTGAGTCCGCGATGCGGCAGGCGATGGCACGGATCGCGGCTCTCGACGTGGTGCTGGAGCGGCCTAACATGATCCGAATCGAAGCTGGCTGAGGAGCCCGCCATGTCCGCCACCCGATCCTCCTATCAGGCCGACGACCGCAACCTCGCCCTCGAGCTGGTGCGCGTCACCGAGGCGGCCGCACTCGGCGCGTCGCGATGGACCGGGCGCGGCCGCAAGAACGAGGCCGACGGCGCCGCGGTGGAGGCGATGCGGCACGCCTTCGACACGGTCGCCATCGACGGCACCGTGGTGATCGGCGAGGGCGAGATGGACGAGGCGCCGATGCTCTACATCGGCGAGCGGGTCGGCGCCGGCGGCCCGGCGATGGACATCGCGGTCGATCCGCTGGAGGGCACCGCACTCACTGCCAAGAACGCGCCAAACGCGCTGACCGTGGTGGCGCTGGCCGAGCAGGGCAACTTCCTGCACGCGCCCGACATCTACATGGACAAGATCGCGGTCAGCGGCGAACTGCCCGAAGGCGTGGTCGACCTGGACGCGCCGATCGGCGAGAACCTGCGCAACCTCGCCCGCGCCCGCAAGAGCGGCATCGACGAACTGATCCTGTGCACCCTCGAGCGTGACCGCCACGAGGAGCTCATCGCCCACACCCGCGAAGCCGGGGCTCGGGTGATGCTGATCTCCGACGGCGACGTCGCCGCCGTGATCGCCGCCTGCCTGCCCGGCAGCGGCGTCGACATCTATGTCGGTTCCGGCGGCGCGCCCGAGGGGGTGCTGGCGGCGGCGGCGCTGCGTTGCGTCGGTGGCCAGATGCAGGCCCGGCTGATGTTCGAGGACGAGGAGCAGGTGGCGAGGGCGCGCGCGATGGGCGAGGGCGATCCGCGCCGCCGCCTGACCCTGCTCGACATGGCGCGCGGCGACGTCCTGTTCTCCGCCACCGGTGTGACCTCCGGCGCGTTGCTGCGCGGCGTGCAGCGCACCGACGCGCGCGCGATCACGCACTCGATCGTCATGCGCTCGAAGTCGGGCACGGTGCGCTTCATCGAGGGGCACCACAACTTCGCCACCAAGACCTGGGCTGCGAGCTGAGTTGACCGACGGCTTCCCGGTCGCGTCGGCGCAGACGCCGCGCTCCTGCCTCGACGTCACCGCCAGCCTGACCGGCCGGCGCTGGATCTGGGGTGCGGAGGTCTCGGAACGCCACGCCGACGCGATCGCGCAGCGCCACGACCTGCCCGAGATTCTCGGACGGCTGCTGCACGGCCGCGGTGTCGGCGTCGACCAGGTCGCCGCGTTCCTGGAGCCGACGCTGCGCGCGCTGCTGCCCGATCCCTCCCGCCTGATCGACATGGATCTGGCCGCCGATCGCCTGGCGCACGCTGCCCGACGCGCCGAGACGGTCGGCATCTTCGGCGACTACGACGTCGACGGCGCCTGCGCCTGCGCGGTGCTGGCGAGCCTGCTCGGCGACCTCGGCTGCACGGTGCTGACCCACGTGCCCGATCGCATACGCGAAGGCTACGGCCCCAATGCCCCAGCATTGCTCGGGCTGACCGCACGCGGCGCCACGCTGGTGGTCTGCGTCGATTGCGGCACCGCGGCCGCGGTGCCGCTTGCCGCGTTGGACGGGATCGCCGACGTGGTGATCCTGGACCACCACAAGGCGGAGGGGCCGCCGCCGCCGGTGCTCGCCACCGTCAACCCGAACCGGCTGGATTGCGCGTCCGGTCTCGGCACGCTGTGCGCCGCCTCGATCGCCTTCGTCGCCGGGGTCGCGACCCTGCGCGCGCTGCGCCGCAGCGGCTGGTTCGCGCGGCGTGCGGAGCCAGACCTGCTCGGGCTGCTCGACATGGTGGCGCTGGCGACGGTCTGCGACGTGATGCCGCTCAGCGGCCTGAACCGCGCGCTGGTGACGCAGGGGCTGAAGGTGATGGCGCGGCGCGCCCGGGTCGGCATCAACGCCCTGCTCGACGTCGCGACCTCGCGCGGGACGCCGGACGCCTTCACCTGCGGCTTCGCGCTGGGCCCGCGGATCAACGCCGGCGGCCGCATCAGCGAGGCCGACCTGGGGCTGCGGCTGCTGCTCTGCCGCGACGCCGACGAGGCGAGGATGCTGGCCGAGCGGCTGGACGGCGTGAACCGGCAGCGTCGCGACGTCGAGGTCGGCATCCTGGAACAGGCGATGGCGATGGCGGCGTCGCAGATCGAGGCCGGCCACGCGGTGCCGATGCTGCATGGCGCAGCGTGGCATCCGGGCGTGGTCGGCATCGTCGCCGGCCGGGTCAAGGAGCGCTTCAATCGCCCCAGCCTGGTCGGTGGCGGCCAGGAGGACGGCACGATCAAGGGCTCCGGCCGCTCGGTGCCGGGGCTCGACCTCGGTGCGGCGGTGATCGCGGCACGCCAGTCCGGGCTGCTGCTGACCGGCGGCGGCCACGCGATGGCGGCCGGATACTCGCTGCGCCAGGACCAGCTGCGCGCGTTCCATGCCTTCCTGGACGAGAGGCTGGCGCAGGCGCGGCAGCGTCCTTCGGCGCTCGACCTCGCCGTCGACGGGGTGCTGAGCGTCGCTGGCGCCAACGCGGAGCTCGCCGCCCATGTCGGCCGGCTGGCGCCGTTCGGTGCCGGCAACGAGGAGCCGGTGTTCGTGCTGCCACGTGTGCGGGTGGCGCGCGCCGACCGGCTCGGCCGCGAAGGCAGCACGCTGCGCGCGATCGTCGAGGGCGAGGGCGGCGGCCGGATCAAGGCGCTGCTGTTCCGCGCCGGCGACGGTGCGATCGCGCGCGCGCTTGAGGCCCGCGACGGGACGAGGCTGCACGTCGCCGGTCAGCTGCGCGCGGAAAGCTGGAATGGCCAGACCAGCGCAGGCTTCTTCATCACCGACGCGGCCGCGGCTTGACCGGCTCCTGGTGCTCCGCTACCCAGCCACGGCCGCTGTCCCGTTCGTCTAGTGGCCCAGGACACCGCCCTTTCACGGCGGTAACACGGGTTCGAACCCCGTACGGGACGCCAATCAGATCAATCGTTTACAGGGTGCTGCGTTGGAAGCCACGTCACCTCGGCCATCACCGTGCCGCGGCGAGCTGACGGCGCGCCGGCCTGAGGCGGGCCCGGCGTGCGACGGATGCGGCAGGATCCGGACCTCGTTGCGATCCCGGCACGGGCATCACGTCGCAAGCTCCGAGCTGCACCGCATCGCGCAGTCCGCGCCTGCTACAGTCCGCACCTGGCACAGTCGGCGCTTGGCGAAGTCCGCACCTGGCACAGTCCGCGCCCGGCACCGGCGGCTCGCGGGACGGCCACCGCTGAAGTGGAGGCGACCGGCGCCGTGAAACGTTGTATCCATCAGCCTGTCGATGGCGGCGCCGCGGCTGGCAGGGTGTTGACGGACATGCCAGGCGCGAACGCCAGGTTCGAAACGGATCCAGGATGGGAGCGGCAGCTTGCAGGCATGCGGCGGACAGGGGCGTGGCGCATGTCCGGCGGCTGCGCATCGTCGAGGGCGCCAAAGCGTTCTGCTTGCGGAACCTCTCCGGGCGCATCGTGTTGAAGCGTGTAGCGGGCCACGGGACTTTCGTTGAGTGCCACATCACGCCATGCCATGCGATGCGGCACTGATCCCTCACCGGCGGGGCGCGCTCGCATCCGCTGACCTGAAGTCGATCCGGGCGACCGCCGCAGCCAGCTTCACGCCGAAGGCCCTGCCTTGACCGACACCTCGCTGATGGTCGTGGGCATCGGCGCCTCCGCCGGCGGCCTCGACGCTTTCCACAGCTTCTTCGAGGCGATGCCCGCCGATCCCGGGCTCTGCTTCGTGGTGGTGCTGCACCTGCCGACCAGCCGCAAGAGCATGCTGCCCGACATCCTGTCGCGCTGGACCTCGATGCCGGTGCACGAGGTGAGCGACAACATCGAAATCGAGGCAAACTGCGTCTACGTGCCCCCGCCGCACGCGATCACCACGATCCGCGATGGGCGGCTGCACGTGGACATGCCGCAGCCGCAGGCCAAGCGCGAGAGCCGGCCGATCGACGGCTTCTTCGACTCGCTGGCCTCGACGCTCAGGGAGAACGCGATCGGGATCGTGCTGTCCGGGACCGGCTCGGACGGCGCACTCGGCCTCAAGGCGATCAAGGAATGCGGCGGCCTGACGCTCGCGCAGGGCAGCGACGGCAGCGGCCCGCAATTCGACGGCATGCCGTCCGGCGCCATCGCCACCGGCGCGGTCGACCTGGTGGTGCCGGTCGAGGCGATGCCCCAGCATGTCGTGCGGCTGCGGCGTGCGCGCCAGGATGCGGAACCGCCGATGGCAAACTCGGCGGCGCAGGCGGAAGCGTTCCGGGTCGCGGTCTGCGCGATCCTGCTCGGGCAGCTCGGCCACGATTTCAGCGGCTACAAGGACAAGACGTTCCTGCGCCGCACCCAGCGGCGGATGCAGGTGCTGGGCATCCCGACGATGCCGCAGTACGTGGCACGGCTGGAGCAGGACCATGACGAGGTGGTCCTGCTGTTCCGCGACCTGCTGATCCGGGTCACGAGCTTCTTCCGCGACACCGAGACCTTCGACGTGCTGGCGAGGGACGTGATCCCGCGTCTGTTCCGGGACCAGAAGGCCAACGGCATGGTGCGTGTCTGGGTGCCGGCCTGTTCCACCGGCGAGGAGGCGTACTCGCTGGCCATCCTGCTGCGCGAACACATGGACGGCCTGCGCGCGTCGCCGAAGGTGCAGGTGTTCGCGACCGACATCGACGAACCGGCGATCGCCACCGCGCGCAGCGGACGCTATCCGACGACGCTGCTGCGGGGCATGTCGCAGGATCGGCTGGACCGGTTCTTCAGCGTCTCGGACCAGTGCTATGTCGTGAACAAGGAGGTGCGCGACCTCTGCACCTTCTCCGCGCACAGCCTGGTGCGCGACCCGCCATTCTCGCGGATGAGCATGATCTCGTGCCGCAACGTGCTGATCTACCTCGACACCGACCTGCAGGGCGTGATCATCCCGGCTTTTCACTACGCCCTGATGCCGGGCGGGATCCTGCTGCTCGGCAGCTCGGAAACGACCTCCCGCCACGAGGGTCTGTTCTCGCCGCTGGACAAGAGCAGGCGGATCTTCGAGCGGCGCGACGTGCGTGGACCG
>CAXTNV010000067.1:0-11246 GCA_964245755.1 uncultured Acetobacteraceae bacterium | reverse complement strand
TCGCCTCGCCGCCGCCGGCGCCACCAATGCCGAGCCGCGGCCGCCGCGGGTCGGCGATGCGGCCGAGCCCGCGCGCGGACGCAGTGACCAGGCGCCCCCGGCGGGCTCGCCGGTGCACAAGCTGGCGCGGCGTGCCAATGACGGACTGGAACGCGGCCTGCGCCTGGCGCTGAAACGGTTCTCGTCGAGTTCCGAGCTCGAACGGATACGCGACACCCTGCTCGAGACCCAGGCGCAGCTGCGCTCGATCACCGAGGAGCACGCCACCGCGGTCGAGGAGCTGCGCAGCGCCAACGAGGAGCTGCACTCGGTCAACGAGGAGCTGCAATCCACCAACGAGGAGCTGGAAACCTCCAAGGAGGAGATCCAGTCGGTCAACGAGGAGTTGCACACCGTCAACGCGCAGCTTTCCGAGAAGCTCGACGAGCTGGACCGAAGTGCGAGCGACCTGAAGAACCTGTTCGACAGCACCGACGTCGCGACTGTTTTCCTGGACCGCCATCTGATCATCCGCGGCTTCACCCCGGCGGTCGGCACCATCTACAACCTGATCCCGAGCGACCACGGTCGCCCGCTGAGCGACATCGTCAGCCAGCTGAACTACGGCGCGTTGCGCGACGATGTCCGCGCCGTGCTCGAGACCCTCGAACCGCTTGAGCGCCGCGTCACCCGGCGCGACGGCAGCAAGCACTACATCATGCGCATCCTGCCGTACCGGGGGCAGAACAGCGCGGTGGACGGCACCCTGGTGACCTTCGTCGACGTTACCAGCATCGTGCAGGCCGAGCAGCAGCAGCGCCTGCTGGTCGGGGAGCTCAACCACCGGGTCAAGAACATGCTCACGGTGGTGATCTCGCTCGCCTCGCAGACGCTGCGCCGGGCGCAGACGATGGAGCAGTTCTCCGACTCCTTCATGGGCCGGATCAAGGCGCTGACCACGTCGTACTCGCTGCTCAGCCAGGCCAACTGGACCGACATCTCGCTGCTCGAGGTGCTGGTGGAGGAGACCCGGCCGTTCCTGTCGCGCGATCGCGCCAACATCGTCTTCCAGGGGCCGACCGTGTGGCTGTCGCCGCAGGGCGCCCTGGCGCTCGGCCTGGCGATCCACGAGCTCGCCAGCAACGCGGTCAAGCACGGTGCGCTCTCGGTGCCGCAGGGCAGGGTCACTGTCAGCTGGCAGATCGGGCGTGAAGCCGGGGAGAGCGAGTTCCTGCTGCAGTGGATCGAGTCCGATGGCCCGGCGGTGCAGCCTCCCTCGGTGCGCGGCTTCGGCACCAGCCTGATCGAGCGCGGCCTCGCCCACGAGCTGTCCGGCTCGGCGAACATACACTTCGAGCCTTCCGGCGTCCGCGCCAGCCTCCGCGCGCCGCTGGGTGCGGCGATCAACCCCGCATCCTCCGAGGACGCGGCCATGCGCCCATGACCGTCTCGCCGCTGTCGGCTCTGCGGCTGCTGCTGGTCGAGGACGAGTTCATGATCGCGATGCTGATCGAGGACATCCTGCTCGAGATCGGCTGCGTGGTGATCGGCCCGTTCGCCAGCCTTCCGGAAGCTTTGCACGCGGCGCAGCACGCGGTGCTCGACGGCGCGCTGCTCGACGTCAACTTGCGCGGCGAGAAGGTCTATCCGGTGGCCGAGGTGCTGGATGGGCGGCGCATCCCGTTCCTGCTGCTGTCCGGCTACGGCAGCGACGCGATCCCGGCCGACCGCCCGCACTGGCGCGCCTGCAGCAAGCCGTTCAATCCCTCGGAGCTGATCGAGATGCTGACGGAACGGATCACCGGACGGGTCTAGCCGACCGAGCATTGGAGACGACGATGTCATTCGCACTCAGGATCGCGGCACTTGCGGGGATGCTTCTCGCGCTGGCGCCCCCTGCCTCGGCGCAGTCCTACGGCTACGGCACCCCGGCACAGGCGCCTCCGCCCGCACCGGGATACGCCCCGCCCCAGCAGCCGCCGGGTTATCCGCCGCCGCCGCCGCCGGGCTATCCGCCGCCCCAGGGTGCGCCGGGCTACCCGCCGCCAGGGTATCCGCCGCCGCCGCCGCCCGGCTATGCACCGCCGCCTCCCGGCTCGCGCTGCGAGGCCGCCTACGCCGGCGCCTACCACCGGCACCGGTTCATCTGTCCGATGCGGGTGGCCAAGCCGATCGGCGCGCCGTGCCACTGCGTCGCCGACGCGGCACCGGGCTATCCGCCGGGTCCGCCGGTCCGCGGGCGGGTCATTCCATAGGCCAGGCGCCGCCGCGCCTCATCGCGGTTCCGGCAGCGGCGTGCAGGCAACAGCGGTTGCGCGCGCGAGCACCACCATGCGACGCGCGGCCACCGCACCGCCGGCCATCTCGCCGGCAAGATGGGCGAGCAGCGGCGTGCTCAGCACCGCGTGCGCGGCGCTGTTGACCGCGACCTCGGTCACCGCGGTGGCGCCGGCGGCCAGCGCCGTGCGCCGCAGCAGCGACAGGGTGCCGAGCACCCCCGGCCGCAGGCCGTAGAGCGCCGCCACCTGGCGGATCAGCCGCAGCCCGCGCCAGCTGATCAGCAGCACCCCCAGGGAGGGGGCCGGCGGCGCGGCCAGGCCGGCCACCCCCGGCCCCGCGGCGGGCCGACCGCGCGTGGCGGCGCGCGCGCGCAGCCCCGCCTCCATGCCGGCGCGCAGCAGCGGCACGATCGCGTCGGGATCGTTCAGCGCCGCGAGCGGCGCCAGCAGCACGTCTCCGCCCTCGATCTCGCCGAGCCATCGGCGCGCGGCGCGCAACCGCGCCTCGGCGTCCTGGCCCGCGAGGTCGCGTCTCAGCCGGTCGACGCCGCGCAGCCGCAGCAGGGCGCGCAGCTCGCGCCCGATGCCGAGCAGGATCAGCCCGAAGCCGAGCACGGCCACCAGCAGGGTGAGCCAGCCGAGCGGGCGGGCGCGCGCGAACTCGGCGGCGCCGAAGTGGTTCACAGCACATCCTCCAGCAGGAAGCCGAGCAGGGCGTCGAGCCCGATCGACGGCACGCCGAGGCGGCCGGCCTCGGGCAGCCGGACCGGCTCGAACGCCGGCAGGTCGAGGAACGGGTGCGCCCAGTATTCCGCGTCGGGAGGCCGGTCCGGCACCTCGCCGGGATAGGAGCGGGTGCGCTGCCGGTCGCCGAGCACGCGCCCGCGCACCGCCGAGACCGGCCGGCCTTCCAGGGTCCAGACGAAATCCTCGGTGCAGCGCGCGGCGGCGACGGCGAGGAACGCGCGCCCGGCCGGCTCGGCGCCGGGCGGTGCTGCGGTCATGCTGCGCATCAGCCCGGCGAGATTGCCGCGCTGCCGCTCGGCGACGTGGTCCGCCTTGCTGGCGGTGAACGCCACCCGGCGGATCACCCGCGGCGGCAGGCGCAGCCGCGCCAGGGAGGCCGCCATGTCGAGCCACGAGCCGTGCCAGCGCAGCGAGGCTGCCGCCGCCGACAGTGCCGCGCGCACGTCGGAGAACGCGTCCGGGCCGGCATGCAGCGCACCCAGCAGGTCGGCCAGCACGACCAGCCGGTCCATGTCGCCGAACAGCGGCGATACCAGGGCCTCGCGCACGGAGGCGACATAGGCGTCGTAGCGGCGGCGCAGCAGCGCCTGCAGCGCCCCCGCCGCGCCGGCGCCTGCCGCGGACGGGAAGAAGCGCTCCCAGGGCGGTGCCGGACCGGGTGCGGGCATCAGGAAGCGGCCGGGCTGCAGCATCGACAGGCCGAAGCGGTCGCGCAGCCGCTCCAGCATGGTGCGGTACAGCTGGTGCCCGGCTTCCGCGAGGCTCTCGTCCGCGGGCGCCGATGCCGGCAGGCCGTGCGCGAAGCCGAGGAAGTCGCGCGTCGCCTCGGCCAGCGCCGGCCGCTGCAGCCGCGCCAGTGCTGCGGCCGACCAGCTCTCGAAGGACTGCCCGAGCAGCGGAAGGTCGAGCAGCCACTCGCCCGGGTAGTCGAGCAGCTCGAGGCGGATGCGACGCACCGGCAGGAGAGGGTCGGCGACCTCCAGGTCCAGCGCCAGCAGCGACACGGCATCGGTGCGTTCCGGCCAGTGCGGCGGATCGGCGGCGAGTGCGGCGAGATGGCGCGCATAGTCGAACCGCGGCAGCGACTCCGCGCCGGAAGGCGACAAGCTCGCCCGGCGTATGCGCCCCGCGAAGCCGGCGCGGCCCGGCGCCAGCAGCGCCGCGGCGAGCGAGGTCAGCAGCACCGTCTTTCCCGACCGCGCGAGGCCGGTGACGCCGATTCTCAGCACGCGCGGCCGGACATAGTCGAGCGAGTGGCGGAGCGGGCGCAGCTTCAGCCGCACGAGGTCGGCGGCTGCGCGGATCGTCGGCGCGACGGCCGCCGCATCGCGCCGACCCTGCGGATGTTTGTCTTCGAACTGTAATCCCACTGACTTCCTCCGTCGCGAACACAGGCCATAAGAACTGCGCCGTCACTTGCCGCAGCACGGGGATCATTCATGTCGCGTCGCCGCCTGAACTGTAGCAGCGCCGTCGTTGCCGTCGCGCTGGCGATGCAGCCGCCGCTCGCCTGCGCCGCACCGGCGCACGACGACATCGCCGCCCACAACCCTGTCGATGCAGCCCTGGTCGAGCAGGGACCGCCTTCGAGCCCCCTGGTCGGCAGCCTGGCGCACCCGGCCTCGAGCGAACCCGCCTACTCGCATGCCGCCAAGCTGGCGCTGCTGCGCAAGAAGGTGAAGTACGTGTTCGTGCTGTTCCAGGAGAACCGGTCGTTCGACATGCATTTCGGCACCTTCCCGGGTGCGCGGGGCCTGTTCAGCCAGCCGGCGGCGCAGACACCTGGCTTCAAGCAGGCGCTGGTCGATACCGACGGCAAGGTCGTCACCATCTCGCCGTTCCTGATCCCGCAGACCGTGACCGCGGCGGACGGCAAGACGGTGCCGATCTACAGCGCCGACACGGACTCGATCGACCATTCCCACACCGGCATCGACAACAGCCTCGACGTGGTCCGCGGTGTCGCGAAGAACGACCGCTACGCCCTGGACGAGGAAGGCCTGACCACCAAGGGCGGCAAGATCGTCTCGCTCAAGACCGGCGTGGCCGCGACCAGCAACCCGACGCTGGCGGCCAAGCAGAAGGGCGAGCTGGCGCTCGCGCACGACGACTGCACCACGGTTCCGTTCCTGTGGCAGTTCGCCGACCGCTTCACGCTGTTCGACAACATGTTCCAGACCATCATCGGCCCCTCGACGCCGAACGCGATCGCGATGATCGCGGGACAGTCCGGCGAGACGCAGTGGGCGCTGCATCCGGAGACCGGCAGCAACAACACCAACCCGGTGGTGCTGGCGACCGGCGGCGAGCCTGTGGTCGGCGATGCCGGCCCGTATGCCGGGTCGAACTACGACACCACGCCGGGCAAGCCGCCGTACGGTCCCAACGACGAGAGCCCCGCCACCCCGGCGCTGAACCAGACCTACGCCAGCCTGCCGCTCTCCTTCATGGGCAGCGCGATCCAGCGGACCGTGCAGTCCGACCTCGATCCGGCCCTCGACCTGCTCGACGTGCAGGACGACATACGCACCATCGCCAGCGAGAAGGTGGCACCCACCAACTGGGGCTGGTACCAGGAGGGCTACGACCTGGAGCCGACCGATACCGGCGGCGTCGTGTCCAACGCCACCTACGTCACCCACCATAACGGGCCGCAATATTTCGGCTATGTCGGCGACAACCCGAAGGTGGCGTCGAACCTGCACGGTCTTGGCGACTTCTACCGCGATGTGGGCGCGCGCGCGCTGCCGGCGGCGGGCGGCGTGTTCTACGTGCGCGGCGGCTACGGCAACAATGACGGGCTGCTGCCGGTCGATCCGAACCCGACGGTGCGCAAGGCCCTGCCGGGCAGCGACGATCATCCCGGCTACTCCGACACCCAGATCTCCGAGGCGCTGCTCGCCGACGAGGTGAACGCGATCGCGGCCTCGCCATACTGGAAGGACAGCGCGATCATCATCACCTACGACGAGACCGACGGACTCTACGACCACCAGCTGCCGCATTTCCGCGAGCTCGACCCGGAGGGCAACCCGCTCGCAGCCGGCCCGCGCATCCCGCTGATCGTGATCTCGCCGTACAGCCGCGTGCACGCGATCAGTCACGAGTACGACGAGCACAGCTCGGTCATCAAGTTCATCGACGAGCTGTTCAGCCTGACCCCGCTGGCTTCGCTGCCTGACGAGGCGCATGGCCGCGCCCTCGGCCAGCAGGAGTTCAACCAGTCCGGCCTCGGTCCGGCCGATGGCCCGGCCAGCGAGGCCGGGGACCTGTTCTCGGCCTTCGACAACTCCCGCCTGTCCGGGGAGCTGCAGCCGCTTCCCGCCAGCTACGCGACGATCCCGACCACGATCGTGAAGTCGCTGCCGCACTATGGCGGCAACGGCTGCACCGCGCTGAACATCATTCCCACCGATTATCGCGGCGGCATGCTGATGGACCCGGCACCGGCGGACTTCAACCCGCGTCCGAACACCACGCCGGGCACGCCGACCTCGGGCATCTGGACGCCGTGACACGCGCCCGGCCCGCACGCGGGCGCCTGCACTGCCTCCTGCTCGTCCTGCTCGTCGGAGGCGCCGCGCACGCCGCGACCGCCGCGACGGGGCGCGCGGCGCCCCCGACCCTCAGCTGCGGTGTCGTGGTGGAGCAGGAGGACTTCACCAAGACGGACTCGCACGGCGACCTGTCGCTGTTCTCCTCGGCGATCTGCCGTGCCGTCGCCGCCGCGACGCTGGGCGATCCCGCACGCACGAGCCTGGTCGGCTTCCCCGACGACGCGCACGGCATCGCCGCCCTGGAAGGCAGGCGGGTCGCGCTGCTGGTCGGCACCACTCCTGAGGCGACGGCGGCGCAGCTGCATCGCCTGCGCTTCTCGCCGACCCTGTTCATCGACGGCCAGGGCTTCCTGGTGCGCCGCGACCTGCATGCCCGTGCGCCCGCCGACCTGCGCGGCCGCCTGGTGTGCTACCTGCTGGAGACGCCGGCCGAGCCGGGGCTCGCGGAATGGTCGGCGCACGCCCGCGTCGCCGTCCGCCCGCACCCCTTCGAGGAGGCGGGCGAGATGGAAGCGGCGCTGACCAGCGGCAACTGCGACGCCGTCACCGCCGATATATCCGCGCTCGCCGCCATGCGCGCGGGCTTCCACGGCCGGCGCGCCGATTTCGAGATCCTGCCCGACAGGATCAGCTTCGATCCGTTCGCCGCCGCCACCCGCGACGACGACCCGGTCTGGAGCGCGGTGGTCAGCGACGTGATCACCGCGCTGATCGAGGCCGAGCAGGACGGCATCACCCGCGGCAACCTGACGGCGGCGCGGGACGGCGTCGATCCTGCGGCGCATCGACTGCTCGGCCCGACCCCGGGCCTGACGACGCGGCTCGGTCTGCGCGACGGCTGGGCGGCGCGCGCCATCGCCGCGTCGGGCAACTACGGCGAGATCCTCGCCGCCACCACCGGTCCCGGCAGCGCGCTGAAGCTGCCCCGCGGGACCAACGCGCTGTGGAACGCCGGCGGCATGATCGGGTCGCCGGAGATCCCGTAGACGGTAGGCCACGACCGTGCCGCATTGGCGACCCACCTTCCGGATCGAGGCTAGAGCCGGCCGTAGCCCCAGCTGTCCCGGGCGACCGGGCTGAGCGCGTCGTGCAGGCTCGCCGGCGACAGGTCCGGCGCCCCGGCGCGCGTCGCCGGCAGCAGCACGCCGTCCGACATCAGCGTGTAGCTCGAGATCTCGCCGTCCGGCAGGTCGTGCAGCTGCAGCACCGGCGGTGCGGTGCCAGCGCGGGTGAGGGTCCAGCGGTCGCCCCAGATCACCGTGTGGTTGCCGATGCCCGACAGCGTCGGGTCGGTGATCAGCGCCTTGAAGTCGTACTCGCCGGTGCTGGCGCCGGGCGCGCCGTGCAGCACCAGATCGACGAAGTGCGGGTTGAGTTCGCCCCCGGTCGGCTGGCGACCCTGCCAGTTGCCGAACACCGGCCCGTCCTGGTCGGCACACCCGGCGAAGGCCAGGATCGCGGCGAGCATGCAGGCTGCGTGCAGAAATGAGAACGCCCTCGCCGCAGGACGCGACGAGGGCGGCCTACTCGGCATCGGTTGGTGGCTCAGGCGAGGCTGATCGCAGCCGCTTCCGGCCCCTTCTGGCCCTGCACCACCTGCACCCGCGTGGCCTGACCCTCGTTGAGGCTGGAGAGGCCGGAGCGCTCGAGCGCCGAGGCGTGCACGAAGATGTCCTTGCCACCGGTGTCGGGTGTGATGAAGCCGAAGCCCTTGGTTGCGTTGTACCACTTGACGATACCGCGAACCTCTTCGGCCTGCGAGAGGTCCGGAGTGACGCGGCCGCTGCGGAAGCCGCCCGGCGCGCCGCCTGTGCGCGGACCGCCGAACCCGCTCGGTCCAGCCGAACGCGGGCGCTCGGGCTGAGCGGTGCTCTCGTCGACGGAGATCACCTCGGCGACCTGTCGTCCCTTCGGACCCTGGCCGATGCGCACGCCGAGGGTGGCACCCGGGCTGACGCTGTCATGGCCGGACTGGCTGAGCGCGTTGGCATGCAGGAACACATCACCGGTGCCATCCGACAGCTCGACGAAGCCGAAGCCCTTCTCGCTGTTGAACCACTTCACGCTGGCGCTGATCTCCGGGCCCGACGCGAGGACCTGGGAGCCTCCGCCGCCCAAAGGTCGCCGGGCGGGCGGGCTGCTGCTGCGATCGCCGAAGCTGGGAGCCGGCACGAAATCATCGTCAAAGCCGCCGCGGCGCGGGGAACGGGGGCTGCGGTCGGTCCTGTTACTTCTCAACGGTCGTAATCCCGAGGTCTAGTTGGTGTCGTCCTGGTCAGGCGCGCACCGGGTGAAAGGCGAAGCTGAGCGGTGGGTTATCAGCCATTCGGATGATACCGGACCATTGCATAGCACGGGCGAGGCTGCACGGACCACGGCGAACCATCACCAGATCGTGTTATTTCATGACGTTTCTTTGTCCATCGACGAGGATGCGTTGCGTGCCGTCGACGCCCGGTGCGCCCCGCACGGGCCTGGCTCGCCGGGCGCGGCTTCCCGGGCCGGCTGGGGGTTCCGTCGCGACCGGAGATCTCCTAATGAGGAAACGCTGCGGCGGCGCGGGACCGTGTGGCCGGGCGGCGCACCGTCCAACCCGTTGATAGTGAGCATCATGACGCGCAGCTTGACCAGCCTGATCCCCGCAGGCGCCGTGCTCGCGGCCTCGCTTCTGCCCAGCGGCCGCGCCGCTGCGGTGCCGTTGCAGGATCCGTACGGCACCTGGACGGCGCAGGTCGAGAACGACGCCGTCTCCACGCAGTCGGGCACCTCGGACCAGTACTACACCAGCGGGCTGCGCATCGGCTGGACCTCGGGCACCGACAACCAGCCGCCGGGTATCTCCGACCTCAACCGCGCGATCTGGGGCGAAGGGGTGCAGCGCATCGCGTTCGGGCTGCAGCAATCCATCTTCACGCCGCGGCAGACGCAGATCGATCCGCCCGATCCGCACGACCGTCCCTATGCCGGCGTGCTGCTCGCCACCGCCAACCTGATCAGCGACACCGACCTCTCGCGCAGCGTCGCCGGCCTGCAGGCCGGCGTGCTCGGCTCCTATGCCGGCGGCTACCAGGTGCAGAACGGCTTCCACAGCCTGATCGGCGACACGCCGAACCGAGGCTGGTCGCACCAGCTGCCGAACCAGCCGATCCTGCAGCTGCAGGCGGCGCGGATCTGGCGCTTCCCGGTGGTCAGCGCCTACGGCGTCTCGGTCGACCTGCTGCCTGCCGCCGCCGCCGCCGGCGGCGACTTCCGCACCTATGCCCAGCTCGGCGGCACCGTGCGCATCGGCCAGGGGCTGGACAGCGACTTCGGCACCGCGCGCATCAGCCCCGGGCTCGACGGCTCCGACGCCTTCAAGGGCACCCGGCGCTTCGTCTGGTACGGCTTCGCCGGCGTCGACGGCCAGGCGGTGCTGTACGACGCGACCCTGCAGGGCAGCACCTTCCGCTCGGGCGAGCCGCACGTCTCGAAGATCTGGGACGTGGGCGAGTTCGAGGGCGGCCTCGCGGTGATCTATCACGGGGTGCGGCTGTCGTACACGCAGAGCTGGCAGACGCAGGAATTCAACGGCCAGCGCTCCGGCCTGTTCAACTTCGGCTCGGTGGCGCTGTCGGCGAAGTTCTGAAGCCTTGCTCCGGGCTCAGGATGCTGGCACTGACACCGCGAAGCGCATCGCCACACCTCCGGAGGAACGGCTACGGTCCACAGCTTGAATCGCAAGTCGCGCGGCCCGCGGCACTGGAACGGCCGGCTGGTCACCATGCGTGTGTTCGCGTGGCTGTGCGCGATCGGGCTGGTTGTCGCCTTCGCCATCGCCGCGACCCTGCCGCTGCAGATGGACCTGGGCGCGATGCTGCTGTCGATGGACCCGCGCAGCCTGGACGCGCTGCACCGGTTCATCGTGCATCACGTCCCGGCAGGCACTTGGACGCACGTGCTGCTGCCGTTCCTGCTGCGTCCCGGCTGGATGCTGCCGCTGATGCTGGGCATCGTCGCCGGCGGGATCGCCTTCAGCCTCAACCATGTCGGCCCGACGCGGCAGGGCTCGCGCCGTCGCGGGTCGTAGCGCGGCCTCAGCGGACCGCCACGAGCCCCGCAAGCTGGTCGATCTCATCGGCGGACGCGGTCGCGGCGGTGGCCTCGATGCGGCGATACAGCGCCAGCACGGTCTCGCCCGGCGGCGTCAGAAGCGCACCGCCGCCGGCCGCACCGCCGCGCGAGGCTTCCACCAGCGGCTCGCGGAAGCCGGTGTTCATGGCCTCGATCAGCGCCCAGGCGCGCTTGTAGCTCATGCCGCTGGCGCGTCCGGCGGCCGAGATGGAGCCGTGCTCGCGTATGCCGTCGAGCAGCTCGGCGCGTCCCGGACCGATCGCCACGCCGTGGCGGAGCACGACGCGCAGGTGCAGGCCCAGCCGGTCGGGATGTCGTACCTTGATCATGGCGCTTCGTGCGATCCCGCCCCGCGCCAGCGATTTCCGGCGATGCGGGAGCCTGTCAGAAACTCAGCCGCGCCGACAACACCCAGTTGTGCGCATACACCGGATCGACCTCGCCGGTGACGCGCTCGTCGGGCGACACCGCGAACTGGTAGCCGGCGCCGACGATGGCACGCACCCGTCCGGCGATGGCGAAGCGCCCGAGCACCAGCCCCGGGGTGAGGAACAGCTGATCCTTGCCGCCGCGC
>CAXTNV010000066.1:0-18821 GCA_964245755.1 uncultured Acetobacteraceae bacterium | reverse complement strand
CCACCGGGGAGGGCGCCGCCGGGCAGAGCGCCGCCGGGCGCGAGCCGCGTCGCGTCGTCCGGCGCGGGTGGAAGCCGGGAAAGGCCGATCGATGGGTTCATGCGAAGGAAGTCCTGAGAAGTTCGGGCGGGGCCGCTAGGCTGCGCCGGATCGGGGCTCTTGTCAGCAACCGGTCCGGGGAGCAGGTAGTTTCGGGGCGCCCCGGGCGCGCAACGCAAAGCTCGAGGATCACCAGCCGTCATGCGCTGTCCCTTCTGCGGCCATGACGACACCCAGGTCAAAGACAGCCGGCCCAACGAGGACGCAGCCGCGATACGCCGGCGGCGCTTCTGCCCAGGCTGCGGCCAGCGCTTCACCACCATCGAGCGGGTGCAGCTGCGCGAGCTGGTGGTGATCAAGGTCGATGGCAGGCGGGTGCCGTTCGAACGCGAGAAGCTGCTGCAGTCGATCCGCATCGCCATGCGCAAGCGGCCGATCCACGAGGAGCGCATCGAGCGGATCGTCAACGGGCTGGTGCGCAAGCTGGAGGCCTCTGGCGAGAACGAGATCCCCAGCACGCAGCTCGGCGAGCTGGTGATGGACACGCTGCGCGAGGTCGATGCGGTGGCCTACGTGCGCTTCGCCAGCGTGTACCGCGATTTCCGCGAGGCGCGCGACTTCGAGGCGATCCTGGGTTCGCTGACCACCCTGCCGGTCACCGCCACCGCGCAGCCGGCCCACGCGTCCGAGACTGGACGGGCGGAGGCAAAGGGACGATGAAGCGCCCATGAGCGACAGCGACGCGTCCCCGCCCTCCTCCGGCCGCCGCTCGCCGAAGCCGCGCGGCACCCACCCCACGCGCCCGCGCACCGCGGCCAGGGTCGGCGCGGTGCAGGCCCTGTTCCAGAGCGAGCAGGCCGCCGACAACCCCGAGGCGGTGATCGACCAGTTCGTCCGTCACCGGCTGGGCGAGCTGCCAGGCACGGGCGGCTACGAGGAGGGCAGGGTGCCGGACGCGGACGTGATGCTGTTCAACCGGATCGTGCGCACCGCGGTGCGCGAGCAGGACCGGCTGGACACGCTGCTGGTCGCGGCCCTTCCCGCCGACTGGCCGCTGGCCCGGCTCGATCCGGTGCTGCGCGCGATGCTGCGCGCCGCCGGTGCGGAGCTCACCATGCGCGACGGCCCGCCGGGTCGGGTGGTGATCAACGAGTATCTCGACATCGCGCACGGCTTCTTCTCCGGCGACGAGCCGCGCATGGTCAACGGGCTGCTCGACACGCTCGGGCGCCAGCTGCGGCCGCAGGATTTCGAGCAGCGCCCCGCGGTGGGCTGACGATGCCGCCGGCGGACGCGCTGCCGGAGGAGTTCGGCTTCATCGCCCGCCATTTCCGGCCGCTCGCGGGGCCAGGCGCGCTCGACCTCGCCGACGACGCCGCGGCTTTCCTGCCGCCGCCTGGCCGTCTGCTGGTGGCGTCGGCGGACGCGATGGTGCAGGGGGTGCACTTCCTGCCGGACGACCCGGCCGAGAGCGTCGGCCGCAAGCTGCTGCGGGTGAACCTGTCGGATCTGGCGGCGATGGGAGCGTTGCCGCTCGGCTACCTGCTGACCCTGGCGTTGCCGTCCGATCGCACCGAGGCCTGGTTCGAGGGCTTCTGCGCCGGACTGGCCGCCGACCAGGCGGCCTTCGGGCTGTCGCTGCTGGGCGGCGACACCACCGCGACGCCGCACGGGCCGCTGCTGCTGTCCCTCACCATCCTCGGCCACGCCGCACCCGGACGCATCCTGCGGCGCGGCGGCGCCGCGGCCGGCGACCGGCTATGGGTCACCGGCACCGTCGGCGACGCGGCACTCGGGCTCGCGGTGCTGCAGGGCCGGCTGCGCAGCGCGGGCGGCGAGCTGGTCGAGCGCTACCGCCTGCCGCAGCCGCGCCTCGTCCTGGGCGCCGCCCTGCACGGCATCGCCAGTGCCGCGATCGACGTCTCGGACGGGCTGGTGCAGGATTGCGGCCACCTGTGCCGCGGCAGCGGCCTCGCCGCCTGCATCGACGCCTCGCTGCTGCCGCTCTCGCCAGCGGCGCGGGCGGCGGGACCGGACTGGCTCCAGAGCTGCCTCACCGGCGGCGACGACTACGAGCTGCTGCTGGCGGTGCCTGCCGACCGCGAGGACGCGTTGCTGGCGCTCGCCTTGCGGAGCGGCGTCGCGGTGACGTGCATCGGCGCTCTGCGGCCCGGGCCGCCCGGCGTGCGGGTGCTGGACGGCTCGGGCGGCGAGATCCGGCTCGCCCGGCCCGGCTGGAGCCACCTCTGATGCGGCGCCCTGCCGCGGCGGAGCCGGGCTGATGCGGCGCCGTGCCGCGGCGGAGCCGGGCTGATGCAGCATGCCGAGGCGCGCGCACTCGCCCTGTCCGCAGCCGCGCTGCTGGAGCTGCGCATCGAGCCGGCGATGCTCGACGGCGTGGCCGCCAACCTGGCGCTGCTCGCCGGGCACGCGGCCCGGGTGATGGCGTTACCCCTGCCGCCCGAGGCGGAGGCGGCCCCGGTGTTCGACCCGTGCGGTCGCGCGTGAACGCGGAGCGGCGGGTGGGCGAGGCGCTGGCGCGGATCACGCGGCACGACCGCGTGCTGAACTGCTTCACCGCCGTGCTGGCAGTGTCGGCGTTGGATGCCGCCCGCGCGCTCGACGCGCGCGCGGCGCGCGGGGAGGCGATGGGCCCGCTCGCCGGGATGCCGTTCGCGGTCAAGAACCTGTTCGACGTCGAGGGTGTCGTCACCCTGGCCGGCTCGCGCATCCTGGCGGAAAATCCGCCGGCGACGCGCGACGCGACGGTGGTGGCGCGCCTGCGCGCCGCCGGCGCGATCCTGGTCGGCTGCCTGAACATGGACGAGTTCGCCTACGGCTTCACCACCGAGAATGCCCACAGCGGCACCACCGCCAACCCGCACGATCCCGAGCGTCTCGCCGGCGGCTCGTCGGGCGGATCGGCCGCCGCGGTGGCGGCGTCGCTGGTGCCGCTGGCGCTGGGGTCGGACACCAACGGCTCGATCCGCGTGCCGGCTTTGCTTTTGTTCGTCTACGGCCTCAAGCCGAGTTACGGACGCCTGTCGCGAGCCGGCAGCTTCCCATTTGCCGGCAGCCTCGATCATGTCGGCCCGCTGGCCCGCTGCGTGCGGGACCTGGCGCAGGCCTACGATGCGATGCAGGGCCCGGACGCCGGGGATCCGGCGCAGGCGAGGCGCGCCGCCGACCCGGCCGCGCCGCAACTCTCGCCCGAACTCGCATCCGACCTCGCGGCCCGGCTCATGGTCGGAGGGGCGCCGCTCCGCGTCGGCCGGCTGACGGGCTGGTTCGCCGACGGCGCATCGGCGCAGGCACACGAGGCGGTGGCGCGGGTGGCGGAGGCACTCAGCGGGGCGGAGGACGTCGAGCTGCCGCAAAGCGAGCGCGCCCGCTCGGCGGCGTTCTGCATCACCGCCGCCGAGGGCGGCGCGCTGCACCTGCCGGCGCTGCGCGGCCGCGCCGCCGAGTTCGATCCGGCGACCCGCGAGCGCCTGCTCGCCGGCGCCCTGCTGCCGGCCGCGATCGTCGTGCAGGCACAGCGCTTCCGTGCCTGCTACAGGCGCCAGCTGCTGGCGACGATGCAGCATTTCGACGTGCTGCTGGCGGCGAGCACGCCCGGTCCGGCGCCGCGTCGAGACCGCGCCGGCATCGTCCTCGACCGGGTCGAGGTCTCCGCCCGCGCCAATCTCGGGCTCTACACGCAGCCGATCAGCTTCGTCGGCCTGCCGGTGGTCTCGGTGCCGGTGCTCGGCACCGGGGCGCTGCCGATCGGTGTCCAGCTGATCACCGCGCCGTTCGCCGAGGCGCTGGGGCTGCGTGTCGCGGCTCGGCTGGAGCGGTTGGGCGCCGTGGGCTGCATCGAGCTCGGCTATGACTGATCCGGTCGCCAACCGCGCGCCGGCCTACCGCAACCGTATCGGCCCGGCTAGGCTGCGCCGCATCGATCTCCCGGTCGCCTGCCGCAGCCGGCGTCGCCGCCCGGTTCGGCAGGCCGGGCAGCCGTCGCGGGGATGAAGCACATGCGAGAAGATCCGCGGGTGAAGCTCTCGCCGGCCGCACCGGCACGAGCGGTCGCCGCCTGAGCCTCGACGATGTCGTTCGACCTCGCCGCGACCGGTCCGCTGCCGCCGCTGGTGGCCGCCAGCTTGCTGCTGCCGGTCGCCGTCATCGTCCCGCGCCTGAGCCCGCGCTGGCCGCTCTGGGCCGGTCTGCTGTCGCGCATCGTCGTCTTCGTCTCGCTGACGCTGCTGGTGCAGAAGATCCTGGACTCGCCGCTGCGGCCGCATTTCAGCAGTGACCACGCCGGCCAGCAGCTCTGGGAGCAGCTGGTCGAGGCCGCGTGGTGGCTGGTCGCGGCGCGCGTGGCGGTCGGCTTCGTCAGGCTGTTCGTGGTGCTGGAGAACCGGCCGCACGAGACACAGATCGTGTCCGACCTGCTGGCGGGCGCGATCTACGTGGTCACCGCGCTCGCGATCGTCAACTTCTCCTTCGGCGTGCCGATCGGCGGGCTGCTCGCGACCTCCGGCGTCATCGCCATCGTGCTCGGCCTGGCACTGCAGAGCACGCTGTCCGACGTGTTCTCCGGCGTGGCGGTCGGGCTGGAGCGGCCGTACAAGGTCGGCGACCTGGTCTGGGTGGAGGGCGGCATAGAGGGCCGGGTGCTCCAGGTGAACTGGCGCTCGACCCACATCGCGACGATCCAGGACAACATCGCCGTGGTGCCCAACAGCATCATGGCCAAGGTCCGGCTGGTGAACCGCAGCGCCCCGACGCTGCGACGCGGCGAGACCGCCGCGGTGAGCCTCGACGCCAACGCGGTGCCCGAGCACTGCCTGGCGACACTCGATGCCGCGGTGCGTGCCTGCCGCGTGATGCTGTCCGAGCCGCACCCGAGCATCGCCTGCGCCGGACTGCACGGCGAGGGCACGGTCTACGAGATCACCTTCTCGGTCGATGCCAGTGAGCAACTCCCGGCGGCGCGCACCGAACTGTTCAGCCAGATCCACCGGCATCTGCGCCACGCCGGCATCGCGCTCGCCGTCACCGGCCTCGCGGCTCCGCCGCCGGTGCCGCTCCCGCCCCCCGCGGCGCGGCTGCGCCAGTGCGACCTGTTCGGCGTGGTCGACCCGACCGCGCGCGCCCTGCTCGCGGAGTTTTTCAGGCCGCAATGGCTGCAGCGCGGCGCCACGCTGATCCGCGAGGGCGAGATGCCCGAGGCTCTGTTCCTGATCGCCTCGGGAACCGCGGAGCTCACCCGCGACGGACCCGGTGGGCCACGCGTCGTCTACCGCATGAGCCCGGGCGAGAGCCTCGGCACCGTCGGGCTGATCAGCGGCACCCCCTACACCGCCACCGCCACGGCGCTGACCGCGGTCAAGGCCTACCGCCTCGACAAGGCGGACATCGCGATGGCCCTGAAGGTGCGGCCGCAGATGGCGGGGGCGCTGGAGGGGCTGGTGCAGCGCGGGCAGGAGGCGCTGCGTCGCAGTGCGGCGGCGCAGCAGGACGTACACCTCAACCAGCCGGAGCTGTTCCTGCCCAGGCTGCGCAACTTCCTGCGCCTGCTGGGCAGCTAGGGCGGCCTCGCGCGCCGGGTCAGCGCCCGGCCCCGACCGCCTCAGAACGCGCCGTATGCCGGCGCCAGCCAGCCCAGCAGCGTCAGCACGACGCCGATGCCACCCAGGCCGAGCGCGCCCAGCAGCAGCGGCGTCGAGCCCGCGATCACCGAGACGGTGGCCAGCACGATGCCGAGCTCGAGCGCCGCGGCACCGTTGTCGTAGCTGTGCGTGCGGTCCGCCGCCGCGGCGCGCGCGACCTCGAAGCCGTGCGCGCGACGCGCGATCGCCTGCTTGCCGTCGGCGGGGTCCTGCTCATAATGCGACTGTTCCTGTGCCAGCCGATCCAGCACCGCGCGCCGCGCCGCCGTGCCGGCGTCGCCCGCCGGCGCGTCGAGGGTGGCGCCGAGGTCGGCGAGGTCGTGCGCCAGGGCCTCCCGGATCGATTTGCCCTGGTACTGGGTCCAGGCATCCGCGGCCGCGATCGAGTTCTCGCTGACCCGGATCTCGGCGTGCTTGGCGCCCTGCTCGCTCACCGCTAGCAAGGCAGCCAGGATCGCCACCAGCAGTGCCGCGCGCTTGTTGCCGTGCTCGGCGGCGTGCCCGGCATGTTCGTGGTGTTCGAGCTGCTGTTCCATCGTGGTCTCCGGGCATCCTGCTTGACGCGCAGGACCCGGATATAGGACGCAGCACTGCCGCGCGTCGAACCGTTCCCCGCTGCCGGGTCCGGATCAGCCGGGACGGTGCCCGAGCACGATCACGCCGGCGCCGAGCAGGCAGCAGGCGGCGCCGCAGATGTCCCAGCGGTCGGGCCGCACGCCCTCCACCATCCACAGCCAGAGCAGGGAGGCACAGATATACACCCCGCCATAGGCGGCGTAGGCGCGTCCGGCGGCGGCGCTGTCCACCAGCGTCAGCAGCCAGCCGAACAGCGCCAGCGAGGCGAGCCCGGGCGGCAGCCAGAGCATCGACCGGCCTAGCCGCAGGCAGGCCCAGAAGCAGAAGCAGCCGGCGATTTCCGCGCAGGCGGCGGCGAGGTACAGCAGGGCGGTCGGCATCCCGGGCAGTGCTCCGACGCGGCGCCCGGCGTGACGCCTGCCCCGGTTCGACAGCGTGCGTAGCGGGAAGCCCCGCAGGAGGTAAGCTCGTCCGTGTAGCCCTCGTTGCGCTCCCCGGCATCCGGGGGTGCCGCGAGCAGGATGCCGGCGACATCGTGCGCACGATGTCGCTGCCGCTGACACCGAGGCGGGCGGCCCATGCGCGCCGCGCGCGACCCAGCCCAGGGATTGACCGGCTGTCAAACCAGCCCAGGGATTGACCGGCTGTCAAACGAAACCACGAAGGCCTGGCTTCGTCCGCCAGGCCCGTCCGGCCCTGCACGCTGGAGGTCCGGGCGGGAATCGAACCCACATTCGCGGATTTGCAGTCCGCTGCATCACCACTCTGCCACCGGACCGGTCGCGCGAGGGCCGCTATATCCCCCGCGTCCCGGCGCCGGTCAAGCGCGGCTTTACGCGGCCGGAACCGCACCCGTATAAACCCGGCGATGAGCCAGACCGATGCCACGACGCGGCTTGCGGCCGCCCCGGACTACTCGCAAGCGCGCAACCGCATGGTCGACAGCCAGATCCGGCCGGTGCAGGTGAACGACCCGCGCATCCTCGGGGCGATGCGGACGCTGACGCGCGAGCGCTTCGTGCCGGCGGAAGCCGGGGCGCTCGCCTACGCCGACCGGGCGATCAAGCTGCGCGGCGCTCGCGTGCTGATGGAGCCGCGCATCATCGCGCGCATGCTGCAGGTGGCGGTGCCGCGTGCAGGCGAGGCGGCGCTGGTGGTGGGTGCGGCCACCGGCTACGCGGCGGTGCTGCTGTCGGCGCTCGGCCTGCGGGTCACGGCACTCGAGCAGGACCCGGAGCTGGCTGCGGAGGGGGCACGGCTGTGCGCCGAGCTCGCCCCCACGGTGCGCTTCCGGCTCGGCCCGCTGCAGGCCGGCTGGCCGGCGGATGCGCCATACGACCTGATCCTCGTCGACGGCGCGGTGCGCGCGCTGCCTGAGGCATTCGCCGCCCAGCTCGCCGCTGCCGGGCGCCTGACCGCGGTGCTGTGGCCGGAAGGACGCTGCGGCACCGCGGTGCTCGCCGAGGCGTCCACCCACGGGCTGCGGACGCGGCCGCAGTTCGACGCGTCCAGCCCGCTGATCCCCGAGCTCGCCCCGGCGGCGCGGTTCAGCTTCTAGGACGGGCGGGCGTCGGCGGCGAGCCCTGACACGCGGCACTGGCAGGAAAGGCGGGAGTCATGGCACAGAGTTCGGATGGCACGCGGCACCGCGCGCGCGACACCGCCTGTCGGAGGGGAGTTGCATGATGGTTCGCACCGGGGTCGGGGTCGGGCTCACGGCGTTGCTGTGCAGCAGCACCGCGCTGGCGCAGAAATATGACGGCAGCGGCTCGCCGAGCTTCATCCCGCATACCCTGCAGCAGGCGCTGGCCGCGGCCTACCTGACCAATCCGCAGCTGCAGGCCGAGCGTGCCAACCTGCGCGCCACCGACGAGAACGTGCCCACCGCGCTGGCCGGGTGGCGTCCGACCATAACCGGCACCGCCACGCTGACCTACTTCCAGGGCACCACGTCGGAGGGCGCGCTGCTGCCGCAGACGCCGGTCAATTCCCCCGGCTACACCGGCGGCGTCAGCATCCAGCAGCCGATCTACAGCGGCGGCCACACCACGTCGCTGACCCACGAGGCGCTCAACCGGGTGATGGCGGAGCGGGCCAACCTGATCGCCACCGAGGAGACGGTCTTCACCAACGTGGTCAACGCCTATGTCGGCGTGATCCAGAACCAGCAGAACCTGCAGATCCAGACCAACAACGAGCGGGTGCTGAACGAGCAGCTGAACGCCACCAACGACCGCTTCCGCGTCGGCGAGATCACCCGCACCGACGTGGCGCAGGCGCAGGCGGCGCTGGCCACCGCGCGCGCCCAGCGCCAGCAGGCGGAAGGACAGCTCGAGACCGCGGAAGCGACCTACGTGCAGCAGGTCGGCATGCCGCCGCCACCCAACCTGATCCCGCCGCAGCCGCTGATGCTGCCGGTGCACAGCGAGCAGGAGGCGATGTCGGTCGCGATCTCCAACAATCCCAACGTCATCGCCGCCCTGTTCACGCAGTCCTCCGAGAAGGACGCCGTGGACGTCGCGGTGTCCGCCCTGCTGCCCAAGGTGGCGGCGCAGGCCGAGTACCTGCACGGCGTGAACCAGGGCTACAAGGGCTACGAGCAGGACATCAAGGAGGCGATCCTCAACTTCCAGATCCCGATCTACCAGGGAGGCTCCGAATACGCGGCGGTGCGGCAGGCGCGTCAGACCGAGCAGTACGCGCGCCGTCAGGTCGACGTGCAGCGTCGCACCGCGCTGCAGGCGGCGGTGTCGAACTGGGAGAACCTGATCGCCTTCCGCGCCTCGATCGACAGCAACCGGGCCGCGGTGCAGGCCAACATCGTCGCACTCGACGGCGTCGAGCGTCAGGCCATCGTCGGCACCAGCACCACGCTGGAGGTGCTGCAGCAGCAGCAGACCCTGCTCTCGGCCCAGCTCGCCCTGGTGCAGAGCCTGAGCAGCCTGATCACCGCCTCCTACAGCGTCGCCGCGGCGATCGGCCGGCTGACCGCGCGTGACCTCAAGTTGAGCGTGCCCATCTATGACGAGACGGCCTATTACAACGCGGTCAGGGACCGCCTGTGGGGCTTGAACGACTACGCCGTGGGGCAACCTGGGCGCTGAGCAGCAAGGGACAGCGAGATTGAGCAGATCCAAACCGACCGATGGCGGCGAGCGGGCTTCCGGCGAGGACGGCTCGATGGACACAATCCTCGCCTCGATCCGGCGCATCCTCAACGAGGACGAGGTGGCGCCGGCGGAGGCACCGCAGGATCGCCCGATCCACGACCGGAGCAACCAGGAGCGGGCAAATCAGGACCGGGTCAACCAGGAGCGGGCGCAGGCCAAGCCGCCGGAGCGGCGCGACGAGGACGACGTGCTGGTGCTTGGGGAGGCCATGATGGTGCCCGAGAAGATCGAGCCGGTGCTGGCGGTGCCGCCGCCGCTGGCGCCGCCGCAGGTGATGCCGCCGGCGGCCGTCTCCCCGGTGCTGTCGGCCGCTCCCCCGCCGATGACGCCGCCGTTGATCACGCCGCCGCCGATCATGCCGTCCGGTCCGCAGGAACCCGCCTTCGTCGACCGTGCGGCGATCGAGGGGCTGGTGGCGGCCCGCACCCGCGCGGCCACCGCTCAGTCCTTCGATGCGCTGCACGAGGCGCTGCTGCGTGAGCAGCCCGGGCCCTCCGTGCCCCCGGTGTCCCCGCCCCTGTTGCGGGCAGGTGGTCCGACCATCGAGGACCTGGTGCGTGACGAGCTGCGCATGCTGCTCAGCACCTGGCTCGACGTGCACCTGCCGGTCATGGTCGAAGGCATGGTGCGTGCCGAGATCGAGAAGCTGACGCGTCGATAGCCCGGTTGCGGCCGGCTCGGCTGCGACAGGTCGGCGGAGCCAGACCGGGGGTCCGCAAGGTGCCGCGGCGGTCGGCGGGCAGGGGCGCCCGACCCGTCGAGGCCTGCTAGGTTGTCTCATGCTGGACAAGAACTTCGACCCCGCCCGTGCCGAGGCCGCGCTCTACGCGCGCTGGGAGGCCGAGGACGCGTTCTCGGCCGAGCCGCAGGGCGGCAGGCTCCCGTTCGCGATCATGATCCCGCCGCCGAACGTCACCGGCACGCTGCACGCGGGTCACGCGCTGAACATGACGCTGCAGGACATCCTGATCCGCTGGCGGCGCATGCAGGGACGCGACGCGCTGTGGCAGCCCGGCACCGACCATGCCGGCATCTCCACCCAGCTGGTGGTCGAGCGCGCGCTGCGCGCCGAAGGCGGCAGCCGGGAGGCGATGGGACGCGACGCGTTCGTCGAGCGCGTGTGGGCCTGGAAGGCGCAGTCCGGCGGCACCATCACCCACCAGCTTCGCCGGCTCGGCTGCTCGCTCGACTGGTCGCGCGAGCGCTTCACTATGGACGAGGGCCTGTCGGAGGCGGTGCGCGAGGTGTTCGTGACGCTGCACCGCGAGGGGCTGATCTACCGCGCCCGCCGGCTGGTGAACTGGGATCCGGCGTTCCGCTCGGCCTTGTCCGACCTCGAGGTCGAGAGCCGCGAGGTGCATGGCCGGTTATGGACCGTGCGCTACCCGATCGAGGGTGAGGCGGGCGAGCCCTCGGAGCGCTGCATCACCGTCGCCACCACCCGGCCCGAGACCATGCTCGGCGACGTCGCGGTGGCGGTGCATCCCGACGATGCCCGCTATGCCGGGCTGGTCGGGCACCACGCGCTGCTGCCGCTGACCGGGCGCCGGGTGCCGATCATCGCCGACACGTATTCCGACCCGGAGAAGGGCACCGGCGCGGTGAAGATCACGCCGGCACACGACTTCAACGACTTCGCTGTCGGCGAGCGGCACGGCCTGACGATGCCGAGCATCCTGGACGAGGACGGGCGCGTCACGTTGTCGGAGATCGCGGGCGAGCTGCGCGTGGTGGCGGGACTGGCCGATCCGGCGTTCGTGCACGGCCTGGAGGGCGAGCCGCGCGAGGCGGCCCGATCGCGCGTTGTGGCCGAGCTGGAGCGCCTGGGCTGGCTTGCCGCGAGCGAGCCTAACACGCATCAGGTGCCGCACGCCCAGCGCGGCGGCACGGTGATCGAGCCGCGCCTGACCACGCAGTGGTACTGCGACGCCGGGCGGCTCGCGGGTCCTGCCATCGAGGCGGTGGAGCAGGAGCGGGTGCGCTTCGTCCCCAGGCAGTGGGAGAACACCTTCTTCGCCTGGATGCGCGACATCCAGCCATGGTGCATCAGCCGGCAGCTCTGGTGGGGCCATCGCATCCCGGCCTGGTACGGGCCGGACGGCGAGGTGTTCGTGGCGCACGACGAGGCGCAGGCGCGGCAGGCAGCGCGGGCGCACTACCGCGACGACGACGTGGCACTGACCCGCGATGCCGACGTGCTCGACACCTGGTTCAGCTCGGGGCTGTGGCCGTTCTCGACCCAGGGCTGGCCGCGGCGCACCGAGGCGCTGGCGCGCTACTATCCGGGAGACGTGCTGGTCACCGGCTTCGACATCATCTTCTTCTGGGTGGCCAGGATGATGATGCTCGGGCTGCATTTCATGGACGAGGTGCCGTTCCGCACCGTGTTCCTGCACGGCCTGGTGCGCGACGAGCGCGGCCGCAAGATGTCCAAAAGCCTCGGCAACGGCATCGACCCGCTGCAGCTGATCGACGAGTTCGGCGCCGACGCGCTGCGCTTCACCATCTGCGCGCTCACCGGGCAGGGGCGCGACGCCAGGCTCGGGGCGAGAAGGGTCGAGGAGTATCGCGCCTTCGTCACCAAGCTGTGGAACGCGGCACGGTTCTGCGAGCTCAACGAGGTGGCGCCGGACCCGGGCTTCGATGCGCTGCGAGCGCGCCATCCGCTCGCCCGATGGATCCTCGCCGAGGCGCGGCAGGCGGCGGGCGAAGCCGACGCGGCGCTCGAGGCGTTCCGCTTCGACGAGTACGCGGCGACGCTGTACCGCTTCACCTGGAACCGGTTCTGCGACTGGTTCCTCGAGCTCGCCAAGCCGCTCCTGGCCTCCGCCGGACCCGAGGCAGACGAGCTGCGCGCCGCCGCGGCGCACGCGCTCGGCGTCATCCTGCGCCTGCTCAACCCGGTGATGCCGTTCGTCACCGAGACTATCTGGGCGGCCTTCGGCTACGGCGCCGCCGGCAGCCTGATCCGCGCCGAGTGGCCGGCGCCGCCCGATCCGGCGAAGCACACGTCGGCAGAAGTCGGGGCGGCGTCCGACGAGGTCGAATGGGTGATCCGCGTCATTGCCGGGATACGCACCGTGCGCGCGGAGATGAACGTGCCGCCGGCGCGCGTCGCACCGGTGCTGCTGCGCGACGCCTCCGCGGCGACGCTGGCCCGGGCGGAAGCCTGGCGCGAGGCGATCGGGCGCATGGCGCGGGTCTCGGAGATCGGCCCGCTGCGCGGGGAGATGCCGCGCAGTGCGGCCCAGATCGTGCTCGACGAGGCGACGCTGGTGCTGCCGCTCGAGGGTCTGATCGACATCGAGGCCGAGCGGGCGCGCCTGCACAAGGAGGATCGCCGGCTCGGCGACGAGGTGCTGAAGGTCGAGCGCAAGCTCGGCAACGCCGACTTCGTCGCCCGCGCCAACCCCGAGGTCGTCGAGGAGAACCGCGGGCGGCTGGCGAGCTTCCGCGACGAGCGGACACGACTGCAGGCGGCGCTCGCCCGGCTGCGCTGATACCATCGACACCGAAGGACAGGATGATGCCGGACCAGAACCCCCCGCCGCGGCCGCCGCCGCCGTCGCTCCCGTGGGACAAGTCGCGGCTGCCGTCGCGCCACGTGACCGAGGGACCGGGTCGCGCGCCGCACCGCTCGTACTACTACGCGATGGGGCTGAGCGAGACCCAGATCCACCAGCCGCTGGTCGGCGTCGCCACCTGCTGGAACGAGGCGGCGCCGTGCAACATCGCGCTGTCGCGACAGGCGCAGTCGGTCAAGCGCGGGGTCGACGAGGCCGGCGGTACGCCGCGCGAGTTCACCACCATCACCGTCACCGACGGCATCGCCATGGGCCACCAGGGGATGAAGTCCTCGCTGGTGTCCCGCGACGCCATCGCCGACACGGTGGAGCTGACCATGCGCGGCCACAGCTACGACGCTCTGGTCGGCCTCGCCGGATGCGACAAGTCGCTGCCCGGCATGATGATGGCGATGCTGCGGCTGAACGTGCCGAGCGTGTTCATGTACGGCGGCTCGATCCTGCCCGGGCGCTACCGCGACCGCGACGTCACCGTGGTCGACGTGTTCGAGGCGGTGGGCCAGCACGCCGCCGGCGGCATGTCGGACGAGGAGCTGTACGCCCTGGAGTGCGTCGCCTGCCCGTCTGCCGGCGCCTGTGGCGGCCAGTTCACCGCCAACACGATGGCGACCGTCAGCGAGGCGATGGGGCTGGCGCTGCCCGGCTCCGCCGGCGCGCCCGCGCCCTACGAGGAGCGCGACCGCTGGGCGGTGGAGTCCGGCCGCGCGGTGATGGCGCTGCTGCGCTCCGGCCTGCGGCCGCGCGACATCGTCACCAGGCGGGCGCTGGAGAACGCCGCGGTCGTCGTCGGTGCCACCGGCGGCTCCACCAACGCCGGGCTGCACCTGCCGGCGATCGCGCACGAGGCGGGCATACGCTTCACCATGGACGACGTCGTCGCCATCATGCGCCGCACCCCCTACATCGCCGACCTCAAGCCGGGCGGGAAGTATGTGGCGCTCGACGTGCACAACGTCGGCGGCATCCCGGTCATCCTGCGCGCGCTGCTCGACGGCGGCCTGCTGCACGGCGACTGCCTGACGGTGACCGGCCGGACGCTGGCGGAGAACCTGGCCGAGGTGGTGTTCCCGCTCGACCAGGACGTGGTCTACCCGGTGTCGCGCGCGATTTCGCGCACCGGCGGCGTCGTCGGGCTGCGCGGCAACCTCGCCCCGGACGGCGCCATCGTGAAGGTCGCGGGCCTCAAGCAGCTGCACTTCGAGGGCACCGCGCGCTGCTTCGACTGCGAGGAGGACGCCTTCGCCGCGGTGCAGGCGCGGGCCTACGCCGAGGGCGACGTGCTGGTGATCCGCTACGAGGGGCCGAAGGGAGGTCCCGGCATGCGCGAGATGCTGTCCACCACGGCGGCGATCTACGGCCAGGGCATGGGCGAGAAGGTGGCGCTGATCACCGATGGCCGCTTCTCCGGCGGCACCCGCGGCTTCTGCATCGGCCATGTCGGGCCGGAAGCGGCGGAGGGCGGTCCGATCGCCCTGCTCCGGGACGGCGACCGCATCGTCATCGATGCCGCCGACGGCACCGTCTCGGTGGCCGTGGACGAGATAGAGCTGGCGCGGCGGCGCGCCGCCTGGCAGCCGCGCCGCACCGACTACAACAGCGGAGCGATCTGGAAATTCGCCCAGCTCGTGGGACCCGCGCATCTGGGCGCCGTGACCCATCCGGGGGGTGCGGCCGAGACCCACCTCTACGCCGACATCTGAGCGAGCCGGTGCCGGGGGCGGCCGGCGCGACTAGCGGCGGCTCGCGGTCTCGGTCGGCCGCGCGGGCACGCTGGTCGGCACGATCTGGACCGGGGCCACGCCCTCCTTGCGGGTGATGCCGATCTGCCGTGCGGTACGCGGGGTCAGGTCGACGATGTGGTTCCTGGGCACCGGGCCGCGATCCTTGATGGTGACGTCGGCGGACCGGCCGGTCTCGAGATCGGTCACCCGTGCCTTGGTGCCGATCGGCAGGGTGCGGCTCGCGGCATCGTCGGAGCGGACGTTGAAGCGCTCGCCGTCGGTCATGTGGCGTCCCTGCAGGCTGGAAGCGTAGACCGACGCCTTGCCGACCTGCTCGTGCGGCAGCTTCCTGCCCGCTGCCTCGTTGCCGGTCGGCGCCGCCGCGGCCGGTCCCAGAGAGGCGCCGGCCAGGAACACCGCCAGCAGCCCAACGACATGATCGCGCATGAAACCTCCCTCAATGAACATGAAGGATCATTAACATGAACGTGGCCAAATTTTGACACGCCGGCTCAGGCGGGCGCGAGCCCTACCAGCAGCGGCACGTGATCGGAGGGTTGCGGCGCATCCCGCTCGACGCGGTCCGGCGCCGCCGCCTGCAGGCGCTCCGCGAGACGCGGCGAGAGCAGCGCGTGATCTATGCGCAGGCCGCGGTCGCGGGGCCAGCAGCCGGCCTGGTAGTCCCAGAAGGTGTACGCCGGACCCGAGGGCTGCAGCGCGCGCAGCGCGTCGGTGAGGCCGAGCCAGAGCAGCGCGCGGAAGCGGCTGCGCGTCTCGGGGCGCAGCAGCGCGTCGTCGGCGGCGAGGATGCCGGGGGCCGCGTCCTCGTCGGTCGGGCAGACATTGTAGTCGCCGGCGAGCACGAAGTCGGTCTCCTCGCGCAGCATTGCGGCGGCGTGCGCGACCAGGGCGTCCATCCAGTCCAGCTTGGCCCGGTAGCCGGCCGCGCCGCCGGAGTTGCCGTTGGGCAGGTACAGGTTGCCGAGCGTCACCCCCTGCAGTCTGACCTCGAGGTAGCGTGCCTGTGCGTCCGGCGACAGGCCGGGCAGCACCGTGCGCAGGGTCTCCGCCTCGCCGCGCACCAGGATGGCGACGCCGTTGTAGCTCTTCTGGCCGACCACCACGCTGCGGTAGCCCAGGGCGGCGAAGGCCGCGGCCGGAAAGGCGGCGCTCTCGCACTTGATCTCCTGCAGCAGCAGCGCGTCCGGCTGGTGCCGTTCGAGCCAGCGCCGCACGTGCGTCTCGCGGCTGCGCACCGAGTTCACGTTCCAGCTGGCGAACCTCATCGCGCGGTGCAGGAGCGCCGTCAGTCGATCGAGAAGCTGGTGCCGCAGCCGCAGGACGAGGTCGCGTTGGGATTGCGCACGGTGAAGTGCGCGCCCATCAGCGCCTCGCTGTAATCGAGCTGGCCACCGCCGAGCAGGTCGAGGCTCGCCGGATCGACCAGCACGCGCGCGGCACCTGCCCGGATCTCGATGTCGTCGGGCTGCTTCTCGGCATCGAGCTTGAAGCTGTACTGGAAGCCGCTGCAGCCACCGGCGAGCACCGCGACGCGCAGCGCTTGCGCGTCCGGACCCGAGGCGTCCGCCTGCCCGGCGACGATCTCCGCAATGCGGGCGGCGGCGCGGCCCGACACCGAGAACGCGCCGGGGGGAACGGGATCGAGGTTCGTTGGCAGGTTGTCCATCGCCGCAAGATAGCGTCGCGACGACCGTTGTTGAAGGCCCCGCCTCGATTGAAGCGTGCCCGGGGCCGTTGTAAGCCTGTCTGCATGTGCAGGGCGGCAGAGCGGCGGAGCGCGGGATGAGCTTGGCGCCCTACGCGGTGCGTGCGCAGGACGCGCGGGGCCGCCTGCATGCCGAGCCGGAGGCCACGACGCGCAGCCCCTGGCAGCGCGACCGCGACCGGGTGATACACTCGACCGCCTTCCGCAAGCTGCAGTACAAGACCCAGGTGTTCGTCAACCACGAGGGCGACTTCTTCCGCACCCGGCTCACCCACAGCATCGAGGTGGCGCAGATCGCGCGCTCGATCGCACGCGAGCTCGACCTCAACGAGGACCTGACCGAGGCGCTGGCGCTGGCGCACGACCTCGGCCACACGCCGTTCGGCCACGCCGGCGAGGACGCGATGCGCGCGGCAATGCATGAGTGGGGCGGCTTCGACCACAACACCCAGTCGATGCGCGTCGTCACCGTGCTGGAGCGACGCTACGCCGGCTTCGACGGCCTGAACCTGACCTGGGAGACGCTGGAGGGCCTGGCCAAGCACAACGGCCCGGTCACCGCGCCGTCCGGCTACCTTGCCGCCTACGACCGTGAGCACCCGCTCGATCTCGGCTGCTACGCCTCGGCCGAGGCACAGGTGGCGGCGATGGCCGACGACATCGCCTATCACAGCCATGACCTCGATGACGGGGTGCGCGCATCGCTGCTCGGTTTCGCCGACCTGCAGGATCTGCCGGTGGTGGGGGAGGCGTTGCGTCAGGCACGCGCCTGCTGCGAGGCGGGCGAGGCACGGCTGGGCGAGGCACGGCTAAGCGAGGCACGGCCGGGCGAGGTGCGGCCGGATCCGGCGGCGTCGTCGCGGCTGCGACACGAGACGATCCGGCGGGTGATCGACATGCTGGCGACCGACCTGATCGCAGAGAGCCGGCGACGGCTGCAGGCGGCGGCGCCGCAGAGCGCCGAGCAGGTGCGACGCCATCCGGGCCCGATGGTCGGCTTCAGCTTGCGCATGGCCGAGGACAACGCCGCGATCCGCTCGTTCCTGCACGCCAGGGTATATCGACACTGGCGCGTCAGCCGGATGACGATGAAGGCGCGGCAGGTGACGGCCTCGCTGTTCTCCATCCTCTCGGCCAACCCGGCGCTGCTGCCGGATGGCTGGCGCGACCGCGCCAAGGCGGAGACCACGACCGGCGACGGCGGGCAGGTGCACCGGGTGGTGGCGGACTACATCGCCGGCATGACCGATCGCTTCGCGATCGAGGAGCATCGCCGCCTGACGGATCCCGCGATTCCCGGCTGATCCGGCGCCGCTTGCTCCCGATCCTGTCCGACGCCGACCTGCTAGGCTGCGTGGATGCGCTGGCGCCGGGTCTCGCGGAAGCTCTCGCGGGCAGGGTCGCGCTGCGGCCGGCGCGGACGCCCGGCCGCGGCGATCTTTCGACCGACGCGGCGCTGCTGGCGGCACCGGTCGCGGGCCGACCGGTCGCGATGTTCGCCGACGCGCTGGCGGCACGCCTCGGCCGCCTGCCCGGGGTTGCCTCGGCCCGCGCCGCGGGAGCGGGCTTCGTCAACCTTCGCCTCACCGATGACGCGCTCGACCGCGTGCTGCGCGAGGCGCCGCGCGGATCCCCCGACGCGCCGCGGCCGGCAGCGGCGCCGTTGCCGCTCGAGACGATGCGCCGTGCCGATCCCGACTTCGCGGTGCAGTACGCGCACGCAAGGTGCCGCTCGGTGCTGCGCGCGGCTGCCTGCCAGGAGGGGCTGGAACGGGCGGGACCGGAAGAGCTCGACGCCGCGGCGGCCGGACGCTTCGCCTGCGGTGCGGCGCGGGCCCTGTTGTGCCGCATCGAGCACTGGAGCCGACTCGTTGCCGCGCCGCCAGCCGACCGCCGCCGCTTCGACCGGGCTATAACGTTGTTCCTGCGGGATCTGTCGGCTCATTTCGATCGGGTATGGATGACGTCCGCGGATGATGCAACACTGCGCCTGCTGCATCCCGGGCAGCGCTCCCGAAGTCTTGCGAACGTGGCCCTGGTGCTGGCAACGGCAGAGGTGATCCGCTCCGGACTGAGCCTGCTGGGGGTCGCGGCGGCCGAGGAGATACGATGAACCCGGTAGAGGAAGACCGCGCCCTGGACGGCGAGGACTGGGCGGCGGGCGGGCGACGCGGTCGCGAGGCGATGGATCCGGCGACCCGGCAGCTGGTGCTGCTCGCCGGCGGCATCGGCACGCTGCTGCTGGTGCTGATCGGCGGCTGGATGCTCTCCAGCCGCCATGTCGGCGTCATACCTGTGATCGAGGCGCCGATCGGGGCGGTGCGGTTCAAGCCGATCGACCCTGGGGG